>CAXQPR010000082.1:0-2807 GCA_964225855.1 Salipiger bermudensis | reverse complement strand
AGGGCGTAGCGGCGGGTCACCCGCTGCAAGCGCTGTTCAAGTCCCGGCTGGCGGCTGATTCGCTGGATATCGCCATGCATCACGATCGTTCCGTTCTCTCGCTGGGTCCAGCCCAGGGGCATGGCAGAGCCCTGAAACGCCAGCACATCAACGGCGTGGGAGTCGTCCGCGAATCCCTGCAATTCGGTCGTTCGCTCCACCGTGAAGCCCTCATCACAAAGGGCCTGAACCAGACGCTCGAGGTCGGTGAAGACAGTCGGCAGGATGGAGAGATGGGACATAGACCGAACCCCGCTTTGACTGACCCTAGCCACGACAATCGAGCTGACCAGGCCCCGCTGCAGCTGGGGGTGATGGCATCCGGAAACGGCAGCAACTTCGAGGCCCTGGCCCAGGCGATTCAGGCGGGGAACCTCAACGCGCGGATCCAGCGGCTGGTGGTGAACAATCCGGGCTGTGGTGCCCAGCAGCGTGCGGAGCGTCTCGGCATTCCCGTATCGGTGCTCGACCATCGCCTGATCAAGGACCGGCGCGAGCTGGACGGCGAATTGGTGCGCCTGTTTCGTGCCGACCAGGTGGAGCTGGTGGTGATGGCGGGGTGGATGCGGATCGTCACCGATGTGTTGGTCAGCGGCTATTCCGAACGGCTGATCAACATTCACCCCTCATTGCTGCCCAGCTTCCGTGGCCTGGACGCCATCGGGCAGGCCCTGAAGGCCGGGGTGAAGATCACCGGCTGCACGGTGCATATCGTCACCGAGGAGCTGGATGCCGGACCGATCTTGGCCCAGGCCGCCGTTCCCGTCCTCGAAGAAGATGACCACGCCAGGCTCGCCAAACGCATTCAGGAGCAGGAACATCTGCTCCTGCCTAGGGCCCTGGCTGGCCTGAAGCCAACCTGGCGTCAGGGATAGAACGGCTGCAAAGGCAGCCCCGTCTGCGGGGCGAGACCCGCCATCAGGTTGAGGCACTGCACGCCCTGCCCGGCCTGGCCCTTGATCAGGTTGTCGATGGCACTCATCAACACCAGCTGGCCCGTGCGGTTGTCCACCTGAACCGACAGCAGGGCACGGTTCGTGTGGCGCGCCCACTTGGTGGCGGGGTAGGTGCCCACCGGCAGCACTTCAACACAGGGGTGGTGGCGGTAGATCGCATCCAGAACCGTGGTGCAATCCTCGGCGGTGAGTCCGGGGTCGCGCAGGCGGGCATAAACCGTGGAGAGCAGACCACGCACCATCGGCACCAGGTGTGGCGTGAACTGAAGCCGCACCTCCTGGCCAGCCACCTCCATCGCCATCTGCTCGATCTCAGAGGTGTGGCGATGGCCGATGACGCCGTAGGGCGCGATGGATTCCGAGGCCTCCGCCAGCAGCATCGCCTCCTTCGGCACCCGACCCCCGCCGGACGTGCCTGTCTTGGCATCAATGATGATGCCGCTCGCCTCGATCAGACCCTGCTTAAGGAACGGCAGCAGAGGCAGCAGGCTGGCGGTGGGGAAGCAACCGGGAGCTGCAACAAGCTTCGCGTCAGCGATGGCGGGGCCGTTCCATTCCGGCAGGCCGTAGACGGCACTGCTGCAGAGCTCAGCGTCCTGACGGTTGAGGGAGCCAGCCTCCTTGGCGTAAACCTTCAGCCACTGCTCCAGAGAGCGGTAGCGGAAGTCGGCGGAGAGATCCACCACCCGCACACCCCGCTCCAGCAGTTGTGGTGCCAACTGACAAGCCAGGCCGTTGGGGAGGCTCAGTACTGCGAAATCGGAGCAGGCCGCAATTCGATCCGGATCCGCCGATTCCACCGTTGGGTCGTCCGGCAGGGGCAGGAAGGAACAGACAGAGCTCCAGCGTTGACCAGCACTGCGTTCACCACCCAGAAAGCTGACGGAAAGTCCAGGGTGGCCCTGAAGCAGACGGATGGTCTGCAGGCCGCCGTAGCCGGAGGCGCCGATCACAGCAACCCGTCCGCCCTTCACCGTTGCCATCGCTTCAACCGCCGACTTTGTCTTGCCTGCCATTGAACCAATCAGCCAACGATCGATCGTACAGAGATCAATAATGAAGTCATCTCCCGGCGACCAGGCTCCTGAATCCCAGTTCCCTCGACCCAGCAAACGAACCCATCGCGTTCGATGCCATCAGCGACGCCCTTGCGGCGATCCGTAATGGGGAGTGCGTTGTCGTGGTGGACGACGAACAACGGGAGAACGAGGGGGATCTGATCTGCGCGGCCCAGTTCGCCACCCCGGAAGCGATCAACTTCATGGCCACCGAGGCACGGGGCCTGATCTGTCTCGCCATGGAGGGGCAGCGGCTGGACGAACTGGATCTGCCGCTGATGGTGGACCGCAACACCGATGCCAACGAAACGGCCTTCACCGTGAGCATCGATGCCGGCATCGAGCATGGGGTGACCACAGGCATCTCCGCCGAAGACCGCGCTGCCACGATTCAGGTGGCCCTTAATCCAGCCACACGGCCAGCGGAACTGCGCCGCCCCGGGCACATCTTTCCCCTGCGCGCCCGACCGGGCGGCGTGCTCAAACGGGCCGGTCACACCGAAGCCGCCGTGGATCTGGCTCAGCTGGCGGGCCTCAGCCCCTCCGGAGTGATCTGTGAAATCCAGAACAGCAATGGCTCCATGGCTCGCTTGCCGGAGCTGCGCAGCTACGCCGATCGCTGGGGGTTGAAGCTAATCAGCATTGCTGACCTGATCCGCTACCGGCTGGAGAACGAGCGCTTCGTCCGCCGCATGGCTCAGGCCCAGTTGCCCAGCCGCTTCGGCAGCTTTCAGGCGGTGGGATACCGCAACGA
>CAXQPR010000081.1:0-2488 GCA_964225855.1 Salipiger bermudensis | reverse complement strand
GCACATAGTCCTTGCGCAGAGGCCAACCCTTCCAATCTTCCGGCATCAACAAACGCTTGGGATGGGGATGTCCCTCGAAACGGATGCCAAACATGTCGAAGGTTTCCCGCTCTTGCCAATCAGCGCCGCGAAACAGTCCGTAGAGACTGGGGAGAGAAGGCTCTCCATCTCGGGGCAGGAACACCTTCACCCGCACTTCGCGCACAGCGTCGGTCTTGCCATCCGTCACTTCAGCCATGGCGACGAGGTGATAAAAGCAAACCAGGTGAGCGCCAGGACCTTCGTCGTAACCACCCTGGCACTGGAGGTAATCGAAGCCGTTTCCTTTAAGTGCTGCAGCAATCACTGGCAGGAAAACCGGATCGACTCCGATGGTTTCCACACCCAGATGATCGGCTGGGAGCAGCTCATGGTCAAAGCCCTGTTGCTGAAGCCACTGGCTCACAGGGCCGCGCTCAGGCGCTGCAGGCAAGTTGTCGTCGGCAGGCTTTTGAGCCGAAGCTTTCGGGGTCTCACTCATGACGAATCAGCTCAAGAAGCGGAGGACTCAGTGGACGCTGGCTCTGCAGCGGTGTTGGTATTGGCAGCATCAGACAAGGACGGCATCGCCAATCCAGCACCAGGCTTGAGCGCTGCAATCTGCGTCTCCGCCTGCAAATAAGCACCGGTGACAATCGGCTCGACCGGCGTCATCGCGTGCTTGACCGTGCAATACCGATGGGTCTGTTGCAGCTGGCGGCGATCGCTCACCGACTCATTCGCCACCTTTTTGCGCAGCTTGATCACCGCATCAAAAATGGCCTCAGGCCGCGGCGGACATCCGGGCAGATAGAGGTCAACAGGGATCAGCTTGTCGACGCCCCGAACCGCCGTGGTGGAATCGGCACTGAACATGCCACCGGTGATCGTGCAGGCACCCATCGCGATCACGTATTTCGGTTCCGGCATCTGCTCGTAAAGACGCACCAGGGCCGGAGCCATCTTCATTGTCACGGTTCCAGCCACGATCAACAGATCGGCCTGGCGAGGTGAACTGCGCGGAACCAGACCAAAACGGTCAAAGTCGAAGCGAGATCCAATCAGCGCCGCAAACTCGATGAAACAACAGGCCGTGCCGTAGAGCAGGGGCCAAAGGCTGCTCAGACGAGCCCAGTTATGGAGATCATCAAGGCTGGTGAGAATCACGTTCTCACTCAGATCAGTGGTGACAGCAGGTGCACCTTCTGCAGCACCTGCCACAGGTCCACAACTGGCACCGCGCAGATCGCGAACGGCGGAAATGGATGGGGAGATTGATTCAGGCATCAGCTCAGCTCCACTCAAGGGCGCCCTTGCGCCAGGCGTAGGCCAGGGCCACCAAAAGAATGGCGATAAAGATCAAGGCCTCAATGAAGGCCAGAAGACCGAGGCGGTGGAAAGCCACGGCCCAGGGGTACAGAAACACAGTCTCCACATCGAAGATGACGAAGACCAGCGCGAACATGTAATAGCGGATGTTGAATTGAATCCAAGCACCGCCAATGGGCTCCATGCCCGACTCGTAGGTGATCTCACGCTCACCCTGCTGACTGCGAGGAGCGAGGAGTTTGTTGGTGATCAACGCCAGTGCTGGAACCGCTGCTGCAATCAGCAGAAAGCCCAAAAAGGCGTCGTAACCCGGCAGCGCGAACATGGAGAAGCCCGACCTGGAGGGCAGTCTGGCATTCACCACCACCTTCTGGCGCCCCCGATAGAGTTGCCGGACCTGTTTATTAAGTGGTGACCGACGAGATCCCGGGATCGGAGCAAGCCGGTCTTCCGCCCAACCAGGCAGAGGTTCCATCCTCCGCTGAAGACGAACTCGTAGCCGTCGAAAGCGCTGAATCCCCAGCAGAGGGCGGCAGCGATGCTGAGCCAAGCAGCGATCCCCGCACCCACCGCTTTGAGTGCCGCAGCTGTGGTTACGTCTACGACCCCGCTGAAGGGGTGAAAAAGTTGGGGATTACCTCGGGCACGGCGTTCGAAGAACTGGATGCCATTAGTTTTCGCTGCCCGGTATGTCGCAGCCGGGTTGGCGCGTTCCGCGATATCGGCCCGGCCACCAAAGCCAGTGGCTTTGAAGAAAATCTCGACTACGGCCTCGGCGTGAACCGCCTCACTCCAGGCCAGAAAAACGTGCTGATTTTCGGCAGCCTGGCCCTCGGCTTCGCCTTTTTCCTGTCCCTCTATTCCCTGCGCTGAACCCAGTCGCACGCTCCACCGTGCTGCACCGCTCACGCCCACCGATGCTGAATCCCATGAAGCGCCTGCTCAAACCCTTCGTCCAGCTGCTGCTAGTGGCCTGTCTGGGCCTCAGCCTCGGCGGATGCGTGGCCACCCGCCTGCCGGCGGCAACCACCAGCCCCTGGCAAGCCATTGACCTCGACACCCAGTCGAACCCCCTGGATGTGGCGTTTACCGACGCCAATCACGGCTTCCTGGTGGGCAGCAACCGGATGATTCTGGAAAC
>CAXQPR010000080.1:0-8572 GCA_964225855.1 Salipiger bermudensis | reverse complement strand
TATGAAGCGGCCGCACTCCTGAACGCTTGCCTCGACCGGATCACTGAAGTGACCGACGAGCTGAAGCGCCTGATGAAGGAGTTCGAGAAGGAACTCGCCATCCTCAAGGGCCGTGTTGACGGTCTGGAAGCCCGCGTGGGCGAACTGGAAGCAACCCAGTTCTCCACCACCACCAAGCTGGAAGGCTTGGCCACCTTTGTGCTCGGTGCCAATACCTTTATCGGCAGCACCAGAAACCTGGTACGTGACAACAAACGATCCTTCAGTGCTGCAACATTCAACTACGACCTACAGCTGAATTTGAGCACCAGCTTCACGGGCAAGGACCTGCTCTTCACCACACTGCGCAGCGGCAACTTTGACGGTGATTCCAACAGTTTTGGAGGCGCTGGGCCCAGCAGCCTGTCGCAATTGGAAGCGGCATTTCAAGAAGGTCCCGACCCGAACAACCTGGTGATCGACAGGCTTCTCTACCAAGTTCCCATCGGAGATTTCATCGTCACGCTCGGAGGCCTTGTCGGCCAAGAAGACATGCTCGCTATCTGGCCCAGCGTGTACCCAGCCAGCAGCATTCTTGATGTCTTCACCGTTGGGGGAGCCCCTGGTGCCTACAACAAAAATCTTGGAGCGGGTGCAGGTTTGTGGTGGGAAAAGAACGGCTTTGCAATCAGCGCCAATTACGTTGCAGCCAACGGCGCAACAAGCGACGTGCAAAACGGTGGTCTTGCCACTGATGGTGCAGGCGGCACAGGAACCGTACAGATCGGTTATGGCGCTGAGCAGTGGGGCATTGCCGCTGTCTACTCCTACATCCAAAACGCGAATGATCTGTTTGTCTACGCCACCAACTTCACCCTCGACAGCTATGCCAACCCAGGCGAGACATCGGCATTCGGGCTGAGCGGCTATTGGCAACCGGATGAGAGCGGTTGGATTCCTTCGATCAGTTCTGGTTGGGGAATCAATTCCTCCAACTACAACAGCATGGCGAAGGATCGAGGCTTGGTGAGCACCAGTCAATCCTGGAGTGTAGGGCTGGAATGGGAGGATGCATTCCTTCCAGGAAACGCCCTTGGTATGGCTGTGGGCCAAGCTCCCTTTGCCACCAGCCTGAGAGGGGGCGGCACCCCCAATGATGGGAATTACGTTTGGGAGTGGTGGTACAAGTTCCAACTCACAGACAACATCGCCATGACGCCAGCGCTCTTCTACCTGAGCCGCCCGCTGGGAGCCAACACGCCTGAGGGTAAGAGCTTCCAACAACTGGGCGGCTTAATCAAGACAAGCTTCCGCTTCTAACGAAATCGAGCGACACCATCAGTGATCAAAGCCGCCGCTAACGCATAAACTCCATACAGAAGATACTTTGCTTGGCCTTATAGCAATTGTGCTTTCCTGGTAATCGGTAGGCATCACCATAAGCATTGTCATTGCGGACTACACCATTCACTTCAGGCCCCGCATAATCACGGAACCAAAAATCCTTCAACACCCGATCGCCAATTTTCCCGCTTCCGTTCCACCACCACCAGGGAACTCCGCCTCCGTAGCAGCTCCCGCTGCTGTACTGATCAGGCTGATCACTGCAATAAGCAGGAACCCACCCACCTGACGTCCCTTCGTGGGTCAGCTTGGTCCAGGCGTTGAAACAGCCAGCGGCCGATTCACGCTCACGGCCACACGTATACGTGCGCTGCCCATCAGGGGAAAGGGAATCAGGAGCTGCGCCTGATGCCAACAACAGAGCGATTGAAATCACGGCATGCATGGAGACTCCTTCAACGGGAACGGGGCATGCCCTACCTGATAGCCAGAGCCTCCCGAACCTTCAAACATCAGACCTGTTCTGACGCGTGCTCAGCCAAGACGGGCAGAAAGCGATCCGCAGGTCGTTGGTCCTGTCCGTGCATAAATCAAGCGTGGCCATGACTCCCCGCAAAGAGAACCGCTAAGTCTGGAGAAAGCACCTTGGTCGGCAATGCGTCGCGTTGAGCTGAGCCTGTTGACGTCATCGTTGATGGCAATGGCGGGGGTCAATGAGCCAATGAATCGCCCCGACTGCTGAAGCCTGTCGAATCCATTTCCTAAACCACCAGGCTCCGCCATGCCCTCAACCCTTGTCTTGAACGCCGATCCAATGGTCTGCCCGGCCCTTGGGGTCTGGATGACCAACAACACCCAACTGCTATCCGGCTTTTCACTGCTGATTGGGGAAGACGTGATTGAGGAGCTCCAACGGCGACATGAATTGGGAGGACTATCAATCACCCCCTTTCGAGCGATTCGTGATGGTGGTGATATCGCAATCGCAGCAAGAATTCTGGAAGGAGAAATCAGTGGCCTGGTGCATTTTCCGTCGCCACCCAATCAGCAGGGCTGCGATGTCCTGGCCGCGCCCCTTGTTCGTGCAGCCCTACTCTGCGATCGCCCCATTGCCCTGAATCCCGCCACAGCATCTGCCCTACTCCAAGGAGTCAAGCGGAGTCGGCGCGGATACTTGATCTTTAATCCAGTCGCCGGCCAAGGCGACCCTGAGCAAGAACTGGCAGAAATTCGCAGCTATCTGGAACCGCAGTTCATGCTGCAGGTCTGGACAACCCGACCTGATCTTGATCCTGGCGAGCAAGCCCAAGATTTAATCAAGGAAATCACCGCGATCAATGCCGAAGGTGAAGGCGATTCGATCATCATTGCCTCAGGCGGTGACGGAACCGTTGGAGCAGTGGCCAGTGCCCTCAAGGGCAGTGATATTCCTCTGGGCATCATCCCCCGAGGCACCGCGAACGCCTTTTCAGTCGCGCTTGGCATCCCCACTGGTGTGAAAGCAGCCTGCACCAATTTGCTGCTTGGCAATCTGCGACGTGTCGATATGGCGTTATGCAATAACCACCCCATGATCCTGCTTGCGGGCCTTGGCTTTGAAGCTGGAATGGTCGACAAAGCAAGCCGAGAACTGAAGAATATTCTTGGCCCCATGGCCTACATCTTTTCTGGGGCCCGCCAGCTTGTGGATCAACAACCCTTCCAAGCGACCTTACAAATTGATGGCCAGGAGCACCAAGTAGAGGCGAGTGCCATCACCGTGGCCAATGCCGCTCCAGCCACTTCGGTGACAGCCCAGGGCTTTGGTGAGGTGATTCCCGACGATGGTCTTCTCGAGGTGATCATCGCATCACCAAAAGATCGCATGGGCGGTTTTTCGGTTTTATCGAGTCTTGCTTGGTCTGCGATCAGAAACAGTGGCTCCAACAACAGCGATCTTGCCTATTTCCGTACCCGCGAAATTACGATTCATTTAAAAGAGACACAAAAGCTAGTTGTCGATGGCGAAATCATCGACGTAAACAGCGTGAACTTTGAGGCACAACCGGGTGCTCTGCAGGTTGTCGCACCAATCCCCCTAACAACGTGAATTTCGCGACCGATCCCTCAATCGAGCGCAAAATCAGCCAGATGAGCAAGCGCGTTCGCTGGCAGCATCGAGAGCTGACGCGACGCGGGATTGATCAAACCCGTTTGGTGATCAACAACGACAACAGCAACCCCACAACGCACGCTGCATTTCACTTCCTGGTGCTCGGCGACAGTGGCACCGGCCGTCATCGGCGCCATAGCCCACCCCGCCGCATAGCAGAGCGCCTTCTCCCCCACAAAAAGGAAGCTGCCTTTCTGCTCCACACGGGAGATGTGGTCTATTTAGTGGGTGCTGCTGATCAGTACCGCGGCAACTTTCTCAAGCCCTACAGAGACTGGCTCAAGCACGGCAAAGACTGGAAAACCATCAGCCATCAAGGGCTGATCTTTAACAAGCCATTCCTTCCAGTTCCAGGAAATCATGACTACTACGACCTCTCGATTCCTGTAGCGTTACTCGCGGGTCTCAGCCTCCCATTCAGGCGACATCTGCAGTGGATGCACGACATCGATGCTGGATGGCGCGGATCAGGGCAGGGAGAAACCTACGCCCAAGCATTCCTTGATGTGCTGGCCGACATCCCCTTAGCCCATCTGGGTGATCACCTCGACCGCCACTACAACGCCGCATGGGACGAGGAACGCTGCCTGAGCTACAGGCCAGGGATCAACACGCGCCTCCCCAATCGCTACTACCGCTTCCGGCATGCCGGTGTTGATGTGTTTGCCATCGATTCGAACACGCTGTTGACCACAACCAAGCCCGAACAAAAAGGCGTCAATTGCCGTACAGAACTGCGCTGTCTTGAGCAACAGCAAGCCAAGATCTATAGAGATTTGGCCAATGGCAATCTGAGCGAAGAGCAGCGTGATCTACTCCATGATGAGCTCGAAACTCTGCAGGAAGCCTGCTTTGATCTTCAGCGCCAAAACAGTCCAAATGCATCGGTCGATCACGCACAACTGAGCTGGCTCAAGGAGGGGCTGATCGCATCACATCGCGATCCGACGACACGTGGGCGGCTTCTGGTGATGCATCACCCCGCTTATGTGACCGAAAAAACAAAATGGAATCAGGCCGATACCAAGGCGATTCGCAATCAGCTCAGAGATGTCTTCAACGAAGTGGCATCAGCCCTTGAGGACGACCTCGCTTCGCCTCTGGTGGACCTTGTTCTCAGTGGCCATGCCCACTGCATGGAAGTGCTTCGCACCCATGAAACCGGGCATGCCGATCGCCACATCAACTGGGTGATTTGCGGCGGTAGCGGCTACGGACTACGCACACAACGACGTGAAGGCCCTGAACTGATCGAACAAGACGACGACGAAGGAGGCACGAGAGTGATCGCCAGCAATCGCCTCTTCATTGGCCGGCACTGGGATGGTGCGAAAGCTGGGGATGCCTACAGCGGCCTACGCGTCGACATTGCTGAAGGCAGACCACTCTCGGTTCAAGTGACACCGTTGGTGTCGTGCCGCTCCAGCGACGGGTGGGTGGATGCTGACCCCCAGCCAATCACTTTGGAGAGATGAAGCATGGGGACATCCAGCGTGGATCAGTTCGGTTTGCGCATCGCCGTGTGATCCGCGTCTTCCTCCTTCAGGCCTACCCGCAGGGCCTTCACCACCCGGAGGGCAATGGTGTGCAACGTGGCGTCACGGGTGCGGGGATTGCGCAGGTCCGTCTCTAAGGCCCCCTCCAGCATTCCGATCTCCAGCATCGAGATGCCACGGCGCGGTGCTCCCAGCATCCCTCGGTAGTGATAGGGGTAACCGCCGAATTCATCGGCGAGGGCCTCATCCATCACAGAGAAGCCATAGGCCACCGCTGGAATCACTCCGGGGCCAATGCCATGGGGTGCATAGGCGTCGTAGTGAATTTCCAACGCATACCCACCACGAGACGCATGCTCACTACCCACGCTCCAATTGGTGCGGGGGTCCTGTTCGTTGAGGATCGTGCGCATGCCCGGGTCATAGAAGCGCATGTTCAGACCCTGCCTCTGGCCTTCCGCCACCACGGCCTTCGCGGTGAGCAGATTCCAATAGAGCTCATCGGTGATGCCAGCCTGCATCGGCGCCGCACCCCCCACATCCACGGCACGCCCAGGGGTTCCAGAGCCCATCATCCGCTGGGAATCGGCATGGCCCGCCATCACCAAGATGGGCAGGTCGGCCTTCGGGTGCGTGGTGCCAACCCAATTTTTGCCGCGCGATCGCGTCAGCGGCATCGGTGGCAGCTTGGGCTGAAGGCGCAGCGGCACTTTGGGCTGAGTCGTGCGCTCGAGGATCTCCATCAGCCCAGCCTGAGCGGGAGCACCGACCGCAAGAAGCGCAAGCAGAAGCGGAGCGATGCGACGCATGGGATTCAAAGCAAGGCACCCATGGTGCACGCAAACGTCTTTTTGCGCACGCCCATGGCTGGAATCAGGCGAATCAGCAGGTCACACCGCGACCAGCCATCGACCCGCAGCCGCCAGCACTAACGCCAAACCGGAAGCACCCAGCCATGCGCTGCGATGGGTCGCCAGCTGCCGGCGCAACAGCACCACACTCATCGCCAGGCCCAACACCACCACCAAGGTCTGGCAGAAACCGATCACATGGGAATCCGCACGCCACAAAGGCAAAGCGTCCTGCCATGGCATGCCTAAGGGAGAAAGGCTCACCGGCAAGAGAGCCCCCGCCTCCCCCATGCCGATGGGGAGATGACGCGCCAATAGCAGCCCCCACACCACCGGCAGCAGGCCATAGAGGGTGCGCCGCAAACGCTCACCACTGAACAGCAACTGGGCGACAGCGAATAGCGCCGCAGGGATCGCAAGCGCAACACAGGCGATTGCAAGGCGGGGCAACAACGGCCCCTCCACCAGCCCAGGAGACGATGCCAATGATGCAGACAGAGATCGCCGGCGAGCACCAGGATCAAGGCAGGTTCTCCCCGAGGGGCTTCCATCTGTCGCTGGATATCAGCGGCCGGCGGCCTCAGGGCCAATTGAACGGAGCGATGGGGACAGGCCTGGGCGCAGGTCAGGCACAGCACGCAGTTGCGGTTGTCCTGCAAATGAGCGGGATGGGTACCGAGCGGACAACCCGTCGTGGCCAGGCCTTCTCCATCCGCCGGCCCACCCTTGAAGCAGGCATAGCTGCTGCAACTGCCGCTGCAGGTGCCCACCTGAGCCCGCAGCTCCAAGACCGAGAGCTTGGCGAACAAACCGTTCATTCCACCGATCGGACAGAGATATCGGCACCTGAAACGCTTTTCGAACTGCAGCGAGCCAATCACGGCTCCTGCAGTGATCAGCAACAGCAAGCAACTGCTTAACCAGGCCGTGTTCTGCAGATTCCACACCTCCTCCCAGAGCAGGATCAAGGCAAATCCAGCGGCCAGCAGCGGCGAAGCCCAGCGGTCATGATCCCCACGGGGCCAACGGGATGGCTGCCACCCCCCGAGGCGGACGAGACGTTGCCTGATCTCACCCCACACCATGAATGGGCAGAACGAACACCACAACCGCCCCACCAAGGGGCAGCCCAGCAGGATCAACGGCCACCACCAGGCCCAGAACAAATTGAGGGCGCCGTTATGGTCCCGGTCCTGGGGGCCAAGCCAAAGCCACACGTTGACCAGCACGAACAACCAACTCACCAGACCGAATAACAACCCGTTCCAGAGCCATGGAGTACGCATCCACTCCCGCAGCTGAGGCTTCCAGCGCCAGATGTCGAAGCGATAGAGCTGTTATCGCGGTGGTGTCCAGAACACATCCTGCGGGATCAGCAAAGGAACGGCTCCGCCCTCCTGACGCCGGATCTGTTGCAGGGCTCTGTAGATCAGGGTCTCCAGCTCCCGCAGATTGTTGGGAAAGTCGTAGGCCTGCAGCCGCTTGACCACCACATCAGGCACCAGCGGGGCCTGGGCCCAACCCAGCTTGAAGCTGCGTTGGCGCACGCCGTAGCGCAACCACTCCCCCAGATCCTGCCGGCGCACCCTCAGGGGAGGCACTCGAATCAGCGTGCAGCAGCGCTCAAACCCTGGACTCACGCTTTCGGAGGTGAACAACAGCCGGCCGCGTAAGTCACCTTGCCCACAAGCCAGTGCCAACAACCTCAACTTGAGCTCCGCGGGAACCCGTTCCAATTGATCGATCAACAGGGCTCCATCCCCGAGCAAGTCCAAGAGCGAAGAACCCGGAGGGTCACCCAAACTGCCAAAAAGATCGCTGCCATCAGGCTTCAGCAAGGGGCCATCAAGCCGCAGCATCAATCGCTTGCGGTCGGGTGATCCGAAATGAATCAGAGCAGCGAGATTGTCTTTCTCGAGGCCAGGCTCCCCGAAGATCAGTACCGGCCGGCGATCAGGATCAGCAGCGGCCTGACGGATGGCCTCACGCAGATTGCGGGCATAACGACTGCTACCGACAACGCCACGCCGCGCCCGACCGACAACGTATGGCGCCAACTGTTGCAGCGGTTGAAGCGGATCGGAGGGGAAGGATGCCAAGCCATCCAGACGGCCTTCTCCAGTGTGCTGTCAGCAACCGACCCAAGCCACGATCACAACGAGGCCTGGCCCTGCTGGGTCATTCTCGTGACCGGTTCAAACGTCAGGCGCATCCACTGGAATGGTCTCCAGAATCACTTCGCTTTGATCCAGCTGGAAAAGCTCGAGATAGGCCAGAGCAGCAGACAGACCGATGCAGCAGCAGAGCTGAATGCCTTGGGCGTCGTAGATGCAAGTGATCATGATCAAACTCCGGATTGGGGAACGGTGGTCTTCGACTCCTTCAAGGTCCCAGCTCCGGAGGTGAGCTCACTGGGGAGAGGTGGTGATCCTGGGAGCAAGACGTGGTGAAGATCAGGTGAACGAAGACCCGCTCAAGTCCCACAACCTTGATTGGCAAGCCCTTTCATCAAGCAATGCTCCGAACCAAGGGGCTTGATGCGATCAAGGCCCCTTTGTTGTGCCAGTGATTCAGCTGAAACTCACTTGGCTGGTTTGGAAGCCGCTGGAGCAGGTGCGGCAATCGGAGATGCAATCACCAGATTGCGCGCATCGTCTCCCGATTGCTCACTGAGAAACTGCACCATCTCCGAGAGGGAGTAGGCCTTGAGCACAGTCGGCGACTTGGCGCCTTGATTGCTGCGATTGACC
>CAXQPR010000079.1:0-52336 GCA_964225855.1 Salipiger bermudensis | reverse complement strand
CGGCCCAGAGGGTCTGCGTCGGGCCGAAGACGAAGAGGGGCTGGAGCGGCTGAAGGCATCGGAGCTGCCGGAGCGTTGCTGCGTAGGTTGGCTCAGGACCGATCTTGCTGCGATTTCATGGCACCTTTCGCGCTGCTGAGTGTCTCCGACAAAACGGGCCTGGTGCCGTTAGCGGAGGCTTTGCATCGTCAGCATGGCTACCAGCTGTTGTCCAGCGGCGGTACGGCCAAGGTGCTTCAGGAGGCCGGCCTGCCGGTGACCAAGGTGGCTGAACACACGGGCGCACCTGAGATCCTTGGAGGACGCGTCAAGACGCTGCATCCCCGGGTGCACGGCGGCATCCTGGCCAAGCGGGATGACGCCTCCCATCGCTCCGATCTCGAGCAGCAGCAGATTCCGCTGATCGACCTGGTGGTGGTCAATCTCTATCCCTTCAGGGAAACGGTGGCTCGGCCGGATGTCACCTGGGATCAGGCGATTGAAAATATCGACATCGGTGGTCCGGCCATGGTTCGGGCTGCAGCCAAGAACCACGCTGATGTGGCGGTGCTCACCAGCCCGGATCAGTACGACCGTGTTCTTCAAGCGCTGCAGGGCTCCGGTGGAGGCGTGCCTGCCGATCTGCGCCGTCAGCTCGCCCTCGAGGCTTTCCAGCACACCGCTGCCTATGACACGGCAATCAGCACCTGGATGGCGGCTCAGGTGGAGACTGATGCCGCCCCTTGGTTGGATGCTGTGCCTTTGCGCCAGACCTTGCGTTATGGCGAGAACCCTCATCAGCAAGCCCGTTGGTACAGCCAGCCCAAGCAGGGCTGGGGCGGGGCGTTGCAGCTTCAAGGCAAGGAGTTGAGCACCAACAATCTGCTCGACCTGGAGGCGGCACTCGCCACGGTTCGGGAGTTTGGCTTCGGTGTGGATGGTCGCCACCCTGCCCAGCAACCAGCGGCTGTAGTGGTGAAGCACACCAACCCCTGTGGTGTGGCGGTGGGTGATGGCGTGGCCCATGCGCTCACCCGGGCCCTCGATGCTGACCGGGTCAGTGCATTTGGTGGCATCGTCGCCATCAATGGCGAGGTGGATGCGGCCGCGGCCCGGGAACTCACAAGCCTGTTCCTGGAGTGCGTCGTGGCTCCGGGATTCACGGCAGAAGCCCGCGAACTTCTGGCTGCCAAAGCCAACCTGCGTTTGCTGGAACTCGCTCCGGCCGCGATTGACGCTGCAGGACACAACCACGTGCGCAGCATCCTGGGTGGCGTGCTGGTTCAGGACCTCGATGATCAGCCCATTGATCCCACCAGCTGGACCGTTGCCACCCAGCGTCCTCCAACGGATCAGGAGCGAGCCGACCTGCAATTCGCCTGGCAACTGGTGCGCCATGTGCGCTCCAACGCGATTGTGGTGGCCAAGGGCGGCCAGAGCCTGGGTGTTGGCGCTGGGCAGATGAACCGTGTGGGTTCGGCCCGTCTGGCTCTCGAGGCGGCTGGCGATCAGGCCAAAGGCGCTGTGCTGGCCAGTGATGGCTTTTTCCCGTTTGACGACACGGTGCGTTTGGCAGCCAGCCATGGCATCACCGCTGTGATTCACCCTGGCGGCAGCATGCGCGATGCCGATTCGCTCAAGGCCTGCGATGAACTCGGCCTGGCGATGCTGCTCACCGGTCGCCGTCATTTTCTGCACTGAGCAGCGGCGGGGAGGGGCGCAGTTCTAACCTCCACCCACGCAACGTTTCTCCCGATGCTGGCCGCCCTTCCTTTCAGCCTCAATTTCGTGCATCCCTTAATGATGTGGATGCTCTTGGCCGCTGGCGGCTACGCCATGTTCCTCGGGATCAAGGCCAAGAAAGTGCGCACAGGCACCCCTGAGCAGCGCAAAGCCTTGATCCCCGGCAAGTTTGCCCAGCGTCACTACTTCTGGGGCAGTGCCCTGTTGGCGGTGATGGTCTTCGGCACCCTGGGCGGTATGGCCGTCACCTACCTCAATAACGGCAAATTGTTTGTTGGCCCTCACCTGTTGGTGGGTCTGGCGATGACCGGGATGATTGCTGCGGCAGCTTCTCTCTCTCCGCTGATGCAGCAGGGCAATCTGATTGCCCGTAAGGCCCATGTGGGTCTGAACATGGGCATGCTCACCCTGTTCCTGTGGCAGGCCGTCAGCGGCATGGAAATTGTCAACAAGATCTGGACCAGCCGCTGACGCTGCTGGGGCTGATCAGGTTTGGTGCCTCAGACAATTTGGTGAGCCAGGGCTGCGTTTAGAACGCAGCCCTTTTTCGTGCTGGGCACGCAAGGCCATGGGTGGCATGGAAGTCTTCCTGCACTTTCCAGGTCAGCCGGCGGGAGATCTGGCGAACGATTTGGCGCAGCAGGTGGTCGCCGCTGGATTGCACCAGTCCCTCAGGGAGCATGGTGATCACTTTGGGCAGCTTGATCCAGACCGATAGGTCGAGGTCCCAGCTGACGCTTGTGGAGGGGCTTGCATTGCCACTGTCATCGCTTCCGGGTGGTTGCTCCTCCAGGCGCAGCGATGCCTGGAAGTCCACGTCATACAGCGCGTTGAGGCCATCGTTGCTTCCAGGCACTGGCTCGGTGGTGATGGCATAGGTGCCTTGCTGCTGGGGCAGCAGACGCAGACCGATGGTGGGCTCCACTTCAAAGCCGAAATTGCCAAACCGGCCGAGGCGCAGGGCGTAGGCCTGAGGATCAAGTACCTCGACATCCATGGGTTTGGCGCAACGCCGGAACCACCCCTCATGCCGATCGAGATAGGCACCCACCTCATGGGTGGTGGCGCGCATCTCCATCTGATCCGAGAAATGGCTTCTGTAGCAGCGGATCTGCGGGTCCTCGCTGTGGCGCAGGGAATCGGCTGGATGTCTCGTCAAGAGCAGCACGGATGGAGGTCCCTCTCCGGGGACAATCCCCGCATGTCAACCAATGTAAAGGGGGCTGGGGGTCAGGATTCGCTCAGGTCGATCAGTCGCTGAATCACGTGCTCCACGACCCGGTCAGGGGTGGAGGCACCCGAGGTGATGCCGACATTGACAGGCCCTGCTGGCAGGAAATCGGCTTCGCGGATCAGGTCTTGGCCCAGGGGTTTGTGCTCGATGCTGTTATCGGCCCCGATCCGCTCTGGTGTGTCGATGTGGAAGGAGCGGATGCCGCGACTCACGGCGATTTCCTGCAGGTGGGTCGTGTTGGAGGAGTTGTAGCCGCCGATCACCACCATCAGATCGAGGGGTTCGTCCACAAGGGAGAACATCGCGTCCTGGCGCTCCTGGGTGGCGTCACAGATGGTGTTGAACGCCAGGAAGTGTTCGTTGAGGGCGGTGGGGCCGTACTTGCTCAGCATCGTGCGCTCAAACAGGCGGCCGATTTCCTCGGTTTCACTCTTGAGCATGGTGGTCTGGTTCGCCACCCCCAGGCGTTCAAGGTCGCGGTCGGGATCGAACCCCTGAGAACAGGCATTGGCGAATTTGGCCATAAAGGTCTCACGATCTCCCTTGCCCAGGATGTAGTCGGCCACCATCTGGGCCTCCTTGAGGTCGAGCACCACGAGGTAGGTGCCGGCGAAGGAGCTGGTGGCGAGGGTTTCCTCGTGCTTGACCTTGCCGTGAATGATCGAGGTGACGGTCTGCTTTTTGTGCTTCTCCACGGTGGTCCACACCTTGGACACCCAAGGGCAGGTGGTGTCCACGATGTGGCAGCCGCGCTCGTTGAGGAGCTGCATCTCCTGCACAGTGGCTCCAAAGGCGGGAAGGATCACCACATCCCCTGAGGTGACGCCGGAGAAGTCTTTGACGCCTTGATCAACGGCGATGAACTCCACGTCCATCTCGCGCAGGTGGTCATTCACCGAGGGGTTGTGAATGATCTCGTTGGTGATCCAGATGCGTTCATCCGGATAGTGCTTGCGGGTTTCGTAGGCCATGGCCACAGCTCGCTCGACGCCCCAGCAGAAGCCGAAAGCCTCGGCGAGGCGAACGTTGAGCCGTCCGTGGGTGAGGCGATAGTCGTTGTCGCGAATTGAGCCGATCAGACCGCTCTGATAAGCCTGCTCCAGGCTGCCGGCAACTTCTTCTGCGCGGCCGAATCCACGCCGGTTGTAGCGATCGGAATGGTGCAGCGAGCGCTTAAAGGCGTGGGTATCCATATCCGGCAAAGCAGTGGGATGACTCTATGGGCAGCCCCTGCACGTTGACGCGTGGGGCCAACAGGGCAAAAAAAAGTCCGGCCGTTGCGGCCGGACTGGAGAGGAGCTGATCGGAAACGCGGGACGCGTTGGTTCAGCTGTTGGTGGTGGCGAAGTCGGGATAAGCCTCCATGCCGTGCTCACCGATGTCGAGACCTTCGACCTCTTCTTTTTCAGTGACGCGGATGCCACCGAACAGGGCGCCGATCACAGACCAGGCGATGAAGCAGGTGATGAGTGTCCAGATGGCGTAAGCAGCACAGCCAAGGGCTTGGATCCCCAGTTGGGAGAAACCGCCACCGTTGAACAGGCCAATGCCTACGGAGAATTCGTCAGGAGCCATGCCCTTCACGCCCCAGAGGCCGATCACGATCGTGCCCCAGACACCGCACACACCGTGCACAGAGAAGGCACCCACGGGGTCATCGATGCCAGCTGAATCGAGCGCCGAAACGGCAAACACCACGATGATGCCGCCGATAAGTCCAGCGACCCAGGCACCAACCATGGTCAGGTTGCCGCATCCTGCGGTGACGCTCACCAGGCCGGCAAGGATGCCATTGATGATCATGGTGAGGTCGGGTTTGCCCGAGGTGATCGTGGAGATCACGGTGGCGCCGATGGCGCCGCCTGCAGCTGCCAGCGAGGTGGTGACAGCCACATAGGCCACGTATTGGTCCATGGCCAGCTCGGAGCCGGGGTTGAAGCCGTACCAACCGATCCAGAGGATCAAAGCGCCAAGGGTGGCGATGGCCATGTTGTGACCAGGGATCGCTTGAGGGCGTCCATCAACAAATTTGCCGATGCGAGGGCCAAGCAGCATGGCGCCCACAAGACCAGCCCAAGCGCCCACGGAGTGAACGATGGAGGAACCGGCGAAATCAATGAAGCCGAGGTTGTCCAGCCAGCCGCCGTTCCACTGCCAGGAACCGGAGATTGGATAGATGAAGGCGGTGAGGACCAGAGCGAAGATCACGAACTCGCCGAACTTCACGCGCTCTGCAACCAAGCCGGACACGATCGTGGCAGCCGTGCCAGCGAAAGCAGCCTGGAAGAGAAAATCGATGGCAGGAACAAGCTGAACGCAATCGTCAGCTTTGTCGGCTGCTGCACAAGCGATCGCTTCAGTGGCCGAGGGATCGAAAAACAGGCCTTTGAAATAGAGCCATCCATCAACCACAGAGCCGCCATACATCAGCGAGTAGCCGATGAACCAATACGCGGTCACCGCAAGGGCGAATACGAACAGGTTTTTGGCGAGGATGTTGACGGCGTTTTTCTGGCGGCACATGCCGGCTTCGACCATGGCGAAGCCCGCATTCATGAAGATCACCAAGATGGCGGCGATCAACAGCCAGAGGTTGTCGGCAAGGAAACTGGTTAGTTGAAGACCAGTGAGGTCTTCAAGTTTGGCGCTTTCCGCGTGAGCAGCCAGGTTGAACAGGCCAAGGCCTGCAAAGGCAACAGGAACGCACGCGAGCCAGGTCAGCGAGCGGTTGGTTCGAAAGCCGCGAATGCTTTTAAGAAGGAGCATGGGGCCCTCCAGGAGGCTGGCTTCCTGGAGACGCGGCTTGCTCCGCCTGGAAGGCGAATGCAGAGCAGATGTCATGAAAGAAGAGCAGGGCTGCAATGACGTTTTCCGTGGTGTTCGGATGAAGTCGTCGGCATTCAGGGTGACCAATGATCTGCCTTGGTCAATGTTCGCGTTGTTACAAATTCATGGATTGGATGCGGAAAATGGATTGTTCGACGCATTCGTGGATGGCTTGACGGGTCGAAGTCCATGCCAACGCACTTGATCTGCTTCGAAGCTGAAGCAGCAGGGCAGCACCTCCACACCCGCATCCAGTGCTTCGCGGAACAGTTCTCCGTAGCGGGGGTCGGCGCTGTCGCCAGGAGCAAAAGCGGCCACATCCGGCCTGCTCAGGCACGGGATGAGCACCGCGCGAGCGTCCGGCAGTACATCCATTAGCTCCTGCAGGTGCTTCTGGCCCCGTTCGGTCACGGTGTCGGGGAACAGCGCCAGATCACCATCGGTCCAGGTGGTGTTTTTGACCTCCAAGTAAATGGGCCTGGGATCTTTGGCGTTGTCTGAGGGTTGCAGCAGCAGGTCGATCCGGCTTTTTCTGTTTTTTCCGTAGGTCACTTCGGCCCGGATCGAGGCGATCTCACCCAGTTGCTCCTGGAGGCATCCGGCTTCGATCGTGGCTCGGATCAGGCGATTGGGCAGGGCGGTGTTGATGCCAACCCAGCACGGTGATCCGTCAGCACCGGGGACTTCCGCCTGCTCCCAGGTCCAGGCCAGCTTGCGGGTGGGGGAGGGCGCATGGCGCAGCCGCACACGCTGTCCGGGGATCAGCACGCCGGTCATTGGTCCGGTGTTGGCGCAGTGGGCCGTCACCTCACTGCCGTCGTCGAGGCGCACGTCGGCCAGAAAGCGTTTGTAGCGCTTGAGCAGCACCCCTTCATGCAGGGGTTCGAACTGAAGCAGGGAAAGACCGGACATGAGGGGCCGCGGGCGGGCCGGAGATGGTGGCCATGGTGGCCCCTGGGGTCTGCCTATCGGCGTCAGTCGGTTGAGAATGCAGCCCATCTCTGAGTCGGCTTGCTGTTCCGCCATGGCGAGATCTCTCAAGCGCATCGCCCTGGTGGTGACCTACGGCACGTTGCTCAGCAAGCTGGGCGGCCTGGTGCGCCAGCTCGTGATCGCTGCAGCGTTCGGTGTCGGTGCGGCCTACGACGCCTACAACTACGCCTATGTGTTGCCGGGTTTTCTGCTGATCCTGTTGGGAGGCATTAACGGACCCTTCCACAGCGCCATGGTCAGCGTGCTCAGCCGGCGGCCCAAAGAGGAAGGGGCACATATCCTCGCCACCCTCAACACCATGGTCAGCGCGGTGTTGCTGCTGGTGACCCTGGCGCTGGTGGTGGCCGCTGATCCTTTGATCACGCTGGTGGGGCCTGGCCTTTCAGCTGAGCTTCACCACAACGCTGTGATCCAGCTGCAGGTGATGGCGCCGATGGCGTTTCTGGCGGGGCTGATCGGCCTTGGTTTCGGTTCGCTCAATGCGGCGGATGAGTTCTGGATCCCGGCGATTTCGCCGCTGATGTCGAGCCTGGCCTTGATCCTTGGGGTGGGCTTGCTCTGGTGGCAGCTCGGCCCTTCGATTGCTGCGCCCCAGTCGGCCATTGTTGGTGGTGTGGTGTTGGCCTTGGCCACTCTGGTGGGGGCCCTGTTGCAGTGGTTGCTGCAGTTGCCGGCCCTGGTGAAGCAGGGTCTGGCACGGCTCCAGTTGGTGTGGGACTGGCGCCATCCCGGAGTCCAGGAGGTGTGGCAGGTGATGGGTCCCGCCACCCTCTCGTCAGGGATGTTGCAGATCAATGTGTTCACCGATCTGTTTTTTGCCTCCGGAATTCTTGGTGCCGCTGCAGGCCTGGGTTACGCCAACTTGTTGGTGCAGACCCCTTTGGGGCTGATCTCCAACGCCCTACTGGTGCCGCTGTTGCCCACGTTTGCCCGGCTCACAGGACCTGACGATCGTCCCGCTTTGGTGGCTCGGATTCGTCAGGGTCTGATGCTTTCCACCGCCAGCATGCTGCCGCTGGGGGCCCTGTTTGTGGCGCTGGGAGGCCCGATTGTGTCCTTGGTGTACGCCCGCGGTGCCTTCGATCAGCAGGCGGTGCAGTTGGTCACCGGGCTGTTGATGGCCTATGGCGTTGGCATGCCCGCCTACCTCGGCCGTGATGTGTTGGTGCGGGTGTTCTACGCCCTGGGAGATGGCACGACCCCCTTCCGCCTATCGATGGCGGGCATCGGCATGAATGTGTTGTTCGACTGGCTGCTGGTGGGTGGCCCCACCCCCTGGGGCCCTCAGATGCCGTTCAATTTCGGGGCTCCAGGGCTGGTGCTGGCCACGGTGGCCATCAACCTGATCACCTGCCTGGCCTTGTTGAACGCCTTGCAAGGGCGTCTCCAAGGATTGCCTCTGCGTTCCTGGGCTGTCGATGCGCTGCGTTTGCTGCTGGCAGCGGTGTTGTCTGGGCTGGCGGCCTGGGCGCTCAGCGCCTGGATCGCCTGGCCGCTTGATTTGCTCGGCCGACTGCTTCAGGTGGGTCTGTCATCAGCCCTGGGTTTGCTGCTGTTTGTGGGTATCGGGCGCAGCCTTGGCGTGCCGGAGGTGGAGGAGCTCACGGCCTCCTTCACGCGGCGGTTCAGTCGTCGCTGAGGATCACATTGCGGTCTTCCCGCACCTGAATGGGCAGTTCGAGTTGCTGGCGGCCCACCACCTGGGGACCCTGCACCGACAGGATCCGGGCTTCAATCCCAAATTCCTTGAACGCGTTGTCCAGCTCCTGGATCAACGCCTTCTCCACCTGAGCCTCGGCGTCGACCACCTTGCCGATCAGGCGCTCACCGAGCTTGCCGATGCGTTGTCGCATCACCTCGCGGGCATTGGTGACCTCGATGATCAGCACGGGGGCTCCCGGGTTGGCTGCAACCTTATCGGCAGTGCTCCTCGAGGATCTCCTCGAGATCACGAAGTTGCACAGCCGGGATGAGGCGGGCCAGCGGCAGTTTCGTGCTGCCACCGCCCAGGGGCACCTGAAGCGCCTCCAGGGCCTGTCGCGCTGCGATCGCAGCGCCTTGGTCAATGCGGGCGCTGCACTCAATGGCGAGGGGTTCGGCCAGGCCTGCATCCCCCAGGTAGAGATGCCAACCGGCCACCTGGAGGAACAGGCGATCGCTAATGGCGGCGCTGAGATCGCGCAGTGCGGAGGCGTCGAGGCTCATGGTTGATCGCTGGGGCTGCTGGTCCCTGGCTTGGCGGCTCGTTCCTCTGGCCCCGGGCGTTGCACGATCACGCTGATCAGTTGCAGCACCAAAACGGCAAGCCAGGCTTCAGTGACCCAGGCGAGGTGGTTCCAAGGGTGACGCATGCCCTGCACAAACCAGAGGCCGCTGTTGACGGCGGCAAAAACCCCCGCATGCAGCGTGCAATTCACGATCCGGTTGAAGTGTCGATAAATCGGGTCTTCGGGATTGGCCGGGCCGTACCAGCGGATGGGCATCGGGCAGCGTCTGTGCAATGCCTTGATTGTGGCGGCCGGATGGACCAAACAGTTGACGATGGGTCCCTCGATGAGGTCAGATAGTCAGGCGCAGGCGCTTGTAGCTCAGCGGATTAGAGCATCTGACTACGGATCAGAGGGTCGGGAGTTCGAATCTCTCCAGGCGCGCTTTTCAACTGTCCTTCGGGGCAGTTTTTTTTTGCCCCGCTTCGGGGTGAGACGAAGCCGTTTCCTACGATTCGTCAACAGCAGGCCTTCTTTCATGTCTGACCGCGCTTCCGCACCGATCAATGCCGCTCTGGCCGATGCCGATCCCGCGATCGCTGCCCTGATCGGGCAGGAGCAGAACCGTCAGGAAACCCATCTCGAGCTGATTGCTTCCGAGAACTTTGCGTCCCGGGCTGTGATGCAGGCCCAGGGCTCCGTGCTCACCAACAAATACGCCGAAGGCCTCCCGCACAAGCGCTACTACGGCGGCTGTGAGCATGTGGATGCGATCGAAGAACTGGCGATCGAACGAGCCAAGGAACTGTTTGGTGCCGCCTGGGCCAATGTGCAGCCCCATAGCGGTGCTCAGGCCAATTTCGCTGTGTTTCTGGCGTTGCTCCAGCCCGGCGACACGATCATGGGGATGGACCTCAGCCATGGGGGGCACCTCACCCATGGATCCCCTGTCAACGTCAGCGGCAAATGGTTCAACGTCGTTCAATACGGCGTTGATCAGGCAACCCAGCGCCTCGACATGGAGGCCATCCGCAAGCTGGCGCTCGAACACAAGCCCAAGCTGATCGTTTGCGGTTATTCCGCTTACCCCCGCACCATCGATTTCCCGGCGTTCCGTGCCATCGCTGATGAGGTGGGTGCGTATCTGTTGGCTGACATGGCTCACATCGCCGGGTTGGTCGCTGCTGGTGTCCATCCCAGCCCGGTGCCTCACTGCGACGTGGTCACCACCACCACCCACAAGACTCTGCGAGGTCCTCGCGGTGGCCTGATCCTCTGTCGTGATGCTGAGTTCGCCAAGCGCTTTGACAAGGCTGTGTTCCCTGGAACACAGGGTGGGCCGCTCGAGCACGTGATCGCCGCCAAGGCTGTGGCCTTTGGGGAAGCGTTGAACGACGATTTCAAGGCCTACAGCCGTCAGGTAGTGGCCAATGCCCAGGCTTTGGCCAAGCAGATTCAGGCCCGCGGCATCGACGTGGTCAGTGGCGGCACCGATAACCATGTGGTGCTGCTGGATCTGCGCAGCATCGGCATGACCGGCAAGGTGGCTGACCTGCTGGTGAGTGACGTCAACATCACGGCCAACAAGAACACCGTGCCCTTCGACCCGGAGTCCCCCTTTGTGACCAGTGGTCTGCGTCTTGGCACGGCTGCTCTCACCACCCGTGGGTTTGATACAGCAGCGTTTGCTGAGGTGGCGGATGTGATTGCGGATCGGCTTCTCAATCCCAACGACGATGCTGTTCAGGCCCGTTGCAAGGAACGTGTGCTCAACCTCTGCACCCGCTTCCCGCTCTATGCAGGTGCAGCGCCTGTGCCAGCGCTTGCCTGACTGTCCCACTGCGGGCTGGAACTCCAGATTCAGCCTGCCTAGATTGGAATCCATTCACCCGATCTGGGTGCATCCTCACCGGAGTCTTCTGTGATCCTCGCGAGCCATCCACTCGCCGTGGCCGTGATCACGTTGTCGATCGCAGCGGGGATCACCACTTTGGTGGTCCCCCTCGTGCGCAGTCTTGGCCTGCGGATGGGGCTGACCGATCAGCCGGATTCCCGCAAGCAGCACACCACCCCGATGGTTCGCTTGGGTGGCGTGGGCATGGTGCTGGGCTTCTGCGGCGCTCTGGCCGTGACCTGGGCGGTTGGCGGCTTTGGGGTGCTAGCTCCGGATCGCGATCAATTGATCTGGACCACCCTGGCTGGGTCCCTCTGCTTTTTCATCATCGGCTTGGCTGATGATCTCTTCGCCCTCTCCCCTTGGCCCCGCTTGGCCGGACAGGTGGCGGTGGCCATGGTGGTGTGGTCGCAAGGGGTGCGCATCGGGGCTGTCGACTTCCCCTGGTTGAGTGATGCCTCCTCCGTCCTGGTGCTGCCTGAACTGCTGAGCCTCGCCGCCACGGTGATCTGGCTTGTGGGGATCACCAATGCAATCAACTGGCTGGATGGGCTCGATGGCCTGGCCGCTGGCGTGGCCGGCATTGCCGCAGTCGGATTGCTGTCCGTGAGCTTCTCCCTGAATCAGCCGGCTGCCGGTTTACTGGCGGCGGCTCTGGCGGGAAGCTGCTTCGGCTTTTTGCGTCACAACTTCAATCCCGCCCGCATCTTCATGGGCGATGGCGGTTCCTACTTTCTCGGCTTCACCCTGGCGGCGGTCAGCATCGTTGGCCCTGCCAAAGGCCTCACCACGGTCAGCCTGCTGCTGCCATTGCTGATCCTGTCGTTGCCCCTGGCGGACATGTCCGCCGTGATCATGGGTCGGCTCAGCGAAGGCCATTCACCCTTCTATCCGGATCGGCGCCACTTGCATCACCGCCTGTTGCGTGCCGGCTTCAGCCATCGGCGCACGGTGCTGTTGATCTACGTGTTCACGCAGTGGCTGGCGGCTCTCGCCATGGTGGTGGCCAATGTGGAACTTCGTTTTCTCTGGTTGGCTCTAGCCACCGCGATCCTGGTGGGAACGGTGGTGGTTCTCCGTCGCCGCCAGATGGCCGAAACGGCGCGTAAAGCAGAGCGCCGTCGCCTCAAGGCTGAACAGAAGGCGCGTCCTTCCCCCATTCCGCAAAACCATGCTTGAACCGGCCGAGAGCCGTGGCGTCGAGCTGCTCTGTGTTGGCACCGAGCTGCTACTGGGCAACATCCTCAATGGAAACGCCCGCTGGATCGGGGAGCGGTTGGCGAGCCTTGGCTTGCCCCATTACCGCCAGTCGGTGCTGGGCGATAACCGTGAGCGTTTGATCGCTTTCGTGCGGGAGGCGGCGCAGCGCTCCCGCGTGTTGATCACCACCGGTGGTCTGGGACCCACACCAGATGACCTCACCACGGAAGCCATCGCCGCCGCCTTCGGTGTGCCCATGGAGGAACGCCCCGAGGTGTGGGCTGACATCCTCGCCAAGTCGCGCAGTCGTGGACGCGAGCCCTCCCCCAGCACCCGTCGCCAGGCCTTGCTCCCGCAGGGAGCCCAGGTACTGCCCAACCCAACCGGTACTGCGCCAGGCATGATCTGGTCCCCACAGACCGGATTCACACTGCTCACGTTCCCTGGTGTCCCCAGCGAAATGCGGGCGATGTGGGATGCCACCGCAGGGCCCTGGTTGCAGAACTCCGGCCTAGCCAGTGGTGTGTTCACGAGTCGGCAGTTGCACTTCTGGGGCATCGGTGAATCCACGCTCGCTGAGCAAATCGAGGATTTGTTGGCCGGGAGCAACCCCACCGTGGCCCCCTACGCCGGAGGAGGCGAGGTGATGCTGCGGCTCACCGCTTGCGCCGACACCCCTGAGGCCGGGAGGGAGCTTCTCAAGCCGGTTGAAGCGGACTTGCGGCGCCGTTTCGGGCAACGTTGTTTTGGCGCCGATGCCGACACCCTCGCTTCTGTGGTGATCGATCAGTTGCGTCGTTGCGGCCAGACCGTGGCCGTCGCTGAATCCTGCACCGGTGGTGGACTGGGCGCCGCTCTGACGGCCGTGCCGGGCTCCTCTGATGTGGTGTTGGGCGGTGTCATCGCCTATGCCAATGCGATCAAGCAGGCCTTGCTGGGTGTGCCTGCTGCACTGCTGGAGCAGCATGGGGCCGTGAGTGATCCCGTGGCGGAAGCCATGGCGGAGGGAGTGCGTCGCTGCACCGGCGCCGACTGGGGTGTGGCGATCACGGGCATTGCCGGTCCTGGGGGCGGCTCGGTGGAGAAGCCTGTCGGGTTAGTGCATCTGGCCGTGGCTGGCCCCGATGGCTGTGTCGCACAAGCGCGGCGTTACGGCGACAGCCGCGGTCGTGAGTGGGTGCGCAGGCTCAGTGCCGGCGATGCTCTGGATCAGTTGCGCTTGCGTCTTCAGACTCCGATTGAGGTCAGCTGAGGCTTCCGCGTAGGGTGAACGGCTCATCACTTGGCCGGAATGAGCAGCGGCACGCTTTACGACAAGGTCTGGGATTTGCACCGTGTCGCAGATCTCCCCGGTGGGTCCACCCAGCTGCTGATCGGTCTGCATCTCATTCACGAGGTCACCAGTCCGCAGGCTTTTGCAGCCCTCGAGGACAAGGGGCTATCGGTGCGTTGCCCCGAGCGGACGGTGGCCACCGTGGATCACATCGTGCCCACCACCAGCCAGGCCCGCCCCTTCGCCGATCCTCTGGCGGAGGAGATGCTCAGCACGTTGGAACGCAACTGCCAGCGCCATGGCATCACCCTCCATGGTCTCGGCAGTGGCCGTCAGGGCATCGTGCACGTGATCGCTCCTGAGCTGGGGCTCACCCAGCCTGGAATGACCGTGGCGTGCGGTGACTCCCACACGTCAACCCATGGTGCCTTTGGCGCGATTGCCTTTGGCATTGGCACCAGTCAGGTGCGCGATGTGCTGGCCAGTCAGAGCCTGGCGATGAACAAGCTCAAGGTGCGGCGTCTCTGGTTTGACAACCAGCTCAGTGCTGGCGTGTTCGCCAAAGATCTCATTCTTCACGTGATCCGCACGCTGGGGGTGAAAGCCGGCGTGGGTCATGCCTATGAGTTCGCTGGGCCGGCGATTGAGGCGCTCTCCATGGAGGAGCGCATGACCCTCTGCAACATGGCGATTGAGGGTGGAGCCCGCTGCGGGTACGTCAACCCCGATCAGGTCACCTTCGATTACCTCGCAGGCCGCCCGGAAGCGCCGAGTGGCGAGGCTTGGGAGCGCGCTGTTCAGTGGTGGCGTGCGTTGGCCTCAGATTCAGACGCGCACTTCGACGATGAAGTGCGCTTTGACGCTGCTGCGATCGCCCCAACCGTCACCTGGGGGATCACCCCGGGGCAGGGCATCGGTGTGGATGAAACGGTCCCCACCCCAGAGCAGTTGGATCCCTCCGATCGTCCGATCGCGGAGGAGGCCTACCGCTACATGGATCTGGCTCCGGGCTCCGCCATCGCCGGTGTGCCGGTGGATGTCTGCTTCATCGGCAGTTGCACCAACGGCCGCCTCAGTGATCTGCAGGCGGCCGCCAACGTGGCCCGGGGCAGGCAAGTGGCGGCTGGCATCAAGGCGTTCGTCGTGCCTGGATCGGAGCAGGTGGCGCGTGCCGCTGAGGCCGAGGGGCTGGACGAGGTCTTCCGCGCTGCCGGTTTCGAATGGCGTGAACCCGGCTGTTCGATGTGTCTGGCCATGAACCCTGATCGCCTTGAGGGGCGTCAGATCAGTGCCAGCTCCAGCAATCGCAATTTCAAAGGTCGCCAGGGTTCGGCCAGTGGTCGCACGTTGCTCATGAGTCCGGCGATGGTGGCTGCTGCCGCAATCAACGGCAGTGTCACCGATGTGCGCTGTTTGGCTCCGCTTGAAGGCTGAACCAGCCTGGTGTTGCTTTCTTTCTTCCTTTTTACGACCGTTCCACTGCAGCCATGACCCAGACCGGCCCTTTCCCCCAGGGAGCGATCACCAGCGTCAGTGGACGGGCCTTTGCTCTGCGCGGTGACGACATCGACACCGATCGGATCATTCCGGCCCGTTTTCTCAAGTGCGTCAGTTTTGAGGCCCTGGGATCCCAGGCCTTCGCTGATGACCGCAAGGAACTGGATGGAGCTCACCCCTTCGATCAACCGGCCCATGCCGGCGCATCGATTTTGGTCGTGAACGGAAACTTCGGCTGTGGTTCCAGCCGTGAGCACGCTCCCCAGGCGCTGATGCGTTGGGGCATTCGTGCCGTGGTGGGTGTCAGTTTTGCCGAGATTTTTTACGGCAACTGCCTGGCTCTGGGCATTCCCTGCGCTACGGCTTCGTCGGAACAGATCCTTGCTTTGCAGGATGCGGTCTCGAAGGATCCAAGCGTTGCCTGGACCCTCGATCTTCAGGCCCGTCAGTGCCGCAGTGAGGGATCCGGATCTTGGGATGTCGGCTTTGATGCTGGCGCTCTCGAGATGCTGCTCAGCGGTCGCTGGGATGCCACATCTCAGCTGGTGTCGCGGGATGCTGAGTTGAAACAGACAATGGCGGCGTTGCCTTATTTGAACGGGTTCTGAGCCTGCAGGCTGCGGACACTTGCTGGAGTGTCTAAGACAGAGATAGAGGCGTGCATCTGATGGCCCGTTCCCGATTCTCTTCTTCTGCCTTCGGGCTGCTCGCTCTCTGCATTGGTGTGGTTTCACCGATGGCGAGGGCAGTGCCACTCCCCATTGAGATGGATCCGGTGCTTCAGCTGCAGTCCACCGGTCAGTGCCGAGGCTGTGATTTGCGCGGCGCTGATCTGCGCGGGGCCCATCTGATTGGCGTGGATTTACGCGAGGCGGATCTCCGTGGTGCTCAGCTTGGGGATGCGAACCTCGAAGGGGCTGACCTCAGTGGGGCTCGCATGGAAGGCGCCGATCTTCAACGGGCCGTGCTGAGCAATGCGGAATTGGCGGGCACGGATCTACGTCGCGCCGATCTGCGCGACGCGGTGGTGATCAATGCGTATGCGCCTGACGTGCGCACAGAAGGGATGCAGTATGCCGGTTCCGATCTCACAGGCAGCCACCTGATTTACGGCGGCGGCCCTGATGGAGGCGCATGCCACCTCAATCAGTTTGGTGATCAGAACAGCCGTTGATCGAGGATGTTGTTGGGGTTGGAGGGTGAGTAAGGCACAAAGGGCACACCGGTGCCTGTGAAGTTGAAGTCGTTGAGGCGGAAGCGGAAGCCGCCGATGCCTTCGTAGGGGTTGTAGTAGAACCCGAAGTCGTACGACCGCCGTTGCCAGCGCAACTCGATGTTGGAGTTGATCACGTTGCCGTAGTAATTGGAATTCGGGTCGACATTGATGGCGACACCGGCATTGATCAGCAGAGGGCCTGCAAGTTGCTGGGTGAGTCCTACGCCCACGGTGCCTAGATCAATGGCTTGGTCAAAATCAAAGGGGCTGGAGCCTTGCTTGAGCGTGCCACCACCGGTGAGTGAGAGCTGCGTGTAATCCAGGAAAGGTTTACTGAAGGTGCCCAGGGTCAGGGTGGGTCCCCCGCTGAGGGAGATGCTGTTCTGCTGGGTCCCGTTGCCATAGGCCGCTAGCAAGGTGTTGACGTTGCTGTTGAGCGTTAGGCCAGGCACGATGGCCACCGGGGAATAGCGGTAGGCCGCTTCCGGGGTCAGTGGCGCTGGCTTCCCGCGCCAGAGGGGGAAGCTGCTGTTCATTGACGCGTAGAGATTCGCTCTCCAGAGGTCGGCGAGGTTCTCGCTCTCGAAGGTTTCGGCCTGGTAGTTGCCCACACCGACGCGCCAGAGATAGTCGTTGGCCAGCTGACCCCACTGCCAGGCACCTTTCTGTTCGGCGAAGCCGCCGAAGGCTGAATACACATCGGTCTGGCCGAGGGATCCATTCCAGGTGCGGTAGCGGTAAGCGCCGAACAGGCGAGTCTTCACATTCCCCAGCCAGGGCAGGCCGACGGCATTCTTCAGCTCGCCCCAATAGCGACTGCCATTGTCCAAATTGGACGGATTCAAGGTGCTGATGTCTGCATTGAGACTGGTCTTCCAACCCCAAACGCGACCGGAGAGTTCGGCCTCCAGGCCAAAAGCATCACCGGCGCTGATGGGTTGGGTCACGGTGCCGCTGCCCACCGCGCTACCGGGGGCGATGTAACTGTTGGTTTGGCCATCAATCGCTCGCTGCACCAGCACCTGAGGCTGCAGGTCGAGCTGGAAATTGCTGCTCAGTTTGATCGGCTTGAGATTGCGACCGATAAAGAAACCATTGCGGTCGTCGTTGTCGATGCCGAGCACCCAGCGGTTCTCAACTTCTTCCTGCTTCTGGATGCGCTGACTGCGGCTGACGTTGATCGGCAAGCGTTCTTCCACAATCAGTTGATTGCGGCGCGCTTTGATCAGGATGTCGCCGTTGGGCTCCTGGGTGGCCACCACATCTTCAGCATCGATGCGGGTCTGGGCTGGGGTGTAGGGGTCGTTGGTGAAGCCCATACGATCGGCGCTCCAGCCATCCGGGGTCAGACGGATGCGGGCCGCTTGGAAACGCCACCGACTGATCTCGCCTGTCACGAGCTGGGCCCGTCCCAGCCCCTTGAGCTGGGACGGTTGCAGGGTGCCGTAGTCGTTCTCTTCTTCGATGGTCTGCTCGCGGGTTTCCTGCTTGCGCTGACCGCCACCAGGCACCCCAAGTCGGCGTTCAATCGTCAGTGTTTGCTGGAACTGAATGCTGCTGATGCGCTGATCGATGGCAGCGATGGCTTTGGCCCGCAGCTCTTCCTGTTCGGCCAGCGACAGGGTCGACTCTGTTGTGAGTGCGAGCGGTTCCTGCTGACGACTCGTGGTCTGAACGGGCAGACGGTCACCGCCGAGACTGCCGTACTCGAGCTCTTCACTGAGGGTCCGTCTTGGCTTGCGATTCGCGCGGTCGGGGTCAGGGCAGCCGAGCGGCGGGGGAACATCGCTGGGTGTTGCCGGTGCTGGATCATTCCCCCAGCGATAGCGAGCTCCGATGAGGTAGGCATTGCTGCCCTCACGCACGCCGCTGTAGGTGCCAAAGGCACCCGAGCGATGGTGAATGCGCCCCACCAGGGACAAGCGCTTCGAGACAGCCGCTTCAAGCTCGAATCCCAGGTAATTGAGGAACTGGGCGTAGTTCTCCCGGTACGTGCGCTCGTAATTGCTGTTGGCGGTGAAGTAGCTCACCCCTTCCACGACACCAAGACTCAACCAGGGCTGCATCCACAGCCGGGCCCCGATGCCGACGATGCCTTCTCCGAAGTTCTGTTGGGGGGTGTTGGCGTAGGGAACGGATTGATTGAACGCTCCGCCGGGTTGCTCGTAGGCCTGGTGGTCGAACAGATTGCCCTCGACTTCGATCGCCAGCGGGCCGGCTTTCCAGATCCGCTTTTGCACCGTCACGCCCGCGAGGTACTCCGGGCGCATGCGTCCATTGAAGAAAAACGTGTCTCCGAAGTTGGAGTCGATGCTTTGTCCGCCCCAGACCGTGGCAGCCCAGGGGTGGGGGTGCCACTCCGGGATTGGTGGTAACACCGGGGGACAGGCCATCTCCAGATGGGCTCCCGAATCGGCATGCACCGGGCCTGGAACCACCCAGTCGCTCGAAGCGGGTTGTTCCAAACTCCAGAATCCGCCCAGATCACCTTGGGGACTGATGCGTTCGGCCGTGCTGCCAGCCAGTTCGATCTGAAGGGCGGTCGGGAAGCCAAGCCCTGAGCTCTCCAGGGTTGGCAATGGTTCGATGTCGCCAGCGCGGTTGCTGCGCTCGGAGCGGTTCGAAGGATCCAGATCGAGGGCCGCTGTGTCGAGATCGAGGACGCCATAGACGTCTTCGAAAACTCCTTCGTTCTGGATCAGGCTGAAGCGCAGAGTTCCTGCTTGGAAATACTGGGACCCTTTGCGGTAGCGAACACTGCCTCGAGCCGCAAAGGTATTGAAGCTGGAGTCGAACTCGATTCGATCCGCCTGCAGCAGACCACCATTGATCCTGGCGGTGACATTGCCCTCGGCCACGAACAGGTTGCGCTGACCGTCGAAACGCTGGCGATCGGCCTTCAGCTGAATCTCGACAGGAGCATCAAAGGCTTTGGTCGCTCTGGAACGACTGCCACGACTGCTCTCACGCTCTGATGCCAGGGATGGATCTTGATCAGCGGCGACCGCCTGCTCAGCCGTGGCGAGCATCAACGCTGCAGCCCCGATTGAAATCAGGCTGGGGCGTAGAGGCTTGGCAAATCGACCTGGCAAGCGATCTCTCCTGAGGCCGCTGATCTTGCCATGGTGCGAAGGCTGGTTTGATCAGGCGCTGACCAGTGTTCGGCGTGACCGACCCATCTGGCTCAGCGCACCAGGATTCAGTCTTCGAGATCCTTCCGGCTGGGGGTACGGCTGGGATCGCTAGCCAGGAAGCCAAACACGAAGATCCCGAGGAAGAAGAAGACGACCGAATAAACGGAGATCTTGAGGGCGAGCATGGAGACCGACCGGCGTCTGGGACAGCGACATCATCCTATGGGGCAATGTTTGGAAGACACGATGCAGAACCGTCTTCAGGCGCGGCGATCGGAGTGGATTGAAACGTTTCGCAGTCGTGCGCGCCTGGATCTGCTGCCGGAGTGGACCTGCATGGACGCCCCTGAGCGGGGTGCGGCCCTTGAGGACCCCTGGGCCGAGATCCATCGCCCTGACTGGGCCGAGCGCGGTCTGCTCAGTTGGCCGCGGGGCGGCATCTGGAAACGTTTGCGGCTTCAGCTGTCCTGTCCGGAGCCCTGGCGCCGTTCCGCCTCCGGACAGGAGCGATTGGTGCTCAGTTGGTGGGCAGATCAGGTGCGCTTGTGGGTCGATGGGGTGCTCGTGCACGAAGGCGACCTGTTCGACACCCGTTGTCGCTGGCCTCTGCCCCCCTCTTGGCGACAGGGGCAGCCGTTGGATTTGGTGCTCGAACTGCGCAGCCCCTGTCATGACGACGGCGCCCTGATCACCAGTGATGTGGTGCGGGAACCGTTGACGGCTGCTGATGATCCGGAGCAGTTGCTGTTGCCCGAAGCGCTCGATCTGGCGCTGCCATCGCTGGATGCCTTGCCCGAGAACTGGCTCGTCCTTGATCCGGATTCTTCCCAGGCCACCGAAGCGGTGAGCGATTTTCTCTCGTCCAGGCCTGCTGCGGCTGGTGAGGTCCATTGGGTTGGTCATGCCCACCTCGACCTGGCCTGGCTCTGGCCTGTGGCGGACACCTGGCAGGCGGCAGAACGAACCTTCCGGTCAGCTCTTGATCTGATGGAGCGCTTCCCTGCCTTGCGGTTTGCCCATTCGACGCCGGCGCTGTACGCCTGGATGGAGCGCTTTCGCCCGGCGTTGTGGTCGCGCCTGCAGGCCGCCAGCGACGCGGGGCGATGGGAGCCGATCAATGGGCCGTGGGTGGAAAGCGATTGTGTGCTGGTAAGCACGGCCTCGCTGTGGCAACAGTTTGCGATCGGGCAGGCCTTTAGCCGCAGGGCTTTTCCCCAGTGGCGCCATGAGCTGGCCTGGTTGCCCGACAGCTTTGGGTTTGCAGCGGGACTGCCTGCCGTGGCGGCGGCAGAGGGGGTGCGTTGGTTCTGCACGCACAAGTTGGCCTGGAATGCCGGCGTTCCGTTCCCCCATCGTCTGTTCCGCTGGCGCAGTCGGGGTGGAGCCGAGCTCAAGGCGCTGATGTTGCCGCCGATCGGCACCAGCGCTGATCCCGCAGCCATCGAGGCGGAGCAGCGAGCGTTTCGCCTGGCGACGGGGATGGCCACCGCTCTTTGGACCCCTGGGGTGGGGGATCACGGGGGCGGGCCGACCGCAGAGATGCTGGAGCAGATGGGCCTCTGGGAGGACCACCCCCAGGTCACACCGCGACGCCCTTCCACGGTGAGGACCTATTTGGAACAACTGGAGCCGTCCGTCGCCACCCTTCCGGTCTGGCGGGATGAGCTTTATCTCGATCTGCATCGCGCCTGTGCGACCAGCCGTCCGGATCAGAAGCGTCACAACCGCAGCCTGGAGCGGCTGGTGCGTGAGGCGGATCTCACGGCTGCCTTGCTGCAGCTGCGTGATCCCGACCGGGTTCCTGAGGCCGCGGACTGGACCACCCTGCTGTTTCATCAGTTTCACGACATCCTTCCCGGGACCTCCATCCCTGAGGTGTTCGACCAGGCGGAACCGCTTTGGCGCCGATCGCGTCGCTCGGCCTCAGCTCTGCGCAATCGTCAGCTCACCCAGCTCTTGGGTGACAGGCAAGTGGATCGCTGGGCCTGGGTTGGACTGCAGCCGTTGGCGCGCTGGTCCCCGGTGTTGCGTTTACCCCGAGGGGAGTGGGCGTCTCAGGGGCAAGGCCTGGCCGGGCAGGAGGCCAACCAGGGCGGCACCTGGGTGCAGCTGCCGGAACAGCACGGTGTGGTGTCGCTCCCGCTGGAGCGCCGCCCATCGTCTGAACAGGGCTCGGCTGTCTCAACACCCGCTGTTCGAGGAGCAGTAACGCTCCGTACCAAGGCAGAGGGGGGGCTTGTGTTGGCCAACAACCATCTGTCAGTTGAGCTGGGAGCGAGTGGTGTCGTGCAGCTCTGGGATGGGGCTGGCCTGCCCCAGCTCCAGGCCCCGATCGCCCTTTCGCGCTTCCGGGACCATGGCGAGTTTTGGGATGCCTGGGACCTGCCAGCGGACTATCGCGACCATCCCCTGCCGGTGCAGTGGGACGCGGCGTCGCTGGACGTCGTGGAGACGGGCCCATTGCTGGCACGGGTGCTGCTTCGTGCCTTCGTTGGTGAGAGTCGCGTTCGGCTGGATTGTCAGCTGCGGGCCGATAGCCCTTGGGTGGAGCTCACCTGCAGCGTGGCCTGGCGACAGACCCATGAGCTTTTGCGCCTGGAGGTGCCTCTGGCTCAGGCGGCGATGCGCTGGGCTGCCGACACCAGCGGTGGTGTGATCACGCGTCCTGCTCGGCCTTGCACCCCAGGTGAGCAGATGCGCTGGGAAGTGCCGGTGATCTCCTGGTGTGCCACCGAGGCTGCTTCGCCTGGAGGGGGGCTGGCGATGTTGCTCGATGGGCCTCAGGGGGTGGATGTCACCCCAGACCGACTCGGGGTCTCCCTGGTGCGGGGTGCCACTTGGCCTGACCCCGGTGCCGATCGTGGCTGGCACCGTCAGCGCCTGGCCTTGATGCCTGCCTCTCAAGGTTGGTGCCGCGGAGGCATCCCTCAGGCCGCTATCGCCTTTCGTGAACCCGGTTGGTGGGGGCCGGCCGGGCTCGCTGACGCCGAGCAGTGGCTTCCGCCTCTGCTGAACGGCCTGGTGCCGGTGGCCGTGGGGACGCCACGGGATGCTGGCCCGAGCGGCACCCCCTCAACGGGTTTGCGCATGCGGGTGCTTAATCCGGGGGCACGCCGTCAGCGCTGGTGCCCACAGGGATGGGTGATCCGCCGACGCGAGGAGGCTGTTGATTCCAAACAGCCTGTTGACTCCAAGCAGCCAGTTGACTCCAAGCAGCCAGTTGATCCCGACGCCGCAGCCGATTGCGCCTGCGGCATTGCAATTAATGAGGCTGAAGGCATCGTCTTCAGGCCTGGAGAGCTGGTGGAAGTGGTGTTGACTCCCCTTCAGGAGCACCTCGATCAGTCGTCGTGATCGTCGAAGGGATCGTCGAGCTTCTTGGAGGGCGGGCCAAAAGCGGTGTAGACGCCGAACCCGGTGAGACCGAGCAACACAGCCAGAACGGCTATGGCGACGGACAATGCAGGTGAGGAGGTTTCCATCACATCTCTCGACAGGTTCGGCCTTATCAGGACCAGGACCCCTACAGTATCCAGACCGAACCTCAACCGAGAACCAAGCGCCGCTATGGCTCAACGCACTCGTCTGGGAGATCTCCTCCGTCCCCTCAACTCCGAGTACGGCAAGGTTGTGCCCGGCTGGGGAACCACGCCCGTGATGGGCATTTTCATGGCCCTCTTCCTGGTCTTCCTGCTGGTGATCCTCCAGCTGTACAACAAGTCCTTGATCCTCGAGGGCATCAACGTCAACTGGAACGGCCTCGGCTGAAGCTGATTCATGAACGTTTTCGGGATCGGCCTTCCTGAGATGGCCGTTATTGGCGCTGTGGCCCTGCTGGTGTTCGGGCCCAAGCGCCTCCCCGAACTCGGTCGCACGTTGGGAAAAACTCTGAAGGGTTTTCAGGCGGCCTCCAAGGAGTTCGAGCGTGAAATCAACAAAGCGATGGCGGAGCCTGAGCTGAAGGTTGATGAACAAGAGGTTCTCCCTGTTGAGGGTTCGTCCGCGCCGGCACAGGTGCCCCCCACCGAAGAGAGTTGATGCAGAGCGGTGATCTCCGCCTGCTGGTGGGGCTCGGCAATCCTGGTCAGCGATATGCCGGCACGCGCCACAACGTGGGCTTCATGGCCCTTGAAGCTTTGGCTTCTCGCGAGTCCACGCGCTTTAAGGCGATGGCCAAGCTTCAGGGAGAGTTGGCCGAAGTGGGTGTGGGCAGCAATCGCCTCAGGTTGCTAATGCCCCAGACCTTCATGAATGAGAGTGGTCGTTCGATTCGGGCTGCCCTCGACTGGTTTGATCTGTCCTCAGATCAGCTGTTGGTCTTGGTCGATGACATGGACCTTCCGTTGGGGCGACTGCGGTTGCGTGCCAAAGGCAGTGCCGGTGGCCACAACGGGCTGAGGAGCACGATTCAGCATCTGGGAACCCAGGAGTTCGCGCGTTTGCGGATTGGTATCGGGGCTCCTGGTCGATCGGCGGAGGAGCGTCGTGCCCGCACGGTGTCCCATGTGTTGGGCAGTTTTCATCAGGCGGAGCAGCCGCTGCTCAAGGACGTGCTGGGTGAAGTGTTGCGGGGTGTCGATCTGATTCAGCGTCAAGGCTTGGAGCGGGCCGGCAACCGCCTCAACGGCCTGAATCTGGCTCCAGAGGAGCCTGCATGACCCCTCTTCCCGTCACGACGGCCCATTTGCGCGTGCTGCGGCAGAGCTTCCAGGACAAGTGCCTGGAAGGTGAAGTCAGTGCCGGTGGCTTCAACTGGCAGTTTTGCTGGACGTTTGAAGGGGGTGAACTCACGGTGGAGCCCTCTTTAGGCCGGGCCTTAATCCAAGACGCCCTGCTGCGGTTTCTGGTGAAGGCCGACTATCACCTGGAAGCGGGTGGGGATTACACCTTCACCGTGCGGGCCCGGTTCTGAGTCCTGGTCCTTGTTTTGGAGGATGGAGCCAGGTCAAGGGCTGATGGAGCTGGTCTTCCAGCAAGACAAGTGCTGCGATGCCGTCCAGCTCGCTGGGGGGGAGCCGGAGACCTTGGGGCAAGAGCCGCCGCCACCCCCGCGCTGGCCAGATTTGCCAGTAGCGCTCTCTGGCACGCAGGGTCGTGCCGGCTTCCTTCACGATGCGCATTGGCGCCAGGTGTTGCAGTTGCTGTTGCCATGCCTTGCTAGAGGTGCCATCGCCGAGCACCAACGCGGTCAGCGGTGTGTGTTGGTGCCAGCGCTCCAGTTGGGTGAGTGTGTCGTCTGCAAGCACCACCAGGGCATCTTTGATTTCGCCGTGGCTGCAGTCCGCCAACACGAGGCCGCATTTGCTGCGACCGGGATCCACAGCAGCAACCATGCCGACAAGGGGTGGGTGAGGTCGCTCAGTTACGGCGTTCATTGATGCGCTCTTGGGGAATGGTGCCGACCGGTTCGATCCGCACGACCACCGGATCGGCAGTGTCGCTGCGTTGGCTGGCGATCACCCGCAGTTCGACGCGAGAGGGGGAACGACGCAGCAGCGTGCTGCCGAGTTGGTTTAGGGCATTGGCATCGAACTGCAGGCCCTGCACCAGCGACCCGCGTCGCTGGGCTTCAGCCAGAGCTGATGCCAGCAGCAGGTTGAGGCGGTTGCGCACAGCTTCGCTGTTGGTTTCATCCCGTTCCAGTGCGGTTCGGGCCAGCACCGCATCGCGTTGCACCACGGTGGTGTTCGGTCTCACTTCCGGGAAGGCGTAGACCACCTCCTCGCCCAGCAACACATTGGCTGCAGAGCGAATGTTCACAACCCAGGTCCCCGGCTTTTTGATGGTGGACTCAAGCCGTTGGATGTCATTGCGGGGTACCAACAGAATCTGGCGATTGGGAGTTTCCCCAGGGAGCACGCGTTGGTAGGCCTGGAGATTGGCTTCCCGCAGCAGTTGGTCGATCACCTGTTTGGCCTGGTTGGGGCGATCCAACCGGAGAGTGGCGGTCGCTAGGGGCTGCCCGCTGCTAAGCACCACATTGCCGAGGCGCAGAGCGAGCCGTTGCTTTTCCAGTTCACGCAGTTCGGCCTCGCCCTTGCTGATCCGCGATCGCACGTCGGCCAGCTCGTTCTCTGTGCGTTGGATTTCTGCATCGCGGGCCTGCACATCACGGCTCAGACGCTGCCGCTCGGCTTCGAGACGTTCCCGTTCTTTCTGCAGCGGCACCAGGGTTTGGCGCAGTGCATCGGCTTTGGCTTTGGCTGTTGTGAGATCGAGGCGCGCTCGCTGGCTCTCCCGTTGGGCCTCGGAGAGTTCGCGGGCTGCACTGGCCTGGGCTTCGCGGCTGCGTTCCAAGTCGCTGCGGCTGATGCGCAATTTCTCCTGAAGCGCATTGAGCTCAAACAGGCCGACCCGCAACTGACGACTGACCAGCAGCAGCAATCCCAGTGAAAGCGCCGAAATCAGGCTGCCGGTCAGCACAGTGATGACCACAGCAGTGCTGCGAGGGCGAAGGCCCAACAGGCTCAGGCGCGCTTTCCCAACGCGGGAACCCAGACGATCGCCCAGGGTGGACAGGACACCACCGAGGACAAGCAGGATCAGGATCAGCAGCCAGCCGGTCAACGTCGTTCAGCGGTCGGGAAACGCACAGGCCAACCGGCGACCATTGTCACCTGAAGATCCCTCAGCTGAATTTTTTGGCCAGGGCGATCGGATCCAATACCGTGATTTTCTTGCGGTCAATCTCCACAAGCCCGGCGTTGCGGAGGTCCCCCAGCAGGCGAGTGATGGTGACGCGAGTCGATCCGATGGCTTCTGCAATCGCTTGATGGGACAGGCGTAGATCGATTGTGATGCCGCGATCTCCTGGCACTCCGAAATCTCTGCAGAGCACCAGCAGGAAACTCACCAGCCGTGACGACATGTCGCGGTGGGTGAGCGTCTCGATCATCGTTTCGGTCTGCAGGATCCGGCTGGAGAGGCCTTGCAGCAACAGCAAGCCCACGCTGGCGTCGGCTTCGATCGCCTGACGCACCGACGCGGCGGGGGCCGTCAGCATCTCCACGCGGGTGAAGGCCACGGAGTGATAGAAGCGGTCTGAACGATGACCGGTCAGCAACGACAGCACACCGAACAGGCTGTTTTCCCGCAGCAGCGCCACGGTGATTTCTTCGCCCGACTCGTAAACCCGCGACAGGCGTACCGCACCACGGCGGATCAGATACACCCGTTCTGCGGGATCTCCAGGGAAGAAGATTGTTTTGTTGCGCTCCACCATTTCCGAGGTGGCTCCATCCAGCCCACGGATCACATCCAGGAGGGTGCGCTCCTTCTTCTCGGTGGTGTTCACCAGGGTCATCGGTCCCGGCATTGGAGTAACGGTACGGCTGAAGCCGTGCATGACGCCCGGCATGGATGGCTTTGCAGGTGATTGGAAGTTACGGATCAGTACCGCAGAGGCGTGTAGCAACAATCACGAAATCGAGCGGTCATTGAGTGCCTGACGCTGACTATTCATCAATTGCTGCAGGCCCGGTTCCGCCAGATCCAGCAGACCATTGAGTTCATGACGGCTGAAAGCCGCGCCTTCGGCAGTGCCCTGGATTTCCAATAGATGTTGGTGCTCGTCCATCACCACATTCAGATCCACATCGGCACGGCTGTCCTCGCTGTAGTCGAGATCGAGTAGTGGGGCGCTGTTCACCAGTCCCACCGAGACGGCGGCCACCTGCTTGGTGATCGGTTGGCGCGTCACCAGTCCCTGCGCCAGCAGTTGGTCGCAGGCGTGCTTCAGGGCAACCCAGGCTCCGGTGATGGATGCGGTGCGTGTGCCGGCATCGGCTTGGATCACGTCGCAGTCGATCAACAGAGTGTTTTCTCCCAGGGCTTCCATGTCGATGCAGGCCCGCAGGCTGCGGCCGATCAGCCGCTGGATTTCCTGGGTTCGCCCCGAGAGTTTCAGGAGTTCCCGGTTTTGACGCTCGGGGGTGGAACCGGGCAGCAGGCGGTATTCGGCACTCAGCCATCCTTTGCCTTGCCCTTTCCGCCAGCGCGGCACGCCCTCCTGGTGGCAGACGCTGCAGAGCACGGCCGTTCGCCCCGTGCGCACGATCAGAGAGCTGATGGCGAAGCCCATCGGATCCCAGTTGATGGCAAAGGAGCGCAAGTCTGCGGCGCTGCGGCCATCGTTGCGCTCCTCGCCACACGCTGAGGGGATGCCGCTGCTGCTGGTGCTGGTCATGGCGTTCTGGGGCGCAGGCGTGAATGGTCTGAGCCTGGCAGGGGCCGTCCTCCGGTTTCCACAGCCGCAGGGAGAGAGAAGGGTGTCGGTCGACACCGTGACACCAGGGATAGTGTCAAAAGGCTTGTGAACTGATCCGGCGGCGCTAGGTTTAAATCCAGCGGGCCAGCCCCGGACGCACGAACTCTTGATGACAGCAAGCCTCAGCACCAGTCACCGTCCCGGCGAGGTCCGCAGCGCGGATCACCGGGCACTGGAGCGTGCAGGCCTGCATCCGCTTCCTCAGCTGCCAGCTCGCCCTCCACTGCATCTGGTGTCTCCGGAGGGGCAGCTGCAGGTGCATACCGCTCCCTATCGGGGCAGTTTTGCTTCTGTGCTCAGTCAGGCTCTGCGTTCCGCTGGGCTCGGCAGCCGGGTGATGGTGGTGCAGTTTCTCAAGGGAGGGGTGGCTCAGGGCCCCGATCGCCGTCTCACTCTTTGTGGAAGGCTCCAGTGGTTGCGGCCTGATGTGGCCTGCTGTCTGGCCGAGCCCGCTTCGGAGCAGGAACCACAAACCCTGGCTGCAGTGCAGGCCCTCTGGAATGAGTGTCGCTCCCAGCTCTTGAATGCTGAGCTGGATCAGCTGGTGATGGATGAGATTGGTCTTGCCGTGGCCCTTGGGTACCTCGATGAGCAGGAGGTGCGCAGCACGCTGGAGCAACGGCCAGGATCGATGGATGTGATCGTCACGGGGCCTGCCATCCCAGACTCGCTGATGGACATGGCAGACCAAGTCACCGAATTGCGCCGGGGTTTCTAATGCTCAAGAACGACCGCTGGATCACCGAGCAGGCCAATGCCGGAATGCTGGAGCCGTTCCAGTCGGGACTGGTGCGTCACCTTGACCCTGAGCAGCGTCAAAGCCCTGTCCTCAGTTTCGGTTGCTCGTCGTACGGATATGACTTGCGCCTGTCACCCCAGGAATTCCTGATCTTCAAGCACGTGCCCGGCACGGTGATGAATCCCAAGCGATTCAATCCCGCCAATCTCGAGCCCACCGAGCTGCATCACGACGAAGACGGCCACTACTTCATCCTTCCGGCCCATTCCTATGGCCTTGGTGTGGCCCTGGAAAAAATGAAGGTGCCACCCAATATCACGGTGATCTGCCTCGGCAAGAGCACCTATGCCCGCCTTGGGATCATCGTGAATACCACCCCTGCAGAAGCCAGCTGGGAGGGCCACCTCACCCTGGAGTTCAGCAATAGCTCCGGTGCCGACTGCCGCATCTACGCCAACGAAGGCATCTGTCAGTTGCTGTTCTTTGAAGGCGATCCCTGCGACACCACCTACAGCGACCGCCAAGGCAAATATCAGCATCAGCCCGAACGGGTGACCCTGGCTCGGGTTTAATCCGACCGCAAACCGATTGATTTCTGATTCGCTTGGCTCAGGGAGCCAAGCGAGCTTTATGCAGCCTGGTTTTTTCGTACCAAGCGGCGAATTCAGGTGCCCAGCTCTGCAGGTGGGGCCACATCAGGTCGCATAACTCGCGAATTTCCTGCTGGGCATCGAGCTTGGCCCGCAGATCCATGAAGTGGAGGAAGGCTCGCAGGCTGAAGCTCACCACGAAATGCTGGCGGTAGTCGAAGGGCAGGATGCCGCGGGCATGTTCTTCGGCGAATCCGGCATTGAGCAGATCGCGATAGCGCTCTGCTGCCTGCTGGCAATGGGCCAGGTCTTGTGCACGCAGTTCTTCGCTGTAGGCATATTTCTTGCCCTGGCGATCGCTGTAGGTGCCCACGGGGCGCAGGTAAAACACCTCTTCAAGAGGCAGTTCACCATTGGCTGCGCGGCAGATGCGGTCGCCTGTGTAGCGCATCGACTGCACATCGAAGCTCACCCCCACACGGTGGGTGCGGGCTTGCTGCATGACCGAGTGGGGAAACCAGCCCACATTCAGCACGATCTGGGCGTGCTCGAGCGGGCCATAGTGACCCCGCTCTCCGGCGAGGAGGCGCTTGACGCAGATCTCCCCTGCCTTGGTTTCATCAGGCCATTGATCACGGTCCCCCGCGACGAATCCCTCGCTGTAGTCCTGATGCATGCCGGCGTACACGCACTGCTGAGGGTTGGGTGTGGCGGCAATCAGGTCGACCCGGAAGCGGGGATCCATGGCGTTGCGACGTGTGGGTTGACGGGTGTGGGCTGATCATGCCCGGATCCTTCAGCCGTGGCTGCGCGGACCGGCACTGGTTGGAGTGGCTGTAGCAATGCCGTTGCCGGGTTCAAGGCTGCTGACGCTGCCGATGCCTGCGAATTGAGGCAACGGCGTATTGGCAATCAGGGCCGTGTTCAGGGCCTCCAATTGTTGTGGAGTGCGCACGCCGAGGGAGCGACCGCGCAGGCTGCCATCGGCTGCAAACAGATTCAGTTGTGGAATGCCGTTGACCTCATAACGGTCAATTAGGTCTTGCCACTGGGGGTTGTCGATGTTGACCAGCACCACATCCATCCGACCGCTGGTGCGGCGTTCGGTTTCGAGCATGGCGGGGGCCATCTCCCGGCAGGCTTCGCACCAGTCGGCATAGAACTCGAGCATGGTGGGTTTCTGATTGCTCAGGGCGACTTCCGGGGCCAGGGAGCGCCGGGCCAATTGGTCCATCGGTGATTCAGCCGATAGGCCATTGCGCAGCAAGAAGAGCACCACTGCCAACACCAGCGCCGTCATCACCAACAGGCCTTTCTGGAGCCCGCTGAGACTGCTCGAGGCACTGTTTGCAGACATGCCGCAGATCGAAGACGAGTCGTCACTCTGGCAGGCCTGCACGGTAGGCGTTGCTAGCGTTTTTCTCAGGCACTACTGCTGCTGCAACCGCTGCTGATGCCGCTGCTGAGATTTCTGCTGTTGCCCTTCCGAGCACCGTTGGTGCTGCTGCTCTTTGCCGTGGCCACGGTGATGGGCAACCACTGGACGGTGTTTCAGCAGCAGCTGTTGCAAAGCAATGGTCTTGATGCGCCTGTGTTCTGGACCGTGGAGGTGCTGCAGGCCCTGGTGGTGGTGGTGGTTTGCACCATGCCGGATCTGTTGCTGCGTCAGATCTCGATGCTGATGGCCTCGAGTCGGGTGTTCAGCCTGGTGGTGACGCTGCTGTTGGTGATCACCAGCGGCCTTTATGTGCTTCAGCTGAAGCTCTTGGCGGATGTGTTGATCCTGGCGTCGGCAGTGCTCTTGGCACGGCTTGATCTCACACGCATCCGGGTGGTGCCTTCGCCACTGGTGATGGCGTTCTGGATGGCTGTGATTGTGTTGGCTGGGATCTGGCTTGGCCACACCCTGCCGATTCCCTTGCTGATGCAGCCGGCATCCGTTCAGGTCTGATCACCAAACGGAGCCCCCGAGGACGCCCTCACTCAGCCTGAACAGGTGTCGCCATCGGCCTGGAGGTAAGCCCAGAGATTGCCGAGCACTTTTTTGGTGTAGATCCGCGTCTCGGGGTAGGGAATCCGTTCGGCCCAGAGCTCAGGGTCCCGCTGCAGTTCTGGGCTGCGCCAACCGCCAGCTGCACCGGGGCCGGCGTTGTAGCTCGCCACCGTGAGCCAGGGATTGCCATCCCATTGCCTTAGCAGCTGCTGGAGATAGAGGGCTCCCAGTTGGGTGTTGCTGGCAGGGTTGGTGATCTCCTTTGTGCTGAGCCGACGGCCCGCCAGTTCAGCAGCGGTGGCAGGCATCAACTGCATCAGTCCCTGCGCGCCCACCGCGGATTGGACCCCTGGTGAGTAGCGCGATTCCTGTTTGGCGATGGCACGCAGCAGTGCTTCGTGCACAACCGCATCGTTGCTGGCGGATGTGAATGCGTCGCCGAACGGCCGTGGATGCTGATGCTGATGCAGCGCAAATCGGGTGCTGCAGGCTTCCCCCACCAGTCGCAGACTGCTTCGCCAGAGGGCATCGAGTCCGCGCCAGGCATTGCCTGTTGCCAACAGCAGCTGACCTTCGGTGATGCGTTCCGTCGGGGTGGGCTCTGCCGCCAGGGTGTCGGGATCGAGAGGTGCTTGGTGGCGGCTGCGCCAGATATCGCGCGCGTCTTGGACCATCCCCAGTCGCCAGAGCTGGTCGACGAGGGGATCGCCGCTGTTGAGAGGCTGCCAACTGGATTGTGGTGGCGGCAGGGGAGTGGCTTGTGCCAGGGGGGGCAGGTTGGATTCCCCCAGCCGGACGGCAGCGCGCCAGCCGTAGTAGCCGGGTGGGTGTTGCGTCAGCAGCGCCCGCCAATGATGTTCAGCATCCTGTTGCCGGCCCTGTTTGGCTGCACTGAGGCCGCGCCAGAACCGTTGCCGTGCAGCCAGTGGCTCCGGCAGCTGCTCGTGAGGGAGTGCCTTGAGCCAGATCTCGGCTTCGGCCCAGCGGCCCGCCAGCAGATCGGCGCGGGCCAGATCCCACTGCAGCTGCCAGCTGGCGGGATGGTCGGGCCAGCGGCTGAACACACTGGCGGCTGTGCGTTGACCAAGCCGCACCTGGGCCGCTGCCACATCAGCAGATTGCTGGCGCAGGGATTCGGGCAGCTGGGCGAGCAGGGCACTCTCCGGTTGGAGCGGTTCGCTGAGCAGACGGGCTGCCTCAAGCGTGGCGGTGCTGATCGGTGGGTTGGCCGTGCGGGCCATGTGCACCAGAAGGCTTTCTCCCTGGCGGCGTTGGGCTGCGTCCCCCCTGAGCAAGGAACGGCCGATGGCCACGGCGGTGGCCGGAGCTGGTGTTGCAGCCTGCAGGCAGTCGAGCCCGGTCTGCCCATCCCCGAGACGGGCGAGGGCCAGTGCCAGGTGCTGGCGGTTGGCGGTGGTGGTGCTGGCTTTGGGAGCGCAGGCGGCCCTGATCACAGCAGCCGCTCCTGGATGGGCGGCGCCCCAGCGGGCCAGGTGCAGCGCGTGTTCCTGGTGCACAGCCTTTTCAAGAGCGGCCGGATGCGCTGGGTGGTGGTTCAGCAGCCAGCGTTGGAGTGCGTTGTCATCGCTCGAGAGTTGATAGGCGGCGTCAGCACTGAGAGGGTGGTTTGGGAATCGGGCGAGCAAGGCGCGCCAATGGGCATCAGCCCGCTGCCGCTCACCCAGTTGGCCTGCAGTGCGGGCTTGTTGGACCAGCACCGCTGCCGCCACCTGGGCTTGCCCCCAGGCCTGACCGTGCAGCAGCCGTTGCCGCCGCAGGGGGGAGTCACGGTCGCTTGCCGCCAGCAGCAGGGCGGCGTCGCGTCGCTCGGATGGGTCCCAACTCCAGCGATAGCGCGTCCAAAGTGTCGCCGGAGTGGCTGCTGGGGTCAGGGGTGGCTGCTGCCACTGCTGCAGCCACCGTTGGGTGACCACGATGATTCCCAGGCTGCCGATGACCGTCCCGGTGAGCAGCAGCAATCCGCGGGAAGGACGCACAGGCAAGCCGCAGTCAAAGACTGCTGTCATTCTGTTGGGCAGCCAGCGGCATTGGTATGGCAAGAGTGAAGCGTGCAGCAGGCCCTGGCCAGATGCAGAAACGTCGCTGCGGCCTCGCCTGGCTTCTGTTGCTGTTGGTTTGGGGGTGTCGCTGGCTTTGGCCGTTGGTTTGGCTCCCCGGCTGGGTGGTGGTGCTGAGTGCGGTCTGGGCCGTCCTCGAGTTGGTCGCACTGCTGCTGGCCCCGCAGCGCTGGAGCTGAGCGCCTGGTGGCGGTCCGCTTGATGGCTGTCCGCTTCATGGCTGTGCGCTTGGGTAATCCGAGTTTTGCCAGGACCTCTTGAGCAGTCCGACTAACCTCCTGCTCTCTCCATTGCTTTGTTGATGGCCGACCACGCCACACCGCCCCTGGGGATTCCCCACCATCCGTCCCAGGCGGCCTTTGGCACCGATGGTCTGCGCGGCCGCGTGGGCTCAGCCATCACCCCGGCCCTGGCGCTGCAAGTGGGGTATTGGTGTGGTCGGGTGTTTCCCCGTGAGGGGCCCGTCTTGATCGGGATGGATTCCCGCAGCAGTGGCGCCATGGTGATGGCGGCCCTGACCGCTGGCCTCACAGCTGCTGGCCGTGAGGTGTGGACCCTGGGGCTCTGTGCCACCCCCGCGGTGCCGCTGTTGATCCGCCAGTGCGGTGCTGCCGGCGGTCTGATGGTGTCGGCTAGTCACAATCCGCCCCACGACAACGGCATCAAGGTGTTCGGCGCCGATGGAAATAAGGTGCGCCCCGAGCTGCAGCGGTTGATTGAGGCCGGGCTCAGAGGCGAGGCTGCTGAGGCGGAGGCGGCGATGACTGCGGCCTGTGCACCAGCCCATCACCGTCCGGAGCTGCTCCGGTACTACCGCGATGCGCTGCTGGCCAGCGTGCCCGGTCAGGGGCTGAGCGGCGTCAAGGTGGTGCTTGACCTCTGCTGGGGCTCTGCCACCGCCCTCGGTGCCGAGGTGTTTCAGGCCTTGGGCGCTGACCTCACCGTGTTGCACGGTGAACCGGATGGCAGCCGCATCAATGTGGGATGCGGTTCCACCCATCTCGATCCTCTGCGTGAGGCGGTGATCAACAGCGGCGCTGAGATGGGGTTCGCTTTTGACGGTGATGCGGATCGGATGCTGGCCGTGGATGGACAGGGCCGGGTGGTGGATGGTGACCACGTGCTGTTCCTCTGGGGGTCAGCGCTGCAGGAGCAGGGGGCGCTGCCGGATCAACGACTGGTGGCCACAGTGATGTCCAACCTGGGATTTGAACGGGCCTGGCAGGCGCGTGGCGGCGTCCTTGAGCGCACGCCGGTCGGGGATCAGCATGTCCATGCCGCCATGGTGAGCAGTGGCGCTGCCCTGGGTGGTGAGCAGTCTGGCCACATCCTGTCGTCGGCCCATGGGCTGGCCGGTGATGGCGTGCTCACGGCGCTGCAGATCGCCACGCTTTGCCACCAGCGTCAGCTCAGTCTTGGCGCTTGGCGGGATCAGAGTTTCCAGTCCTATCCCCAGAAGCTGGTGAACGTCACCGTTGCGGACAAGGGCCGCCGCACCGGTTGGGAGGCCTGTGAGCCCCTCGCCCATGCGGTGAGCGAAGCGGAAGTCGCCATGGCCGGCAGCGGCAGGGTGCTGGTGCGGGCCAGCGGTACGGAACCGCTGCTGCGAGTGATGGTGGAGGCGGCCGATCAGAGCGATGTGGACCACTGGAGTCAGCACCTGGCCCAGTTGGCCGATCAGCATCTCAACGCTGCCTGATCAGGCTTCTGGCCAGACTCAGGGCGCCGTCACAGGCATCTCCTCCGTGGTCACTCCAATGCCAGCGGCCTAACTGCTGGTTGAGTTGATCGCTCACCAGGGCACGGAACCGTGGCAGGTGGGTGATCGCTCCCCCCTGGGCGCTGATCGCTGGTGCTTGGAGCGAGAGGGCGTTGGCCACTGCCGTCACAGCTTCGGCCAGGGCGGTAGCGGAGCGGGCCAATACGCTCAGAGCCTGGTCATCTCCACGGATGGCCTGGGCATGCACGAGCGGAGCCAGCCGGGCCAGAGACGCCACATCCAGTTCCGATCCAGCAGCCAGGGCTTTGACCTCCGCGGGGCTGGCGCAGCCGAGGGCGTCCCAGAGCTGGCGGCGCAACGGTGTCTCCGGAATTCGCCCATCGGCCATGCGCAGGCTGAGCTGCAAACCCTGGTGGCCGATGTCAAAGGCCGAGCCGGCGCCATCGAGGCGCCAGCCCCAGCCCCCGCATCGGTGCTCCCGGCCCGCCTGATCCCGTCCGAGGCAGATCATCCCGGTGCCACTGATCAGCGCGATGCCTGCGCCGGTGGGAAAGGCGCCATGCAGGGCCGTGCGTTCATCGCCAGTCACCAGCGTCTGGGTGGGGGAGAGATCCACGACCTCGCTGAGCAGCCGCTGGCCGCGTTGCTGCAGGGCGGTGCCCTGTTCGATGCCGCTGGCTCCCACCACCGCCCCGTCAAGGCGGGTGTTCTGCGGGAGTCCAGCCGCCTGCAGGGCGGCGTTCAGGCTGGAGCGCAACGCCGTCTGAAACCGCGCTTCCCCCTCTGCAGCCTCCAGGTGGCAGACGCCGCTGCCTTCGCCTTCGCCCTGGGTGCTGTCGTCCCCAGGGTCCAGGCGTTGCAAGCGGCAGCGGGTGTGGGTCTGCCCGGCATCAAACCCTGCGATCAGCACGCTTGATCCTCAGGTGACGTGTCGAGCGGTTGGGCCAGGGTTGCCAAACAGAACAGGCCAATCACCTGCACTTCGGGCCGGAAGAAAATCGTGTCGGTGGCTCCCTGCACCAGCAGACCTGCGATCGCGGCCAGGCAGGCCAGTCGTTGCAGCTGCAGCGGTCCATCGCCCTGCAGTCCCTCCAGACCTTGGCGCAGGCTGCTCCAAGCCAGGCCAAGGCAGGCGATGAGGCCTGGGATGCCCGTCTCCACCAGGATCTCGAGGGGCACCGAGTAGGCACTCAGGGCGTTGAAACGGGGCTGTTGGTAGAGCGGATAAATGCTGTTGAAGGCGTTGTTGCCAGGGCCGATCCCCAGCCAGGGGCGGTCTTGCACCATCGCCAGTGCCGACATCCAAACGTTGATTCGAAAGTTGTTGGAACTGTCGCCCCGGCCTGCCAGCAGGCTGGCGACGCGGGTGCGCACTGGCTCTACCTGGGTGGCGGCGATGGCGATCAAGGCCACGGCAATCACCAAGAGGGCGAGAGGCACCAGACGGCGCCAAAGCGGCGGCCAGTGGCGAATGCTGCGCAGCACCACCAGAAGCACCACCACACCCAAGGCTGCGAGCATTCCCAGCCAGCCACCACGGCTGTAGCTGAACAGGGTGGATGCCGCCCCGAGCAGCAGGGTTGCACCTGCAAACAGGCGTTGTCCCCAGCCGCGCCAGCGCAGCAGGGCCACCAGGGCAAGGGGCAGGAGTGGCACCAGATAGCCCGCCAACAGGTTGGGGTTTCCGAGGGGGCCATAGACGCGGATCGTGCCCTCCGCCACGGAATTGGGATCGGCCCAGCCCGCCAGTTCTTCCGTCGGGCCGTAGAGCTGCCGCAGCGCGATCACGCTGCTCAAAAGGCCCCCACTGAGCAGGGACGCCACCAGACGATCCCACCACTGGGGGCGCTGCAGCAGAAGCTGGCGCATCAAGGCATAGATCCCGAGGTAACTGAGCAGCTTGATCAGCCCCTTGGCCGCGGCGATTGGGACCGGGGAAAAGCCTGTGGCCAGCGTGGCTATGGCCAGATAGAGCAGCAGCCATCCACTGATGGCCCCGATCCGGCTTGGTGGGGTGATCAGTGCCCAGAGCAGCCAGAGGGCGCCGCAGGCGGTTACCACTAGGGCCAGCCCCGGTCTGCTGATGACAGGCAAGGTCGCCAGCAGAGCCATCAACACCAGGCAGGCCAAGGCCTGCAGGCGCCGTTGCTGGGGCTGGGAGCTGGGGATCAGGCCCTGCCAGCGCAGTAGCAGCGGAGCCTCGGCAACCGCATCAGCCATCGGCGTGTGCCCTCACGGTGTGGGTGTGTTCTCCGCCGGATTATCGACCCGTTCCCAGTGTTGTTCGAGATCTGCAACGGATGGCAGTGGTGTGGTGTTGCGGCGGTACAGCACGCGATAGACGGGCAGGTCCTGGTCGAGCACGTAGCGCTCCCGTTCCGTTTGCACTGGCAAGGGACTGGGGCCGCGCCAGGGCCGGGGGTCAGCCTCGGGTCGCTCGAAGCAGCCACTCAGCTCAGTGAGAGCCACCATCGGCTCGATCACCTCCAGCACGTCGCTCTGCATGAACAGCTCGCGCCCCGGTTGCAAGGCCGCGGCAATGGCCAGGAGCAGAGCGGGTTGTAGCACTCTGCGCTTTTGGTGGCGCTTTTTGAACCAGGGGTCGGGGAACTGGATCGAGACCCGCTGCAGGCGGTCCGGCGGCAGGGCTTCCATCCATCCCTGCACGCTCACGTTGGCGTTGCAGAAGAGGAAATGAAGGTTCTGCAGGTCCTGGGCATCGCGGTCGCGCTGTGCCGCTGCCACCAAGGGCCGACGAATTTCGACCCCCAGGTGGTTCCACTCGGGCTGCACGTCTGCCAGGGCCAGAAGAAACTGACCGCGGGCTGAGCCGATGTCGAGATGAATCGGTCGGTTGGGATCGTCGAACAGCGCCTCGGGACCGGGCAGCTCCAGGGGCAGCTGGAAGAAGCGGCTGAGGGGATTGACGTGCTGGCGCAAGGGTCAGGCGTTGGGGTCAACCTCTGAGATTGCCAGGGGGGCGTGGCGCAGAAGCCCCCAACAGGCGGTGTAGCCGTGCAAGTGGGTGCTGCCGGCGAGGGGGCCCACTTCTCCGTTGCAGAAGGCTCCAGCGATTGGTAGATCAGGCATCACTGACCGGGCGATGGCCACATCCCCATCGGGGCATCCGAACAGACCTTCTCCCCTGCCCAGGCAGGCAAACAAAAGCCCGAACTGGGGCTCTTCGTTGCAGTGGTCCCGGGCGTCGCATAGCAGCTGACGGGCTTCCTGGCGGGAGGCATCGGCTTCCCGCAGCTGAAACTGCACGTTCTGTCCCACCCGGATGCGTTCGGCCACGGCCACCGCTCCATTGCGCGGATCCACCCCGATCAGATTGCGCACCAGAAACGCACTGCGGGGTTCCGGGGTCCCGCTGGGACCCATCAGCAGAGCCTGACGCTCGACCCCGAGAAACAGGGAGTCTTTGACGGCTTCACGCTCGTCCTCGTTGAGCTCGGCCAGCACCCGTTGCAGGCACTCCACGGGGGTATTGCGCTTTTGATCGTGGCTGAGTTCGAGCAGCACATTGCGCTCGGCCTGTTCGATGGCAAACACCGGGCCGATGGGCTTGCACCCTTGTGCCACGGCGGGCTCCAGCGTCCAGTCGCCGCCAATGGCCAGGCCAACGACCCCACTGGTCACCTTCTGGTCTTGCAGCAGAGATCCGTGGGGTGCTGCATGGGGCGCAGCGATGCCCCCGAGGCAGGGGGCGGAGGGGAAGGCGTAGTCGAGACCACTGATCAAATCAGTGATGCCGCTGCTGCTGGGGTCGATCAACACCACCAGCGATCGCAGTTGGGAGGGATCCAGCCCCAGCCATTGCTGCCACTGTTCGTTGGAGCCGTCGAGGTCGGGAAGCTGATCGGTGTCAACGGCAAAGGGTTGCAGCACCGCCCCCGGCAGGTTCAGCAGCGTGACGCTCAGGGCAGGGGTCTGCTCCAGTTCATGGGCTTCGCCATTGCGGTCGGTGCCGACCACGCCTCCTCCGATGCAGCCGAGCCAGTGCTCCGCCTGCAGGCCCATCTGCAGCAGGGGCAGCAGTCTGGGCAGATCACTGGCGAAATGACTGGAAACAAAGACCAGCGCTAGATCGGCACTTGCCTTGCCAAGCGTGGCGCTCACCTCCTGGACTGCAGCATCCAGGGAGGTCTGACTGGACAGGGCTGTGCGACAGCGGGCCTGCGCCTGGCGCGAGCGGAACCAGTTGAACGGCTGAAACGGCCCCATGGCTGGACCTTACCAAGCCTGCCGGAACTGGCGCGGGCGTCGATAATGGCGCCGACTTGAACCGCGCTGGTGCCTGACCTTCCCTATCGCAGCCTGGTGTGGCTGACCTATCGCCTCGGGGCCACCTTCGCGCTGGGTCTGCCCTTGGTGTTGTTGGTGTGGGCCGCCGTTCGCCGGGAGACGGCGATTTCGCGACTGATGGGCATCTACTGGAAGGTGGCGAGCCTGCTGGTGATCACCCTGCTCCTGCTGACCGATCAGCGCCCACTGGGCTACGTCACTGCGTTGTTGGCTCCGGTGCTGATGACCGTCAGCGTCTGGTTCTGGGTGGATCTCAACGAGGAGCTGGCTGATCGGCCCTTGCGTCATCCGCTGGTGCTGACTGTGCGCTTGTGGCGCTGGGCCCTGAGCGGTTTTTCCGTGATTGCTGCCGGCATGGCGATCAGCAGCCTGTCGTGTGTCTCAGCCGTCAAGGGTGCCGATTGCAAGGCCTGGCTGGAGGCCCCTCAGGGGCTCCACCTGGTGCTTGAGCGGGTGTTTGATTTCTTGTTCGGTGGCGACTGGAATGAGGCGGTCGCTGCCTTCCTTGGCTACGTGATGTTGGTGGCCTACGCCGTTGGTCTGCTCCAGTGGTTGTTGATTCGTCTTCCCCGTCAGGGGCGTGTGGCCGGTGAGTTCTGAGCAGCTGCAGGCCCTGGAATCCATCAGTCGTGATCACCCCGACCGGGTGGTGCGACTGGTGGGTTCGGTGCGGCTCGAGAGCGGAGACGATGAAGCCTTAGAACTCCTGATCTATCGGGGATTCAGTAGTTGCATCACCCATCCCACAGCCTTTGATCCTGATCAGAGCGTGCTGCCGCACGGCGCAACGATCGACAATGCCTACCTCCTGCAGGGGCCGCTCAATCCCGCTGCAGAGCAGCTGTTGATTGGACCGGTGCCCGTTCAACAGCTGCTGGACCCCGGCTCCTGGGGGTGAGCTGAGGTCGTTTGCTCAGCGGCGCTCCAGCACCGCCACGCAGCGACCGCAGAGGTCGGGATGGTCAGCGTGTTGACCAATGTCGGTTTCGTAGTGCCAGCAGCGCTCGCATTTCTGGCCGCGGGAACGGGCCACCTCGATGGCGGCTAGTTGGTTGTCATCGCTGGCGAGCACTTCGGCCCAGGGTTCGCCGCCCAGCTGCAGTTGCGACACCAGCAGCCAGTCGTGCAGACCATCCACCTCGGGATGACCTTGCTCCTGCAGCCAGTTCACGGCTTGTTGCAGCTCCGCATCGCGCACGTCGATGCGCACGGCAGCCTCCAGGGAGGCACCGAGCTCCCGCTTGCCGCGGCAATCCTCCAGCACGCGGTTCACGGCACTGCGCAGGTCCCGCAGTTGTTGCATCGGTGCATTCAGGCTCTCGTCCCGCCAGTTGTCCGGCACCGTGGGCCAGCCGCGGCGGAACACGGAGGGTTCTGACACCGGGTAAGGCAGGTTCTGCCAGATGTCTTCCGCCATGTGGCACAGCACAGGGGCGATCGCGCCCGCCAAACGCTCGATGATCAGCGCCATCACGGTCTGGCAGCTGCGCCGGCGCATGTCGTTGGCTGCGCTGACGTAAAGCCGGTCCTTGGCGATGTCGAGGTAGAAGTTGGAGAGGTCACTGACGCAGTAGTTCTGCAGCAGTTGGAAGAAGCGGAAGAATTCGTAGTTGTCGAAGGCTTCGGAAATGCTGTCGAGCACCACAGCGGTGCGCTGCAGCATCCAGCGATCCAATAAGGGCAGCTCCTCGATGGCGACAGCATCGCTGGCAGGATCGAAGTCGTGAAGGTTGCCCAGTAGATAGCGCGCGGTGTTGCGCACCTTGCGGTAGACGTCCGCCAGTTGGCGCAGGATGCCTGCACCGATCGGCACATCGGCGGAGTAGTCGACCGAGCTCACCCACAACCGCAGCACATCGGCGCCGTAGGGGGGCTCCTGCTTTTGGTTCTTGCCGCCTTCGATGATCACCATCGGATCAACGACGTTGCCCAGCGATTTGCTCATCTTTCGGCCCTTTTCATCCAGGGCGAAGCCGTGGGTCAGCACCGTGCGGTAAGGGGCGTGACCGTTGACGGCGACGGAGGTGAGCAGGGAGCTCTGGAACCAGCCGCGGTGCTGGTCGGAGCCTTCCAGGTAGAGGTCTGCCGGATAGCTCAGGCCTTCCCGCTTGCTGGTGACGCCAGCCCAGCTGGAGCCGGAGTCAAACCACACGTCCATTGTGTCGGTGCCCTTGCGCCATTGATCGGCTTCGGCCTGATGGCTTGGGGGCAACAGCTCGGATTCGTCTTTCTCCCACCAAACGTCGGCCCCGTGCTCGGCGATCAAGGCCTGAATATGGGCAATCGAGTCGGCGTTGAGCAGCACGTCACCATTGCTGCGGTGGTAGAAGACGGGAATGGGCACGCCCCAGGTGCGCTGGCGGGAAATGCACCAGTCGCCCCGCTCACTCACCATCGATTCAATGCGGTTGCGGCCTGAAGCCGGCAGCCAGGTGACCTGGTCGATGGCCTCGAGGGCTTCGCTTCGGAACCCCTCCACAGAGGCGAACCATTGCTCGGTGGCGCGAAAAATCGTGGGCTTCTTGGTGCGCCAGTCGTAGGGGTAGCGGTGGCCATAGCTCTCGTGCTTGAGCAGGGCCCCGGATTGTTCCAGCGCCTCGAGGATGGTCGGATTGGCATCCTTGAGCACGTTCAGCCCGGCAAACGGCCCGGCTTCGTCGGTGAGGGTCCCGGCTTCATCCACCGGGCAGAGCACGGGTAGGCCGTGCTTGCGACCGGTGTTGAAGTCGTCGACGCCGTGCCCGGGGGCGGTGTGCACCAGGCCCGTGCCCGATTCGGTGGTGATGTACTCCCCACCGACCACAACCGGGCTTTCCCGCTCCAGCAGAGGATGGCGGTAGCGCAGACCGGCCAGGTCGGCGCCTTTCACCACGGCCTTGGTCTCAAGGGCGGTTTCGAATTTGCTCGCCAGAGCCTCGCGCAGGTCGTTGGCAACGATCAGGAGGCGACCGCGGTCATCGGCGCAGAGGGCGTAGTCGAGGCGGTCATTGACCGACACCGCCAGGTTGGCCGGCAGGGTCCATGGGGTGGTGGTCCAGATGGAGACCTGAAGGGCATCGCCGAGGGCATTGCCATCGGCCGGCAGCTCCAGACCTTGTTGGCTGAGGCTCTGACGCAAGGCGTCCGGCAGTGACACGGCCGGGAAGGCCACGTACACGCTGGGGCTGGTGTGGCCGTCGGGGTATTCCAGTTCGGCTTCGGCCAGGGCCGTGCGGGAGCTGGGGCTCCAGTGCACCGGCTTGAGGCCGCGATAGATGTGGCCCTTGAGGGCCATCGCCCCAAAGACCTCGATCTGGGCGGCCTCGTAATCCTTCTGCAGCGTGAGGTAAGGGTTCTCCCAGTCAGCCCAGATACCCCAGCGCTTGAAGCCGGCCATCTGGCCATCCACCTGCTTGCGGGCATAGGCCGCGGCTTTCTTGCGCAGCTTCACGGGGGTGAGTGCTTTGCGCTGCTCCTGGTCCATGCCCTGGAGCACCTTGAGCTCGATGGGCAGGCCGTGGCAATCCCAGCCAGGCACGTAGCGCACTTTGCGCCCTTGCATCACCCGGTGCTTGTTGATGATGTCTTTGAGCACCTTGTTGAGGGCGTGGCCCATGTGTAGGGCGCCGTTGGCATAGGGCGGGCCGTCGTGGAGGGTGAACGGTTCTCCGGTGTTCTCCTCCCCAAGACGTTGATCGATGCCTTGTTCCTTCCAGAAGGCCTGCAGTTGAGGTTCCCGCTGGGTGGCATTGGCCCGCATGCCAAAGCCGGTTTCGAGCAGGTTCAGGGTCTGCTTGTAGGAGGGCTTGTCCGCGCCGGCCGGCTGCTGCTTCTGCGATGGGCTCTCCTGAGACCGGCTGTCCTTCGACACGGGGGCGCTGCTGCAGCTGGAATTATCAGTCTTGGTCGGTGCCGTCTGGGGGCAAGGGGGAAGGATCCTCTGTTGTGGGGGGCTGATCTGGCTCGGGCCGTTGTTGCTCCGCAGGTTCGCTGGGTTGGTCTGCGGTTGTTGGGGCCTCGGGTTCGGGGCGGACCCAGCGCTTGCCTTTGTCCCTGCCTTGTCTGCGAGGTGCACCGAATCCCTTGCTCTGGACCGGCTGGGGTTGCTCGGCGCCGGTAGCGGGCTCGGGCTGTTCAGTTGGCCCCTGTTCTTCCGTGTCTGTGGCGGTTTCGGTGCTGGAGGGCTCCGTCGAAGCTGATGGGTTGGAAACCTCTTCGGCTGCTTCGCTGGGTGGTGTTGCGGTGCTGACCGCTGTTTCGGCCTCTTTGGGGTTGGCTTCCGGTCTCACCCAACGTTTGCCGCTTTTGCTGGCTCCTTCCCGTTTGGGGGTGGAGCCCGTCGAGGGCACGCTGGGTTTGATGTTGCTCAGCAGGCTGCCGGCATTGCCACTGAGGCTCACCACTGCAGCGATCAGCTGTTGAACGCTGGTCGTCCAGCGCTCGCTTGAACTCAGGCGTTGTTGTTCTTCGCTGCTCAGTTGATTCCAACGGGCCTGGGCGACTTCCGCACCCAGGCGACTGATCAGCAGGGCCCCACAGGCCACCGCCAGCATGGGTGCCCCGCGCAGGCGGTCGCTGCTGGTGACCAACACCAGCCCCAGCAGCAAGACAATCGCCCCCCAGACGCCATCCCTTGGTCGGCTGAGTTCGGTGGCCAGAAGGGGCAGAAGCAGAATTGCCAGCCCCACCAGCAGGCAGAGGTCTCCAGTGAGAGTGGCCAGCATCAGGACTGGGGGTGCGGGTTGGCCCCATTGTGGGTCGATGCCTAAAGTTCGGCTCCTGCCCACCTGGCGGAATTGGTAGACGCGCTGGTTTTAGGTACCAGTGGCTTCGGTCGTGGGGGTTCAAGTCCCCCGGTGGGCATCACGCTTTCCTTATGGTCAAGCGCTTGTGACATGTTGAGAAGGCTGCGTCGACCGATGACCAACGCAACCGTTGCTGCTGTCGTTACGCCCCCCTCAGCTGAGCGGCGATTGCGTTCCGTGCCGAAGGAGTTCCTCGATCCACCGGGCCCCTGGAATCCCACGGTGGGATTGTTCCTGGGTGGCTATGCGCTGGCAGCCCTCACGGTCTGGGGTTGGTTTGTGGGGGGCTGGTCCTTGCCCGTGTTGCTGGTGACCGGTTTTCTGGCTCTGCATCTGGAGGGCACGGTGGTCCATGACGCCTGCCATAAGGCGGCCCATCCGGTGCCCTGGATCAATCAGGCCATGGGCCATGGGTCAGCCCTGCTGTTGGGTTTCAGTTTCCCAGTGTTCACACGGGTGCATTTGCAACACCATTCCCACGTGAACGATCCCAAAAACGATCCTGACCACATCGTCAGCACGTTCGGGCCGCTCTGGTTGATCGCCCCTCGATTTTTTTATCACGAGTTCTTTTTCTTTCAGCGCAAGCTTTGGAAACGCTGGGAGTTGATGCAGTGGGGGCTGGAGCGCGCCGTGTTCATCACGATCGTGGTGGCTGCCTTCCGCTTTGAGTTTCTCCCGTTCATCTTCAACTGCTGGTTCGCTCCAGCCCTGATGGTTGGGGTCACGCTCGGTCTGTTCTTCGACTATCTGCCGCACCGCCCGTTCCTGTCCCGCAACCGCTGGCAGAACGCCCGTATTTACCCAGGGCGCACGATGAACTGGCTGATCATGGGGCAGAACTACCACTTGGTGCATCACCTGTGGCCATCGATTCCCTGGTTTGAGTACAAGCTTGCCTATGAGGCCACCAAGCCGCTGTTGGACTCCAAGGGCTCACCGCAACGGCTGGGCTTGTTTGAGACCCGCAAAGATCTGACCAATTTCCTCTACGACATCTTTGTAGGGGTGCGCAGCCACAAACCACACGGCAGCAAGATGCGTCGATTGGCTCGGGTGATGCCCAGCTCTCGGATGCGCCGAGGCTGGATGGGGCTTTTGCAACGCACGGCAGTGACGCCGGCACGCCGACGTCACTGAATCGAGTTTTCTGCGTAACGTTGGCGTGTCGAGAGAGGTTCTTCTCCTCAGTCGGCCAGGATTTTGGGGACTCGGAAGAAGTCGCCTTCGCGTTGGGGCGCCTGGTCCAGCAACTCTTCGCGCACGTCCGTTGGCACCACGGCATCCTCGCGGGTGACATTGACCACTTCCACGGCGCGCGTGGTCGGGGGCACGCCTTCTGTGTCGACCGCTTGAAGCTGATCCACGTAATCAAGAATGCGCTCGAGCTGACCGGTGTAGGTGGCGATCGTCTCTTCCGGCAGGTTGAGGCGCGACAGCTGGGCCACCTTGCGCACGTCGTCGGCGGTGATCTTGCTCATGCGGCGGCGAGAAAGGTTTCGAGATCATCGCGCAGCGCCGTCGCCGCTGTGGTCAGGAATTCAGCGCCATGTTCCGGCTTGGCCAGATAAGGATCGGAGCCCATGCGCCCATCCGGGTAACGGCGGCGAAAGTCGGCCGGACCATGAATGGCGCCGCAGGGTGCGGCCTCCGGTAACGGCCTCTGCTTCTCCATCAGGCTGTCGTGGAGGTGCAGGGTGAGGGCAATTTCGCTGGGGGTGGCGTGCTGACCTTCGCGGTTGCCGTAGAGCTCTCGGGCCCGTTGCATCACCGGTCCGGCCATGAACCAGTTGGCCATGCGACAGCGAAGTCGAGGTGCGACGGGCAGGCCGCGGCTGGCGGCGGTGCCATAGGCCTGGGCGAAGGCGGCCTTGGCGGTGGCGATGTTGCCCCCGTGGCCATTCACCACAAAGATCCGCTCAAAGCCATGGGTGGCGAGTGACAACACCAGATCGTGCAGCACCGCCAGCAGGGTGCTGGGCTGGAGGCTCATGGTGCCGGCAAATCCCAGGTGATGTTCCGCCATGCCGAACGCCTGGGCTGGCGTCACGAGCACGCCACTTCGGCGTCCGAGTTCCAGAGCCACTGCTTCAGCGGTGAGGGCATCGGTGCCGATGGCCCCTGTGGGGCCGTGCTGCTCGGTGGAGCCCAGCGGAATGATCACGCCTTTGCACTGCTCTAGATAGGTGTCCACCTCGGGCCAGCTGCGCAGGGCCAGGCGAATGGCATCAGAGCTGGAGACTGCTCCAGGCAGGGTGGAAGGCATGGGGATTGGTCAGCAGAGTCAGTCTGCGCAGCCATTGAGCGCAGTGATGGGGCGCAGTCAGTGAGCGGAGCCGTTGCCGTCGTACTTATCGGTGTTGTAGTAGCCGCCCTTGGTCCCGAAATAAAGGGTGGCCAGCACAAAGAATCCGCAACCGAACAGCAGCACGGTGCCAAGGTTGAACCCGGAAAGAGCTGCGTCCATTCGTTCGTTGTCCGTTGGAACCCAGCCTGGCAGTTGCAGCCCCGGGCTCAAGGTCTCGGTGGGTGAATCGTCATTCAGCCTGCAATTTCACTTCCGGCGCCGGGAACCTCCAGCCAGCGGCGCAACCACCCGGTGAGCCAGATGAAGGGCAGAGTGTCCGCTAGGGCTGCGATGGCTTTGAACAGGTAACCGCTGGCGATGAACGCTGCCAGCTGGGGCAGCACCGGTTCTCCGCCGCGCACGGGCAGCACATGGGCGCCGTAGTGGCTGATCAGCACCACGGCTGTGGTGTCCACCAATTGGCTCACGAGGGTGGATCCGTTGTTGCGCAGCCAGAGCGCTTTCCCTTCGGTGCGTTGTTTCCAGAAGTGGAACAGACGCACATCGACGAACTGGGCCGTGAGATAAGCAACCATCGAAGCCCCTACCGAACCGAAGGCCAGGCGCTGAATTTCAAAGAAGGTGTCTTCCGGACCACCACTCAGGCCTGGCATGACACCCCCCAGCCAGAGGATCAGCACCACCCAGCCATTGAGTAGCAGTCCCACCCACACCACCTGGGCCGCTTTCTCTTCTCCCCAGAGTTCACTGATCAGATCCGTGCACAGGAACGTGACCGGATAGGGAAGGGCACCGACGGCCACAACGATGGGCCAGGAGCCGATCTGCCCCAGAGCAAGAAAGCGCGTCAGGCCAAGGATGTTGAGCATCCCCAAGGTGCCCAGAAACAGGCCGGCGAGTACCAGAAACACCAGATCGCGCCGGGCCTGTAGGGCATGGGTGGTCTGGGCGTCCGGCATGGGCGACAGGCTCAGCAGGGCTGATAGTGACTGAACGACAGGTCGTCCTGTTGCCATCCGCCACCTGACGGTCGCTTGATGAAACGAGCGGTGCACACCTGCCAGCCAGGATGCTGCTGGCCAACAGCCGGTGGTTGCCGCTCCAGAACCGTGGATTGCACCAGTGTCTGCAGGGGTTTGGCGCCTGGCCCCAACAATTCACTGTGCACCGTGTGGCTGCCGAGGCTGATGCGCAACAGCATTGGCGTTGGGAAAGGATTGCGGATCGCGAGATCCTTGTTGCCATAGGCAATGGCTGCGTCTTCTCCCAGCGCAAAAAAGCGTTCTTCGCCGTAGGCATCGATGCTGTGGTTGTGGCGCTCGAGGATGCGGCAGCCGGCGTGCAGGAACAGCTGATAGAGATTGGTGGCAATCAGGCAGAGGCCACCTCCGCTGTCTTGGAGCACCTGACCCTTCACGAAGACGGGCCCGGCCCGGTATCCGGCGGCTTCGCTCGGTTCCCCCAGTTGCTGGGACAGGCTGAAGGCTCCCCCTGGCGGGATGAGCTGTTGGTGCAGGTTGCGGATCGCTAAGGCGAGGTTGTGGCGCCGGTTGGCGCAGGTGGTGGCATCACCGCGGCTGGGGATCGGCGTGGAGGTGGCTTGCCACAGGCTCCATTGGGCGGTCAAGCGATGAGCCTCGTCGTCGTTCAGTTGCCGTTTGCGCCGTGCGTTGGGGCTGGGATATCGCCGCCATTGCGCCATGGCTTGGCAGCCTGCAAGGCGAAGTTGTCGCTTCAGAGGCGCTGGCAGTTTGCGCAACATGCTGACGACGTGGCCATCTCCAGCCAAGCAGATCAGTTAGCTCAATAGCCCAGCAGGGGCTTGAGTTTGAGCATCACCACGGGGAAGGCCATCAACAGCACCGACACGGGCATCACGAGTTTCAGGCTGTTTTTGTGGTGACGAAAAGCCGTGGCCATGCACCATCCCCCCAGCGGCAGAAACAACAGCAGCGCGGAGATCAGGCCGGGTGAGTAGGCGCCGCTGCGCAGGCTGGGAAGAATGTGAAAGCCCACGGCATTCACCAGCATCACGCCAGGCAGCAGCAATGAGGCCGCGGGCACGCTCCACCCCAGGCTCCCGGCCAGCAGGCCAAGGGGCATCACCCCAAAGCCATTGGTGATGAAGAAGTCGCCCCATGTCACCGGTAGGCCGAGCACTTGCACAGCCCAGGGCTGCCAGCCGAGGTCGTATTCCTCAATCACATGCAGGCCATAGGCCAGCAGGCAGAGCCAGAACACAGACCGCCCGAAGGGAGAGTTTGGAGAGAAACGGGTCTCCATGGCTCGGCATCACCACAGTGGCTCTTTCATGATGGAGAGAGAAGGTTCGTCTGAGTGGTCGTGGTGTGCTTGTGTTCACCAAGCACACCAATTGCCGTAACTCTTCGGGCCTCGTCGGATGGCTGTGACCCGGCCGTTGTCACCGATCAGAAAGATTGTTTTGCCATGTCTCGAGAATCTGGAGTTTTCACAGACGGCAAAGCCATTCATCCCTGCATTGAGGGTGATTGTGGAGGGACAGCTTCGATTCATTCCCCCAATGATTTCTGTTAGAGAGGCGCCGCGTTGGTAGGCATCTAGGTGGCCAACATCGGCGCATGCATGGGAGTGTGGGGCATCAGCGAAATAGAGGGTGCTGGCTGCGACGGTCAGCGCGAGAGTTTGCCTAAGCATTGTGAAACGATCGGATTGGTTTGAAGCTGGCACAAAGGAAATGCTTGTCGCCACTCTCGTGTCAGTCAAGATTGACGTGAAGGACTGACAGTTGCAGTGTGCTGTTGGCTTAGAGCTTGACTTTGCAGGCTCCAGACCAGCCACGATGTTGGACGCTATTGGCGATTGCTTCCTCGACCTCAAAGATCTTCTTGCGGCTTCCCATGATGTAAGTGGTGTAATCCTTTCCATCTTTGCTGCAAGCAATCCACTGGTACCCAGGCGGATCGTTTTTGATAGTGCAAAGCGCACGTTGTCCGCCTCGCTTGCCAGTCATATTGGTTCTATATTCTTCTAGCTCCTGGTATTGAATTAATCGTTGCTCAAGTATGAGGTCGCCACTGTTGGTCGCGATGATGGCGTCTCCTAATGCTTCGCACTTGATTTTTGATATCGTTTCGGCGGCTGTGCAGGAAGTATTCAATGCAGCAGTCGCTGTGAGGAATAGGGTGAAAATTGTTTTCATCATTTTTCCCTTTGACGCTTCTGCTGATGCTGGCACAAAGTGTAGGTTTGGTGCCACTGCTCTGGTTCTTGGGGCTCTAGAGCTCCTTTTTTGTGGCAGATTGTGGGTGAGGCTCCTTCGATGGCCTCCATTGTCTGCAGCGCAGGTCATGCCCTCTGCGCAAAGTTGTTGAGATTGTGTCGCATTTCTGCGAGAGGCGTCGATCGCAGGGCCTTCACTAATATGCCTTGAAAAAAGGGTGGTCTACTTTTTCTTGGCCAGCGGTATCACGCTTTTTGAGGAGTTTTTTCGACTTGCGCATTGCTGAGCTGGTGTGTCTTACGAAGTGACCCAGATCGTCACGAGAGAAGTGCATAGTGCTATGACGACTAGAAGATTCGCCTGCGTCTCTTCACTTCTGATTTTTCTCGCGGTTTGATCTCTTTGATCTTCTGGTGAGCGCGAGATTTTGTTTGCATGCCAGATTGTTATTCCAAAGACTGCGAGAGTCGATAAATACATTGAAATGTAAAATTTATCCAGCAAGGTTAGGTATGAGAGTGATGGGGGAAGCATCTGTTTGTACCCATCTTGAAGGAATACCAAAGTAAGGATCACGGATGCGGGAAGGGCGATCTTGGCTTCTGCGGCTCTGGCGTCGATCATGGGAGTAAGGAATGCAACCGCGGACACAATTCCGAGCGGTAGAAGAAGTTGCCATGAGCTGGATCCAAAGTTTCTTGTGTAGCTGACCTCTGCTAAAAAATTGGGGTAAACCCCAATATTTGAATCTCCAAATTCTTCTATGGCGTCTGCATTAAGCCCCATGGCTGTCAAGTAGATGTGCTTCCGGGTCTGAAATGTGGCGCTGTTGAGCGAGTATCCCTGAAGGGCATTTTTTTGGGATATCCCTGATGATCCTGATGTGTCGGGCACAAACGCTAGTTCTGTGAGCCAGAAGTCGTCCGATTCGATTTCGATTGGCAGAGTAATTGATTCAAAAGGGAAGCGTCTAAGGTCAATGTCGTTGGCAAGAAACCTTCCAGAAAAGACGACCGATTGGTAGGTCCATCCATCGCTATCTGTGTAGGGGTCTTCAGGTGATAGTTCCTTGACGAAGTCCCAGTGTTCAACAGCGTTCAAAAACTCAAGAGTCAGTGCTGGATCATTTTGAGTTGCTTCATCCCAAGCTTTCACCGGTTTTTTCCACTTGATCCATGCATACCCATCTCCGGCAAAAGTCTTTGTCTGTGGGTCAAATGCTGAGATCTTTTGTATAAAGATGCCAATCGTGAATCTTGTTTCAGCTTCTTTGATTTCTTGGGCTGTAGTTTGCTCATAGTAGTCTTTTCCGTCTGTATTGAGTGAACTTCGCTGGGAGTTGGTCGCTATTAGGGCGATGATTATGGCAATAATCGCAAGAATGCCTATGGCGCGTAATTTGTTTGGAGTCAATCTTGGCAGTGCATGTCTTGCGCGCTTGGTCAGCCTGACGAGGGTCTTAGATATATTTTTGGAGTTGGCGTTCCTGAGAATCTGCATGATGGGTTCGCTGGTGCCCTCGGCAAGTCCGTCGAGCTAGTCGCGAGGCTTCTGGGTTCTATTTTGCGCCATGTCCATCCTTAGTAGACCCGTCACCAGTCATTTCCTTGTTTTTGCCATGCCTTTGTCTGCCGTTTTGCGGCCTTGTTGAAGTCGGGTTTTTGGTTGCGGGCCGAAGAATTGGTCTCCCTCGTGTTGGCTGCTGCTGCTCTCTATTGGGCGTAAGGAATGGTTGATCTCGCTGTTAGCTTGACTGAGTCTGCGGTTGTTTTTGTTATGCGCCAGGTAAGTTCTTCGGTCGTCGTCGGCGTGAGTGCGGTTTTTGGTTTTCTGCTACCTCTTCAGCTCCCTCTGTTGTCTCAGGTCGTCACATATTGCCCAGGCTCAAAGCTGTACCGAACTCCTGGTAGCGGCACTCCTGTTGCGCCTGAGGTTCCTTCCGGTGGTATCGGCATGGTGAGTGCCTCCGGTGTTGGCAATGATCTCAACCGTGACCCTCATCGCGTGAATGGTTGGGTCGAAGTGTTTGTCGTTAATGGAAGAGGTGGTGATCCAAAGGGGCCCTATTGGATGACAGAGCAAGATTTTCGTTGCGGCAAGTTTGTAGGTGTTTAGCCAGTTCTTAGCTCACTCAACGCTTGCCCATCCCTGGTCATCCAGCGCATCCATCGGGACTTCCGAGCCCTTCTCAATCCTTTGATGTGTCGCCTAGGGGGTTTGGTGGGGGTTGTCTTGGGGTTCAGTTGTTTCGTTTCTTTGCTTCCCCCCTTGTTTGGGGATTGTGGAAAAACGATTGATCGTGGTTATGCTTTGGCTGTTAATTAATTTATTTTGGATTGGGTAATGGAAAGAGTTGGTCAGTCTCGGATGGGAGTGGTCTCCTTGGCTCTTGCAGTTGCAAGTGCATTGGTTTCTTTTCTTATTGTCTTGATTGCTGGGGTCTGGGAGGTCAGTGCGCCTGGAGGAGTTGATGAGAATTCGGCTGCTGCGGTGCTTTTAGGGCTTACTCTTTTTGGCTCTTTGGGGGTCAATCTTGTTTCATTAGGGCTTGGAATAGCTGGCATTGTCCAGAAGAGTAGGAACAGGGTGTTCGCATTCATTGGGACTTCTATTGCTGCTGCCTCTTTTGTGATTACTGTCTCCATTATCGTCGCTGGAATGTTTGTAGATGCATAGAGCTCAATTTCTTGTTTTGCTTCCGTAGCCAGTCAGCCCATCGCCAAGGATTTCCCAGCCCTGCCCCACGCCTTCTTCTGCCGTCCAGCGCAGGTCGTCGCCCCTGAGCTGATTGGCTGCCGGTTGGTGAAACGCCAAGCGGACGGCAGCCTGCTCTGGGGTGTGGTGGTGGAAACGGAGGCGTATTCCCAGGACGACCCCGCCTGCCACGGCTACCGCCGCCGCTCCCCGATCAACGAAACGCTCTTTGGTGAGCCAGGGCGCTTTTACGTCTATGTCAGCTATGGCATTCACCACTGCGTGAATGTGGTGACTGATCGCGCCGAGTGGGCGAATGGTGTGTTGCTCAGGGCCATTGCTGTGCCTGGAGAGCCTGAACGGGTCGCGGCTGGGCCTGGTTTGTTGGCCAGGCGCTTTGGGATGGATCGATCCCATGACAGCTGTTCGGCGTGTGGTGAGAATGAGTTGTGGCTGGC
>CAXQPR010000078.1:0-11195 GCA_964225855.1 Salipiger bermudensis | reverse complement strand
CAGGAGACATGGGAATCCGAAGGTGACGTTGGTTGGATCTGCGGAGCCTTGGCACAAGCTGATGAAAGCGACGCTGTGCGTGCTGCAGCCCGTCAGGACGTTGTCGGTGAAGCACTCGACACTGTGGCGATGCTGTTCGGCTGGGAACGCCCAGAAGACGATTGACCGCCAGCCTTAGTCCGCATCCTCAGCATCGTCGTCGTCATCGTTCGTGGAATCAATCGCATCAACATCCGGGTCATCACCGGCGTTCAGTCCGTAACCCACCATTCCGTTGAGGATTCGCAGACAGCCGTCTTCCAACACATCGGCGAGATAGCTGTGCAGCTGCTCTTTGAACTCAAGGATTTCCTCGCTTGGGTATTGCATCCCCAACGTGAGCTTGGCGGCCTCGATCTCGGTGGGTTCGGCGCGACCGATCATCTTGACCACAGCGGCATCAATCAGGCCGGCGATCATCGCCTCAATATCAAGCCCCGATTCATCCCTGGCCATTCAATTGGGATCAGTGGGAAACAGCTTCCACTCAGCTGCTTCAGGGATCTCCGGCGCTTGCTTGAGGTCTTGCGGTTCTTCAAACAGAACCCGCCATTCCGGACAACGACACGGCACATAGTCACTGTGCTCGATCCGGATTCCTCCCAAAACTGACGGAGCGCCGTACCAACCCGCACGCCAATGGGGCTGCTCATTCAACCCGCCACGGAACCAGACCCAGCAGCGCGCATTCGGTTGTGTTGTGGATTTTGCCGGCATCAGCTCTGTTGAGGCCGCTCAGATGTAGCACCAACAGACCTTTTAATGACAGACCATTCGCTGCCCCACCGTGCACCAAGAGATGTCGGCAGCCAAAGGAGGAACAAGCAGCTAGCTGCGGCGATCGAGCTCGTCATCACCGGCATCCACCACATCGTTGAAGCGGGACACCCCCGCCTCACGAAAACAGAACTCCCCGGAGGGAGACGTTCGCTCTTTTGATCGCGACTGGTCCCACCCCTCGCGATAGTCCTGCTCCTCTTGCCAGTCCGACACGGCTGCACACGACGTTGCGACCACGCTAACGAGGCACAAACAAGCTCCTCAGTTTTGAGGAGCGAGCAATTCGGGAAGCGATGAGAGCGAACTGTTAGGCACCCTCAGAAGTCTTGTGACGAACTGGAATCCCTTTGCCGATTGCTGGGTTCAGGACTCCTTGTCGGCCACCTTTTGCTTCTTGCTCACCCGCACGGATGCCTGATTTAAGGCGCAGGCCAGGGCCCGAAACGGCTTGTGAACACCTTCCACAATCAAGCTGCCCATGCTCTCAGCGAAAGCCATATCAAGCTTCATGGCGTCAGTGCGGCGATACGACGTGCGGACCCTATGGCTCGGACTTGACCAGCAGCACAGCCGTGTCAGCACATCGGAACACGGAACACGCGTGGATCAAAGCCTCCTCGATCACTGGATCAGGTTCATGCCCAAAAAGCCCTTGCCCATCCCAAAGCCGGAGCGCTTGTCCTGCAGAAACGTGATCGCCACCTCAACATCCAAAAGGCCTGCCGCTTCCAGCTCAGCGAGGGGCACCTGCCCCTCACTTCTGGACAGGTAATTGCGATGAATATCGTCCTTGCGCGCCCCCAAGAAACTCACCACCTCCTGAAGGAGGACGTCGCGCCACTCGTCTTTTTGCTGCTGTGAGACCCCCATACCCTCGATCCGAGACCCGATCGGCGCAGGCTAGAGGCCCCATTCAGCTGCGGCTTCAGGTCTGGTTCCCGCCGAGCATGTCGTCATAGCCCTCGTAGGGGTCGTATTCGGCCCAGCCAGGACTGGCCTGATCCATCAGGTCGTATTCACCATCAATCATCTGCATCCGGGTGTTGCCATAGGGGACCGTGTTGCAGGTGACGCCCCCACCCTCCAACGGCGTGCAGTCATCGAATCTCACTTGGGCGCGCGCCGGTGCACACACCACCAGGCAGCCCAACAAGGCAACAGCAGCACAACGCATCAGCGGGGAAGCAACCGACTCCACCCATGCTGCTGCCTGCTTCAGCGATGCGCCGTCAGCGTTAAAACGTTCAAAGACCGTGGCAGCGTCGCTGCACCGCCACAAGGGTCTCGTTGGCCTGCGCACCTCGACCAGCACCCAGCTGCACCATCACCACCTCGGCCTGCAAGCCAAGCAACAAGCTTTGACAGGGGTAGCGATCCAGATCAGACGCTTTGCGCTGCAGATCCTCGGCCAGCACCAGCGCCCTGTTGCACACCTGGGGCTGTTCGGAGGCAAAACAGGCGCGGGCCGATGGGGTGACCTTCGCCAGGCTCCCTGCCCGTGCTGACAGCAGACCCCCTGTGCTGATCAGCACCACGACGGCCAGGCTTCGTCCAACGGCGTAAAGGGATCGCACGACAACGCGACGTGTCAGTGAGCAGTCTGATCACCCGCGCCGATCAGCGAACGCATTCCCCCCTGACACTCTTCATCAACTGACGCTGCAGAAGACCGAGAACCGCGATCTCCTGGGATGATGGTGATGCTTTTTCTGGAATCGGATGTACACCGACTGGACCGCCGTTGCCCTGCTGCTGTTCACCACCGTGCCCCTGCTGGCTGTGGTAGCGACAGCCGCCTTCTTCATCTGGCAGCAGAAGAAGAAGCAGCAGCTGCGCTAATTCCCACCGACACCGTGCCCTCGGCCGGCGTCGATCGGGACGTCCGGCCCCCCGGGCTGCCATCGACCACGGTCCCCTGGCCAAGGCAGCACAGACAGGTGCGAAAGCGCTGATCGGCCACCCGTTGAATACCGCTCCCTCCGCAGCGTGGGCAAACCATCTCCTTTTCCCGAGAGTGCTCAATCCAGTGTGGAGGGGTTCGCGAGCGGTGATCCCGAAGCCTTTGTGAAGAATCAGGGCTCAAGCAAGGCCGCGAGCGCTGAGCCGGAACCCCTGAGTTCCTGAAGCAATTCAAGCGGTGAGAGCACACTCGTTTCGGGCACCAGCTGCAGCTGGGCGGCGAGATAGCCCACCACCTCCTCGGGCCGCTTTTGGCGCTCACGCCATGGCGCCAAACCTGTGCTGCCCTCACGCTTGGCCAGCTTCTGCCCCGCAGCGTCACAGAGCAAAGGCACATGGCTGTACTGCGGTGCTGGTTGCCCGAGAGCGGCCATCACCGCCACCTGTGCAGAGCGCACCGGCGCCAGATCAGCACCGCGCACCACCGCGTTGATCCCACAGGTGAGTTCATCCACAGCGGTGGCCAGGTGATAGGCGATGAAGCCATCCGCACGCCGCACCACCACGTCACCGCAGTCGAAGGCGGCAGCGTTGTCGAGACGCAGCCGCCAGGCCGGGAGACGCTCCGCGTGCCAGCCCCAATCCAACTGACGCTCACGACAGGTGCCGGGGTAGATGACGGCTTGTGCCAGGTCACGGCGACTGCATCGGCAGGCATAGAGCTGCCCACAACGCCGGAGGTGGGAGAGCACCGAGTGGTAGAGCCCCCGACGCTCGCTTTGCATCAGCACAGGGCCGTCCCAATCCAAGCCCAACCAGCGCAAATCCTCCAGAACACTGGTGATGGCGCCAGGTCGCACCCGGGGGGTGTCGAGATCGTCGATGCGCAACAACCAGGCACCGCCAGCATCACGGGCCAGCAACCACGACACCAGCGCGGTGCGCAGGTTGCCCAGATGCAAGGGGCCAGAGGGCGTCGGAGCAAAGCGCCCGCGGTATCCGGATTGCTTGAGGGCTGCGCCAGCAACCAGGGACGCCTGCAAATGCTCAGGGAGGGCAGCAGGGCGGAGGGACATGGACCTTGCCCAAACAGGCTGGCAAAACAAAAGGTGGCCCCTTGAGGCCACCCGGAGTGCTGCGCCTCAAGGAGACGAGCAACGATCAGAGCCTGATCAGCCCTGAACGCGGTCTTTGAACATCTTGCCGGCGGTGAAGGCGGGAACGCGCTTAGCAGGGATCTTGATCTTTTCGCCGGTCTTGGGGTTCAAACCCTGGCGGGCGGAGCGCTCGCGGGGCTCAAAGGAACCGAAGCCGAGGATCGACACCTTCTTGCCTTCCACAACGGAGTCGATGATGGTTTCGATCGCGGCATCCACCACCAGAGACACGTCGGTCTTGGTGAGCTCGGTGCGAGCAGCAACGAGGTTGACGAGGTCAGCTTTGTTCATGGGGAGGGAGTGAGTTGCGGAAGCGGTTGGTTGACGATGCGGAGGTCGACATCCGCTGAAGCTTCCCTGAGCGCGCCAATCGTATGGAGAGTGGGCGGCTGCGGCAAGCCAAATGTCTGATGCCGCAACGCTTTACACAGATCCATGTGCGGAAACACCAGCAGGCGCGACCTCCGACCAAGCACTCCAAGGCGCTAAGCGCTCACCACGCAAGGCACCAAGCCCCGCGCCAGAAGCCAGTGATGGCAAGGGATCTGACCCCACCCAATCCCGTAGACGTTCCAGGCTGCGCTGCTGGCGCGGCCAGTGAAAGGTGCGGCGATGCTGCAAACCAGCCAGAACCCCCACTGCCACAGGCACCAGCAAACGTCCGCAGAACAACACGTTCCAAGGGGCCGGAGCATGCACCACACAGCTCCCTGGCGTAGGCCCCGGGGTCCACAACAAGCGCAACCCCGAGGCCGTGAGGGACTCCTCCGCGAAGGTCTCCAAGGGATCGACCCCGGGCAAGAGGTAGGCCTCCTGCTCCTGCACCAGCACCGGCCAGCCGAGCCGCTGCTGCAGCCGCCGCACACGGCCATGTCCCTCCCTGTTGGTGAGCAGCACCTTGGGCGTGCGTCCTGCGGCGAGCCGTTGCAGAGCCTCCAGGGTGGCCTCCGTGAGCGGGGGGCAATCGATCAACACCGGCTCTTCACCGCAGTCGAGCCACCAGGACGAACCACCTCGGCAATCGCGGTTGGGGGGGCATCACCACAGATCGCGGCGAATCTGCTGCGGCGGCCGGCCGGGCTCCAGCGCGGTGGTCAGCGTCATGGGGAGATCAAAGCAACCGCAACCTCCAGTTTGCGCTGGTCACTAACTTGAGTTCAGTGCGTCCTGCGTTGCGCGGGCGGGATCCTTGGCCACGATCCACCGCGGCAGCCCCTGGCCGATGGGCAGCACGATCACGGCGCGAGGCGTGAACTTCTCCCTGGCGGCCCCTGCCGCCAACCGGGTGGAACTACTGCTGTTCTCCCATGCCGATGCCGCCCAGCCGGATCGAATCATCGACCTCGACAGTGCTCACCGCTCCGGCGACTACTGGCACGTGGAGGTGGAAGGGCTCGGTGCCGGCTGCTGCTACGGCTATCGCGTGTTCGGTCCGCTGCAGCCCGGGGGCCATGGCTTCCGCCCCGCGAAGGTGCTGCTGGACCCCTGCGCCAGGGCGATCAGCGGCTGGAACGTTTACGAACGCGGCGCCGCCACCGGCGCCTCCCCCAACACCGACGCCTGCCTGAAAGGGGTGGTCTGCGAACGGGACTCGTTTGATTTCAAGGCCCATCCCAGGCCCAACCACCGCTGGAACCGCAGCGTGATCTATGAGCTGCATGTGGGCAGCTTCACCCGGCGTGAGGACTCCGGCCTGGAGCCCAACCTGCGGGGCACCCTTCGGGGCTTGATCCGCAAACTCCCGTATTTGCAGTCGCTGGGAATCACGGCGATCGAACTGCTGCCGATCCAGGCCTTTGATCCCCAGGACGCGCCTCCGGGTCGCGACAACGTGTGGGGCTACAGCCCGCTCAGCTGGTTCGCTCCCCACCACGAATTCATCGAAGGCGACGACCCTCTCGCCGCGCGCCGACAAGTGCGTGAACTGGTGGCTGCCTGCCATGACGCCGGCATCGAGGTGCTGCTGGATGTGGTCTACAACCACACCACCGAAGGCAACCAGAAAGGGCCAACCCTCAGCTGGCGAGGCATTGCCGATTGCCTCTATTACCACCAGACCGCCACGGGCGAGTACCAAGACGTGAGCGGTTGCGGCAACAGCATTGCGGCCAACAGGCCTTTGGTGCGCCAGCTGATCCTGGAATCGATGCGCTGCTGGGCGATCGAGCTGGGGATCGACGGCTTCCGCTTCGATCTCGGCATCGCCCTCAGTCGCGGGGAAAAGCTCAAACCCCTCGACAATCCACCGCTGTTTGAAGCCATCGACAGTGACCCCGAGCTCAGTGATCTGAAGCTGGTGAGTGAACCCTGGGATTGCGGTGGGCTGTATCGCCTGAGCGATTTCCCCTCCAAACGCATCGGTGCCTGGAACGGCAAGTTCCGCGATGACCTGCGCAGCTTCTGGAAGGGTGACGAGCACAGCAACTGGAAACTGGGTCAACGCCTACGGGGCAGCCCCGACCTCAACGACGGCAAACCGCTGAAGCTCGACCGCTCGGTGAATTTCATCACCGCCCACGACGGCTTCACCCTGGCGGACCTGGTGAGCTTCAACGTCAAGCACAACCTGGCCAACGGCGAAGACAACCGGGACGGGGAAAACCACAACAGCAGCTGGAACCATGGCGTGGAAGGTCCCACCACCGACCGGGCTGTGCAGACCCTGCGCCGTCGCCAGCAGCGCAACCTGCTCACCAGCCTGCTGCTCAGCCGCGGGGTGCCGATGCTGCTGATGGGCGATGAAGTGGGCCGCAGCCAGGGGGGCAACAACAACACTTGGTGCCAGGACAGCCGCCTGAGCTGGATGATCTGGCGGCAGGACCACTGCGACGGCGACCTTCTGCTCTTCGTGCAACGGCTGCTGAAGCTGCGGCAGCGCTTGCCGGATCTGTTCAGCCCCGAGACGCCGATCAGCGAAACGCGACCCCAGCGCGGCAGCGATCCCGACCAACTGTGGCGCCAGTGGCATGGGGTGGAACTGAACAAACCCGACTGGGCCAGTTGGTCCCACTGCATTGCCACAAGCCTGCAGCGGGGTGATCGCGGTGCGGTGCTGTGGGTGGGCTTCAACAGCTACTTCAAGGCGATGCACTTCGATCTACCGCCGGCGGCCTCTCCTTGGCATCGCCTGATCGACACAGCCCTGCCGGCGGGCGAAGACCTGCCGGAGACCCCAGAACCGTGGACCCCCCAAGGCGTACCCCTGGAAAGCCGCAGCCTGGTGGTGATGGCAGCCCGGGAACTGCTGCCCAACGAAACGAACGCGGGCGACGCAAGGGCTAACAGCACTTAGAAGCAACCAGAACGTTCCGCCCACGGAACGAAAACGTGCTAACCGAAAAAGCGGGCGGCGGGAATCGAACCCGCATCATCAGCTTGGAAGGCTGAGGTTTTACCACTAAACTACGCCCGCACTGGTACAAACCAACTGGTCAAAGAATGACCTGGTTGTCTCAGTACCCGTGCATTATGACCACGCGCCGCCCCCTGTCAGCCTTTTGACCCGCACCGACACGCTTCCCGGGGGCAGTCGCACCCGTTTGATGCTGGCCTACGGACTGGGCGATGCCGGCACTGGGCTGGCCGCAACCCAACTGGGATTTTATCTCTTTCCCTTCTTCACCTGTGCCGCAGGGCTGCCCGCCTTCATTGCCGGCTCTCTGCTGACGGTGATCAAGGTGTGGGATGCCATCAACGATCCCCTGATCGGCTGGATGAGCGACCACACCCAAAGCCGCTGGGGTCCTCGCCTGCCCTGGATGCTCGGCGCAGCTCTGCCCCTGGGGATCAGCCTGGCGGCGATGTGGTGGGTGCCGGATGGAGGCGTGCGTGAACGCACCACCTACTACGTGGTGATGGCGATTCTGCTGATGACCGCCTACACCAGCGTCAACCTTCCCTATGCGTCCCTCTCGACCGAGCTGACGCCAGACACGGCGATCCGCACACGCCTGAATGCAGCCCGTTTCACCGGATCGATCATCGCCGGCCTCAGCGGCCTGGTGGTGGGAGCCGTGGTGCTGGGCAACGGCGCCGATGGCTACCTGGTGATGGGCCGGATCACCGGCACGATCGCCGCCGCCGCAACCCTGGCCTGCTGCTGGGGCCTGGCGCCCTTCGCCAAACGGGCCCAGCGCCCCAGCGGCGCCAGCGAACCGCTCCGGCTCCAGCTGAAGCGAATCAGCTCCAACCCCCGCTTCCTGCTGGTGCTGGGGCTGTATCTGCTGCTCTGGTTTGGCCTGCAACTGATGCAGGTGGTGGCCCTGATCTGGCTGGTGCAGGTGATTCACCTCTCCCCGGGCCTCTCCACCTGGATCCTGTTGCCCTTTCAGATCAGCGCCCTGGCGGGCCTGCAGATCTGGAGCCTGATCTCAAACCGCCGAGGCCGCCTGGTGGCCCTGCGCTGGGGCGGAGGCCTCTGGATCGCCGCTTGCCTGTGGTCAATGGCGTTTGCCCCTCTGGCCCCCGGTGCCAGCGGTTGGGCTCTCGCCCCCTTGATCGCCTTGATCTCCCTGGTGGGCATCGGCGCCTCTACCGCCTATCTGATTCCCTGGTCCCTGCTTCCCGATGCCATCGATGCGGACCCTTCCCACCCGGCCGGCATGTACACCGCCTGGATGGTGCTGGGCCAGAAACTGATCATCGGCCTGAGCATGTCGGTGTTTGGTGGTCTCCTCTCCCTCACCGGATACATCTCCAGCCAGACCTGCGACGGCGCCCTGAGCTTCATCGAACAACCGGCCACAGCCCTGCTTGCCATTCGCCTCTGCATGGGCTTGATTCCAGCTGGACTGGTGGCCATCGGCCTAATGGTGATGCGACGCTGGCCCGATCGAGGCGCCCACCTCCAGCATTCCTGAGCCGCTGACCCGCCGATGAGAGCCCCCCGCTGGTTACGACGCCTGGGTAGCAGCCTGCTGATCGGAGGTCAGGCGGTGTCCGCCGCTGCCCGCGGCAAGATCAACACGATTGACCTGTTTGATCAACTGATGGAAGCGGGCCCGGGCAGCTTCCTGATCGTGCTGATCACCGGGGTGGCCGCCGGATCGGTGTTCAACATCCAGGTGGCCGCAGAGCTGAGTGGCATGGGTGCGGGCTCCACGGTGGGCGGGGTGCTGGCCATCGGCCTGGCCCGGGAAATTGCGCCCTTGCTCACCGCCACACTGCTCACCGGCAAGGTGGCCACCGCCTACGCCGCCCAGCTGGGCACCATGAAGGTGACCGAGCAGATCGATGCGATCACGATGCTGCGCACCGATCCCGTGGAGTACCTGGTGGTGCCCCGCCTGATCGCGATGGTGGTGATGGCCCCGGTGCAGTGCCTGCTGTTCTTCGCTGTGGCCATCTACAGCGGCCAGATCACCAGCACGGAGTTTTACAACATCCCTCCAGCGGTGTTCTGGAACTCGGTGCGCACCTGGCTTCAGCCGGACGACCTGCCGTTCATGCTGATCAAAGCGTTGGTGTTTGGCCTCCAGATCGCTGTGCTGGCCTGTGGCTGGGGCCTGACCACCTCCGGTGGCCCCAAGGAAGTGGGCACCAGCACCACCGGATCCGTGGTGATGATCCTGGTGACCGTGGCACTGATGGATGTGCTGCTCACCCAGATCCTGTTTGGCTGAATCCCTGATGCCCGAGATGACACCCCAAAAAAAAGGCACCGTCAGCATCAGCCCCAGCCCGCGGCTGCCGCTGCTGATCCTGGTGCTGGGCCCAGCGCTGCTGCCCTTGCCCCTCCATCCCTGGCCGACCCTGATCAACAGCCTGATCGCCCTGGCCCTGGTGGTGCAGAGCTACAGCCTGCGGTTGGAATTTGAAGAGCGTGCCCTGATCGTGTGGCGCGGCAGCCAGGAACTGCGCCGCTTCCCCTACGAGGACTGGATCAGTTGGCGGTTGTTCTGGGATGGCTTCCCCACGGTGCTCTATTTCCGTGAGCGCAAAAGCCCCCATCTGATCCCGGTGCTGTTCAACGCCCGCGAGCTGCGTGAGCAATTACGCGCACGAGTTGGCAATCTGGAACAGAACGCCTCCGGCACTGATCCGTCCTGACGCGCTTTATGGCTGACGAACTTCACAGCACAGAGTCCAGCGAAGCCACCAGCAACGGCAGCAGCGGCAACGAGGCCAGTGGCAACGAGGCCAGTGGCAACGACGCCAATAGCGACGAGGCCACCCCTGGGGCAGCGACAGACACCGCTCCTGCCACTGAGCCAGCCGCGCCTACTCCTGACTCCGCTGTCAGCAACTCAGAGGCGAGCAGCACTGAGGCCAGCACTGGCACAAGCCCCGCCAACAGCAATGACAGCCAGACCAAGGACTGGCAAACCTTGGCCACGGCTGAGTTGCTGGAACGCCGCAGCCAGCTCCAACAGGAGATCGCCGAGCTGAGCCAACGCAAGCAGCAGCTGGAAACCGACCTGCGCCAATCATTTGCCGGGCAGTCGGATGCGATCGCTCGGCGGGTGAAGGGATTCCAGGAGTATCTCGGCGGTGCCCTCAATGACCTGGCCCAGTCGGTGGAAAGCCTGGAGCTGGTGGTGCAACCGATGGTGGTGCAACCCTCACCCCTCGATCAGCAAGCTGCAGACCCCGCTGGTGATGCGAGCGACGCCAGCGCTCCGCCCGCTGTTGCCGACACCTTTCGCCCCGATGAAGACCTGATCCGCGCCAGCCTGAAGCGGTTCCTCGAACAACCCGATTTCTACGCCGGGCCGTGGAAGCTGCGGCGCAGCCTCGACAGCAACGATGTGGGCCTGCTAGAAGACTGGTTTTTCAACCAAGGCGGGTGGGGCGCCCAGGCCAGCCGCGGCAGCCGGCCTCGCAACGTGTTGGTGAGCGCCGCCCTGATCTCGGTGATCGGCGAGCTCTACGGCGATCAGTTCCAAGCGTTGGTGCTGGCCGGGCAACCGGAACGGCTTGGGGAATGGCGCCGCGGGCTGCAGGACTGCCTCGGGCTCGGCCGGGAAGACTTCGGCCCCAATAGCGGCATCGTGCTGTTCGACCGCGCCGATGCCCTGGTAGAGCGGGCCGATCGCCTGGAAGAACGGGGCGAAGTGCCTCTGATCCTGGTCGATGCGGCGGAGCGTGCCGTCGACATCCCTGTGCTTCAGTTCCCTCTCTGGCTGGCGTTTGCGGCCCAGCCGGATGAACTGCTGATTGACGACGAGTTGCTCTGATGGATTTCCTCCCGCCCCTGCTGCTGGGCTATCTGCTCGGATCCATCCCCAGCGGTTACCTGGCAGGGCGCTGGTGCAAAGGCATCGACTTGCGCGAGCTGGGCTCCGGCTCCACCGGCGCCACCAACGTGCTGCGCCAGGTGGG
>CAXQPR010000077.1:0-50675 GCA_964225855.1 Salipiger bermudensis | reverse complement strand
GCGCCGCTCCAATGGGCCTGCTCGAGGGCATTGGCATCCAGCACGGCGCCCGTGAGATCGGCATTTCTTAAATCAGTGCCGTAGAGCTTGGCGCCCTGCAGCTTGGCTCCCCGCAGAGAGGCCCCTTTCAGGCTTGTGAAGCTGAGATCGGCGCCGCTCAGATTGGCGCCATCCAAACGGGCTTGGCCGAGGTTGGCGCGCTGTAAACCTGCGCCACTGAGATCGGCGTCGCGCAAATCAACGTGCACGAGATCCACATCTGCCAAGCGGCATTGGGGGCAGCGTTTGTTTTGCAGCAGGTGGAGCAGGCTTTCGTTGGCCTTGGCCTGCATCTCCCAAGTTGTTGGAGTGATCAGTGCAGCGACCACAATCAGGCGATAGCCCAGGGCTGCCATGGTGATGAGTGCCGCTGGCTGGGTTCTATCGCTCCGCACCGTTGGCGTCGAGCGGCAAGATGCATTGATTCAGCTCCAGCCCCTTGGCTAGCCCGGTTCCTCCCCATGGGGGCAATCTCAGCGCTGAAGCGCGGCGTTTGGGCTGCGATCCGCAGCGCTTGCTGGATGCCAGTGCATCTTTGGTGCCCTTTCGACCGCCGCGTTCGTTGCGACGCGCCTTGGCACAGGCCATCCGTGGCAGTGCATTGCGCGATTACCCCGACCGCAGTCAGTCGGAGTTGCGTCTTGCTCTCGCTGCGCACCACGGCACCGATCCAGATGCGCTTCTGGCTGGCAACGGAGCGGCTGAATTGTTCACCTGGGCGGCGCGTGATGCGGCCGTTGCGGGCAGCAGTGTGGTCCCGCAGCCGGGATTCGCGGATTACGCCCGTGCTCTCCGCTGTTGGCAGGGGGCAACTGAGGCGATGCGCTTGCCGCTTGCTTGGTCTGATGCTTGGCCTCAGCCTTTCCCACATCACCCTGATCTCGCCTCATGGTTGCCCTCAGGTCGCTGCTTGTGGATCACCAATCCCCACAATCCAACAGGTCATCTCTGGGATCGTTCTTCGTTGGCCAGGCTTCTGCCGCATTACGCGCTGGTGATCTGCGATGAAGCCTTTCTGCCCTTAGCGCCAGAGGGTGAAGCTCATTCGCTGGTCCCTTTGGTGCGGGATTTTCCGAATCTGGTGGTCATTCGCAGCCTCACGAAGCTGTTTGCCATCGCTGGTCTGCGCCTGGGATACGTCGTTGCCCATCCCGATCGCCTCCAGCGTTGGAAGGAATGGCGTGACCCGTGGAGCGTCAATGGGTTGGCCTTGGCTGCAGGTGCAGCGGTGATGCGTGATCAGTCCGGTCTGGCGCGTTGGATGGCTCGCGTTCATGGTTGGGTACAGCGCGAGGAGCCCTGGTTACGCGGTCAGCTCAATCAGCTGCCAGGGCTGACAGCGCGTCCCAGCAGCGTCAACTTTCTGCTGATTGAAGGTGGCTCGTCGTTGCTGACTATTCGCGAAGGGCTGGCGCGCCGCGGGGTGCTGTTGCGCGATTGCCGCTCCTTTGATGGGCTCGGGGAGCGTTGGCTGCGGATCGGTCTGCAGAGCCGTGCGAACAACCGCCGCATTGTCCGAGCCCTGCGTCAGGAGCTGGAGCGTCAGCCTTTGGTTTGAGCGACCAGGCCTTCAAGGATGGTCACCAGTTGTTGCTCGGCATCCCGCACGGCCAGTAGTTCCATGCCGGTGCGCATCGTGGCCAGTGGATCGGCGGAAGGTGCACAGCCACGCAGGCGAGGCCCCAGCAGGCGCCAGAGGGTTTGCAGCAATACCGATTGTTCGGGCGCATGTTGATGCACGATCACGGCGGCGCCCAGTGCTGCCGCGCAGGCGGCATTGGCGTCTTGATGTTTGTCGGCGGCTTGGGGAAACGGCACCAGCACCGTTGGCGTGCCTGCCACGGCTAGTTCGCTGAGGCTGCCTGCCCCTGCACGACTGATGGCGAGATCAGCGTGTTGCAGGAGGCCCGGCACCTCATCGCTGAAGGGGCGCTCCACCAGCTGCGGGTGCTGCAGGGTGCCGGCTTCCGGGTCGTTGCTGCCGCTCAGGTGCACCACACGGCAACCCGCTGCCAGCAGCTGCGGCAGCACGGCACGCACCATCCGATTCAGGCCCACGGCGCCTTGGCTGCCGCCGATCACCACCAGCAAAGGTCCAGGGCCCTGGGGGACCCAGGCGGGAAGCGCCTGAGGTGCCAAGAAGGCGGTGCGCACGGGCGTGCCGGTGACGCAGGCGCTGGTCCCCGGGATGCGTTCTGTTGCGGCTGGTAGGCCAACGGCGACCTGAGAACAGAAGCGTCCCAGCAGGCGGGTCACACGCCCGGGGATGGCATTGGATTCATGCAGCACCACCGGCACGCCGCACCAGCGGGCCGCCAGGATTGCTGGTGCGGCGATGTAGCCGCCGGTGGTGAACACCACCTCGCTGCCGCTGCGGCGAATCAGCCGGCGCACGTCACGGCTGGCGGCAATCAGCTGAATCAGTTGGATCAGCTTGCGCAGGCCCCTGCCCTGGAGCCCACCGGCTTTGACGGTCACCAACCCGTAGCGCTCGGGCACCAGTGTGGTTTCCAGCCGATCGGGGACTCCGAGCCAGCGGGTCTGCCAGTGGGCGGGCAGAGCTTCAGCGACTGCCAGGGCGGGGAACAAATGGCCGCCGGTGCCGCTGGCGGCGATGAGAAGCCGTGACATGGCAGCGGGCGGGCACGAACAGGCGCCCTAACTTAAGGGCGAAGCTCAGGACTGTTGGCGTGCGGCACTTCGATGGGATCACTGGTCGTGCAACTCGCCAGGTCAATCCTCGAGGGGTGTTGACCCGGTCCATGCGTCCGTTGGTGTTGGCTGCGTTGGTGGCGATCAGTGCTCCCGTGGCTGGATTGGTCGGTGCCCAAACATCTGTGCGTGCTGCTGCTCAGCCGCAGAATTTGGTGGAGCGCCTCGAGCAAGCCCTGAACGCCTCCGATCCAGCTGGCCTTGAGGTCTTACTCGCGCCAGGGCAGCTTCCGCAGTGGACTTCTCGCTTGCAGCGCTTTACGGAGCGGTTCTCCAATGCCCGCTGGCAGCTGAAGGCGGGTGCCCCCCTCCCCGATGGCCGCTTGCCTGTGGCCCTGAGTGTGGAGGGCAGCACTGAAAAAGATGGACTGCTCTTTGGGTTGCAGGCCAGTCAATCGTTGGCCCTCAGCACCGAGGCTGGGTTGATCACCGGTCAGGAGGTGCTGAACGAGCAGTCCCTGCTGGTCAATGCACGGGGTGATTTGCCGGTGACGCTGTTGATTCCCGAGACCGTGCTGACGGGGAGCCGTTACGACGTGGATGTGATCCTGGATGAGCCGTTGGGCCAGGCGATGGTGGCTGGAGGGCTGATTGCCCTGACGCCGGCCCAGGTGCGTGCGCAAACCAGTCCAGATATTCAGCTGGAGCCCCTGGGGAGCGGCGGACTGTTCAAGTCGGTGCAGGCTCCCTTCCAGCCTGGTGTGCAGACCTGGGCCGCGATGTTGGTGCATCCTGATGGCGTGATCACGGTCACCAAGCAGGTGCGTGTGGTGAGCGACCGCAGTCAGCTGGGCGGCTAAAAGACGCCGTCTTTGGTACGTGTGCGTGTCGTTTGAGTGGTAAGCCTGTTACGAGGCTGTGCTCTTGGGTTGAGGGAGTCCCCGCCGCAGCGCCGACACATCCGCTTCGCCTAGTCCTTGGTTCATGAGTGCCTGCTCCTGAGCGCGCACTGCGGCGGTGATCGGTAGCTCCAGGCCGGCGGCTGCGGCGGCCTCCAGGGCAATGCCGAGATCCTTGTGGTGCAGCGCCAGCTTGAAGCCCAGCGGATAGGTGTCGGCAAGCATGGCTGCGGAGCGGTGCTCCAGGGCCCAGGAGCCAGCCGCCCCGTGTTTCAGGGCATTCACCACCTGCTCCATCGGCAGCTGCAGGTGTTGCCCCAGGGCGATCGCCTCGGCCACGGCGGCATAGCTCCCTGCCACCAGCACCTGGTTGATCGCCTTCACCTGCTGGCCTGCACCCACGGGGCCGAAGTGGTGGATAGAGCCGCCGATCACCTCCAGCAGCGGCCGTGCCCGCTCTAGGTCATCGGCGGCTCCTCCGCAGAGCACCGTTAGCGTCCCCGCCCTGGCACCTTCAGTGCCTCCGGTGACGGGTGCATCCAGGAACTGCACCCCTTGCGCGTTCAGTCGCTGTGCCATCGCTTGCGCTCCGGCGGGGCTGATGGTGGAGCAATCGATCACCAGGCTGCCCTCCGCTAGAGCAGGTCCGGCCCCTTGCGCTCCCCAGAGCACCTCCTCCACCGCCGCGTCATCACTGACGCAGATCAGCAGGGCTCGGCAGCCTTGGGCGGCTTCGGCCGGCGTTGCGCAAGGCACGGCGCCTTGCAGGCCCGGGTGCCTTTCAGCGTTCCGGCTGCGGGTGTGCACCCGCAGGTGATGGCCTGCTCGGAGCAGGTTGATCGCCATGGGCAGCCCCAGAGCACCAAGCCCCACCACGGCCAGGTGGGTTGGGGCGGTGTGGGGAGATCCGGGCATGTCGAGCGGGCTGAGCAGACGCCCATGATCCCGATTGTGCGCAATTCATTGGCATCACGTGAAGGGAACGTTGTCTCTCGGCGCGGATCTGATCACGGTTGGGTTCGTGTAATTCAGGCTCCCCATGGCAAGACGCATTCGCGCTCTGGCCCTCACGGGCGTGATGGCATTCCTCCCAGCGCTGACCTCCTGCGCGCATGGTCCGGGAGCAGCGCTTAGCACCAAGGTGTCGGCCCAAGCCCAAGAGGAAGACGCGCAATGCGCCAGTGGCAATCGTGCTTATTTCGGCGATACCCACCTGCACACCGCCCTCTCGCCCGATGCAGGTTTGGCGGGCACGAAGTTGGGCCTCGAGGAGGCTTACCGGTTTGCGCAAGGTGAAACTGTCACCAGCAACAGCGGGCAGAAGGCGGCTCTGAAGCGGCCCTTGGATTTCCTGGTGGTGGCAGACCATGCCGAGAATCTGGGTTTAGCCCAAGGCCTGGCCAAGTCGGATCCAGAGCTGCTCAAGGCCCCGTTGGGCCGACAGCTCAACGATTTGTGGAACGCGGGTAAGGGGGTGGAAGCCTTTTACTTGTTGGTCCAGAAGATGGCTGGTGGTCGCGACGCCCTGATCTCCAATGACGCCTACATGCGCAGCGTCTGGGAGTACAACACTGAAGTTGCTGAGCGCTACAACGCTCCGGGCACGTTCAGCACGTTGATCGGCTACGAGTGGACCAGCCAACCCGGCGGTGGCAACCTCCACCGGGTCGTGGTGTTCCGCGATGACAAGGTTCAGGCTGACAAGGTGCTGCCTTTTTCAGCCTTCGATTCCGAAGACGTGGAGGACCTCTGGACCTTCATGGCTAATTACGAGAAAAAAACCGGTGGCCGGGTGTTGGCTATTCCCCACAACGGCAATCTCTCCAGCGGCACCATGTTCCTGCCGCGCCATCAGAAAACGGGCGAGCCGATCGATGCGGATTACGCCCGTATGCGCAAGCGCTTTGAGCCGATCGTGGAGGTGACGCAGGCCAAGGGCACTGGCGAAACCCATCCGATGTTGTCTCCGGAAGATGAGTTCGCCGGTTTCAACATCGTCGACAACTCCAACCTTGGTGGGATCGTGCCGACGACACCGGCGATGTATCCCTACGAGTACGCCCGTGCTGCTTTGCGTCGTGGTCTGCAGCTTGAGTCAAGCCTCGGCTTCAACCCCTTCAAGTTCGGGATGATCGGCTCCACTGACTCCCACTCTAGCCTTCCCTCCACCGCGGAAGACAATTGGTGGGGTAAGGCTCCGATCCTGGAGCCCAGCCCGGAGCGCTGGAAAGACGTGCTGATCAAGTCGTCGAAGGATGCCTCCCTCGACCTCACGGCTCTGCAGCTGGGTGCCTCCGGTCTGGCGGGTGTGTGGGCCTCCGGCAACACCCGCACGGCCCTGTGGGATGCCATGAACCGCAAGGAGGTGTTTGGCACCAGCGGCACCCGTCTCACGGTGCGGGTGTATGGCGGCTACGACTACAACCCCGACGACATCAAGACCGCCGACTGGGCGCAGGCCGCCTGCGCCAAGGGCGTCCCTATGGGGGGTGACCTGATGGCTGCGGCTGAGGGCCAGGTGCCGTCTTTCCTGGTGCAGGCCCGCAAGGATCCCGATGGCGCCAATCTCGATCGCATTCAGATCGTGAAGGGCTGGATGGATGCCGATGGCAACACCCACGAGAAGGTGTTCGACGTCTCCTGGAGTGATGCCGAGCGTCGCCAACCAGGTGCGGATGGCAAGGTGCCATCGGTGGGCAGCAGTGTGAATGAACGGGAGGCCACCTACACCAACAGCATTGGGGCCACCAACCTCACGGCCCATTGGAAGGATCCCTCGTTTGATGCCTCCCAGAAGGCCTTCTATTACGTGCGGGTGATCGAAATCCCCACGCCCACTTGGCTGGCCTACGACCGTAAAAACTTCAACCTTTACGACGAGATGCCGAGCAAGGCGCCCTACAGCAGCCAGGAACGGGCCTACACCAGTCCCATCTGGTACACCCCCTCCTGATGCCCGGGCGCGAACGGTTGGTCACTCTCCTCAAGGAACCGATCGTTCCGTTCCTGATGGTGGGTGCTGCTCTCTTTGGCCTTCAAGGCCTATGGAGTTCGAGTGGGGGGCCTGCTTCGTCCGAGATTGTGGTGAGCGATGAGCAAGCGGCCACCCTGGTGAAGGCATTTGCCCGCACCTGGCAGCGCCCTCCGTCCCAGGAAGAGCTCAAGAGCCTGTTCGACGATCACGTGCGCACTGAGGTGATGGTGCGCGAGGCCTTGGCCCTGGGGCTCGATCGCAACGACACGATCGTGCGCCGCCGCTTGCGCCAGAAGATGGAATTCGTCAACGACGGCACCTTGACCGTGCCCAGCCCCTCGGATCAGCAGCTCCAGGCGTATCTCCAGGCGAATCCGGACCAGTTCCGCAGCGAACCGCGGGTGAGTTTTGAACAGGTGTTCCTTGATCCGGTTCGCCGGGGCAAGCAACTCGATCGTGATGCCGAGGTCTTGAAAGCTCAGCTCAATGGCGACGGCGGGGGAGTCAATCACGCCACTCTTGGCGACCCTTTGGCGATGGCGGGGGCCCGGTGGAAGGATGAGCGTCGCAGTGAATTGGTGGCCCAGTTCGGCACGGCGTTCACCGATGCCCTTCTGCAACAGCCTCAGGGCGTGTGGGTGGGTCCGATCCCCTCGGCCTATGGCCAGCATCTGGTGCGGGTTTCGGCGTTCCAACCCGGTGCCCTGCCGGCATTGGCTGAGGTGCGCCAGGCGGTGACGCGCCATTGGCAGCAGACCCAGCGCCAGCAGCGCAAAGAGGGCTACTACCAAGAGCTGCTGGGCAAATACAGCGTGCGCATGCCCCGTCCTTGACCATGCTGCGTCGCGTCGTTCTGCCGTTGTTGCTGGTGGTGGCCCTGCTGCTGCCCCGATGGGTCAGTGCCCATGACCTCTTTCCTGGCTTCCTTGAGCTGAAGGCCACCGCTGCCAGCGACTACCAAGTGGTTTGGAAACTGCCCTTGCTCCAGGGGCAGCGTCTACCGATCGCGCCCCGCTTCCCTGAAGACTGTGCACTGCAAGGGGCTCTCGACAGTCAGCGAGAGGCTCGGGCTCTGGTGGTGACGGCTCAGCTTCAGTGCCGCACGCCCTTGGAGGGCCGAGCGATCAGCATCGATCAGTTGGGTGCTGCAGGCACGGAGGTGTTGCTACGGGTGCAGCCCTGGCAAAGCACCACCCAGCAAACGCTGCTGATTCAGCCGGAACAGCCCACGGCGACAGTGCCCTCCGCCGCCGATGCAGCCCAGCAACCCGGCGTGTGGTCGTATCTGCGCCTGGGGATTGAGCACATCCTGCTGGGGGTGGATCACCTCCTGCTGTTGCTCGGGTTGGTGCTCATCGTTCGCGATGGCTGGATGCTGCTGAAGACGGTGTCGGCGTTCACGCTGGCCAACAGCATCACCCTTTCGGTGTCGGCGGTGGGGATTGTCGATGTACCTCCCGGCCCCCTCAATGCCGCGATTGCCCTCTCCATCCTGTTTATGGGCACCGAGGTGGTGCGCTTCCTGCGCGGGCAAACGAGCTTCACCCTGCGCCACCCCTGGGTGCTGGCCTGTGGCTTTGGTCTTCTCCACGGGTTTGGCTACGCCCGCGGGCTATCGGAACTGGGCTTGCCTCACCATGAGTTGCTGTTGGCGTTGCTCCTGTTCAACGTGGGCATCGAGATCGGCCAAGACATCTTTGTGCTGTTGGTGTTGGGCTTGCAACGCAGCTTCCATCAGCTGCAGATCCGCTGGCCTGTGTGGGTGCAGCGCATGCCGGCTTGGACCATCGGCTGCGCCGGTGCCTACTGGACGATCCAGACCACCCTGGCGATGCTCACCGGAGGTGCCTGAGATGACGCGGATGTTGCGGCGTTTGCTCGCTGCCCTGGCTGGTGTAGGGGCCTTGCTGCTGGTGCTGATCCCGGCGGCCCAGGCCCATGTGGAAGCGGGTGGTGCCGGCAGCGTGATGGCTGGGTTCCTGCACCCTGTGACCGGCCTCGACCATGTGGTGGCCATGGTGGCGGTGGGGCTTTGGGGCGCCGTGTTGGGCGCACCGGCCCTTTGGTTGTTGCCGGTGGCGTTCCCGATGGTGATGGCGTTCGGCGCCTTGTTCGGTTTGTTGCAGCTGCCGCTTCCTGGTGTTGAGGTCGGCATTGCTTTGTCGGCACTCGTGCTTGGGGTGTTAGTGATGCTGCAGAAACGTCTACCGCTTGCGTTGGCCGCCACGTTGGTGGGGGTGTTTGCCTTGTTCCATGGCTACGCCCATGGTCTAGAGCTGCCAGACGGGGCTGATGCGCTGTTGTTCAGCCTCGCGTTTGTGGTGGCCACGGGATTGCTTCACCTGGTGGGCATCGTGCTGGGAGAAGCCCGCCAATTGCCGTGGGGCCAGCGGTTTGTGCAGCTGACCGGTGCTGTCATTGCGGTGGTCGGCGTGTGGTCATTGGCCCAGGTGGGAGGCGTCTGATGCCAGTGCTCTTTGCCCATTTGATGCAGACCGGCTTTGGCGGTTTCTACGACGGCATCGCCCATGTGTTGATCACCCCCGTCGATCTGCTGGTGGTGCTCGGCTTGAGCTTGTTGGCGGGGCAGCAGGGACCTGCTGGGGGACGGTTGCTGTTGGCCCTGTTGCCCCTCAGTTGGTGGCTTGGAGGGATGGCAGGCCTGCAGCTCCGCTTCCCCACCTCGCTCACCCTGCTTACGACCCTGCTGTTGATTCTGGTGGGGGTGTTGGTTGCCCTGGCCCGTCGCTTGAAGCCTTCGCGGCTGGCTGGCGTGGTGGTGGTGTCAGGGCTGGCCTTTGGTTTGGCCAATGGCTTCACCTTGCCCGCTGCTGCCGGTGGCCTGTCGTTGGATCTTCTCGGTGTGGTGAGTGCCGTGACTGTGCTGGTGCTGTTGATCAGCGGGCAGGTGGCTGTGACCGAGCGTGCCTGGTTACGGATTGCGCAACGGGTGGCGGGGAGCTGGATCGCGGCGGCGGGGTTGCTGGCCTTGGGGCTGCTGCTCAAAGCCTGACCAGTCAGATTCGGTCATGGTTTGTGCGGGGTTCAGTCAGACCTCTCCCGTTGGGCTGCAGCAACGTTGGCGAGTCCCGATCCTTTGCATTGATGACCCCAGCGCAACGTTGGCAGCGGGTGTTCTTGATCCCCTGCGCGGCTCTTGCCGCTGCCTCGCTTCTAGCGAGTGGTGGTCAGGCCGAATCCCGCCGCCATGGTCAGCCTGATCAGCGGCCCAAGCTCACCCAAGCCCAGAAGCAGGCGTTGTTCAACGCGCGTCGTGACTGGGAGTTGCGCAGCTATCCCCAGCGGCTTGCCCTGCTCAAGAACGAGCAGCTGTGCCTCAAGGATGCCGACACCATCGATTCCTATCGCAATTGCAAACAGCAGCGGTATCAGGCCCGCCGGGCATTGCATCGGCAGGGCCGTGAGCAGCTCAATGCCGAGCGCAAGCGACTGGGCTTGCCACTCTGGCCTGAGTGGTCTGGGCGCCACTTCAAGCGTGGCTGAATGAGGGGCGAGCCAGGCATCAAAAAGGCCGCCCCCCAGGGAGCGGCCAGCACGCTTGGGCAGCCAGAGGAGCGCGGCTGCCCAACCGATGAGTGGGCGTGATCAGGCGGCGTCGAGGGCGGCCACACCGGGCAGCACCTTGCCTTCCAGCAGCTCGAGGCTGGCGCCACCGCCGGTGGAGATGTGGGACATCTTGTCGGCCAGGCCCGCCTTCTCCACAGCAGCCACGGAGTCACCACCTCCGATGATCGTGCAGCAACCCTTGCCGCTCAGGTCAGCCAACGTTGTGGCGATGGCGTTGGTGCCGGCTGCAAATTTGTCGAACTCGAACACACCCATGGGGCCGTTCCAGATCACGGTCTGACAATCCGCAAGAGCGTTCTGGAACACCTTCACAGAGTCAGGGCCGATGTCCAGACCCATCCAGCCGTCGGGGATGGCGGTCACAGGAGCGGTCTGGCTGTTGGCGTCGGGGGCGAAGTTGTCGGCCAGCACCACGTCGGTGGGCAGCAGAAGTTCCACACCTTTGGCTTTGGCCTTGGCCTCGAGCTCCTTGGCCAGCTCCAGCTTGTCCTCTTCCACCAGGCTCTTGCCGACGGCCAGGCCACGGGCCTTGTAGAAGGTGAAGATCATGCCGCCGCCGACAAGGATCTTGTCGCACTTGTCCATCAGCGCCTCGAGTACGCCGATCTTGGAGCTCACCTTCGAGCCACCCACGATGGCGGCCAGGGGGCGCTTGGGAGCATCGATGGCACCCTGCAGGTACTGAAGCTCCTTCTCCATCAGGAAGCCGCCGACGGAGGGCTTGAGGAACTTGGTCACGCCTTCGGTGGAGGCGTGGGCACGGTGGGCGGCGCCGAAGGCGTCGTTCACGTACACGTCAGCCAGGCCAGCCAGCTTCTCGGCGAAGGCGGGATCGTTCTTCTCTTCTTCGGCAAAGAAACGCACGTTCTCCAGCAGCACCACGTCGCCGTTGGCCATGGCGCCGACCTTGGCCTCAGCATCGGGGCCGATGCAGCTGTCGGTCTTCACCACGGGCTTGCCCAGCAGCTCGCTCAGGCGAGCGGCCACGGGGGTGAGGCGCATGCTGTCGTTGACCTGACCCTTGGGACGACCGAAGTGGGCGGACAGGATCACCTTGGCGCCCTTGCCGATCAGGTCGTTGATGGTGGGGAGGGCGGCGCGGATGCGGGTGTCGTCGGTGATCGCACCGGTGTCGTTCAGGGGCACATTGAAATCAACCCGCACGAGAACGCGTTTGCCGCTGAGGTCGGCGCCGGTGAGGCTGGCCAGGGAACGCTTCGCCATGGGGTTGTGTCGTGCGGTAAGAAAACGAGGGGAGATTAACCCGAGTTGTGCAGATCTGGCGCTAGACCGGCGGTATCGGTGCGGCTCAAGAGGAGGAACGCATGTTCAACACCGTTCTGTTCCCGATTGATCAAAGCCGCGAGGCGGTGGAGACCGCCGGCAAAGCCCTGGAGCTGGCCCGCAGCCATGGCAGCCGCATGGTGCTGCTCTCGGTGGTGCAGCCGGAGCGACCGGAGATGCATGACCATGCCACCGTGGCGCCCTTGCTCGACCAGGCCCGCAGCCGCTTCGAGCAGGCGGGGGTGGCCTGCGAGGTGGTGGAACGGGAGGGCAAGCCGGCCTTCGTGATTTGCGATGTGGCCGACGAGTTGAATGTGGATCTGATTGTGATGGGCACCCGCGGCGTGAATCTCGAAGACGACACGGAGAGCACGGCGGTGCGAGTGATTCAGCTGGCGCCCTGTCCTGTGTTGGTGGTGCCGTGAGTACCCCCCCCATTCAGTGGTATCCCGGCCACATCGCCAAGGCGGAGCAGCAGCTCAAGCAGAACCTCGACAAGGTTGACCTGGTGATCGAGGTGCGCGATGCACGCATCCCCTTGGCGACGGGGCATCCCCACCTCAACCGCTGGGTGAAAGGCAAGCAGCACTTGTTGGTGATCAACCGCCGCGACATGGTCACCGCAGAGGCGCGTGACGCCTGGCAGCAATGGTTCAAGAGTCAGGGGCAAGCCACGGTCTGGTGCGATGCCAAGGCCGGTACCGGTGTGAAGCAGCTGCAGCAGGCGGCGATTCGGGCTGGCAATCAGCTCAATGAGCGGCGCCGCAACCGGGGTATGCGTCCAAGGCCGGTGCGGGCCCTCACCCTTGGTTTCCCCAACGTGGGCAAGTCGGCCCTGATCAACCGTCTGGTGAAACAGAAGGTGGTGGCCAGCGCCCGCCGTGCTGGGGTCACCCGAACCTTGCGCTGGGTGCGTTTGGGCCAAGACCTGGATCTGTTGGATGCGCCAGGGGTGTTGCCTCCCCGGCTCGACGACCAGCGGGCGGCCCTGTTTCTGGCCCTCTGTGATGACATCGGCCAGGCGGCCTACGACGGCGAGCTGGTGGCCCAGGCCTTTCTGCGGATGCTGGCGGCCATGGAGCAGCGGCCAGGGTCGGGGGTCTCCCTGAGCCGGGTCGAAACCCGCTATGGCATTGCGCTCACAGGAGAGACGGCGGATCCCGCTCTGTGGATGCAGGCCGCGGCAGAGAAGCACACTTCCGCAGACACCTCGCGCATGGCTCAGCGGTTGATGGACGATTTCCGCAAGTCGGCTCTGGGCAGTATTTCCCTGGAACTGCCGGCGGAGCTGGCGGCGTGAGTCAGCAAGGTCAGCGGCGGCCACGGCCTCCCTTGCCGGAGGAGACCTTCACCCAGGCTTTTGGCGAGGGTGAGGGGGAATTGGTCACGCTCCTTTACCCCAAGCCATTGCCGATGCGCCTGGATCGCTGGTTGGTGAGTCAGCGCTCCGAGCAGAGCCGGGCCCGGATTCAGAAGTTCATCGACGCTGGCTTTGTGCGCGTGAACGGCAAAACCGGCAAGGCGAAAACGCCATTGCGGGAGGGCGATGAGGTGCAGCTGTGGATGCCGCCGCCCGAGCCGCTCCCCTATCTCAAGCCCGAGCCCATGGACCTGGATGTGCTCTTTGAAGACGATCACCTGATCGTGATCAACAAGCCGGCCGGTCTCACCGTGCATCCAGCACCTGGCAATAAAGACGGCACCCTGGTGAACGGCCTGCTGCATCACTGCCCGGATCTGCCGGGGATCAGCGGCAAACTGCGGCCCGGCATCGTGCACCGGCTCGATAAGGACACCACCGGTTGCATCGTGATCGCCAAGAGCCAGGAGGCTTTGGTGAAGCTGCAGGTGCAGATCCAGAAACGGATCGCTTCAAGGGAATACATGGCTGTGGTGCATGGGCTTCCCCAGGGGGATTCCGGCTCCATCGTTGGGGCGATCGGGCGCCATCCGGCTGACCGCAAGAAATATGCGGTGGTGAGTGGCGAAAGCGGCCGCTATGCCTGCACCCACTGGACCCTGGTGGAACGGCTTGGGGATTATTCGCTCTTGCGTTTCAAGCTCGACACCGGCCGCACCCATCAGATCCGGGTGCATTGCGCCCACATGAACCATCCGGTGGTGGGCGATCCCACCTATAGCCGTTGCCGCAAGCTGCCGATCGATCTGCCCGGCCAGGCCCTTCATGCCTTTCAGTTGGGGCTGGATCACCCGATCACGCGGGAACGGATGCAGTTTGAAGCCCCACTCCCGCCTGTGATGGAGAAGTTGCTGTCGGTGCTCAGGCGGCGGGCAGGCGTGGACACGCCTCCACCAACGTCTGGGTGATGGCGGCCTGCGGTTGTCGCAGCAGCTGGTCCCCAGGCCCCTGCTCCACGATCCGGCCCTGGTCGAGCACGATCACCTGGTGGCAGAAGCCACTGGCGACCGAAAGATCGTGGGTGACAAACACCATCGCCAGGCCCAGGCGGCGCTGAAGAGAGCGCAGCAGGGCCAGCACCTCGGCCTGGATTTCAGCGTCGAGCATGCTCACGCTCTCGTCGCAGATCAGCACCTTCGGCTCCAGGGCCAGGGCACGGGCAATCGCGACCCGCTGCTGCTGGCCTCCCGATAGTTGCCTTGGCAGGCGCTGGTGGAACTGCTCGGCAGGGGAGAGACCCACCAGCTCCAGCAGCTCTCGGGCCCGTTCTCGGGCGGCCGCTTTGGTCGCCAGGCCGTGAATCAGCAGGGGGTCGGCGATCGCATCCGCCACCTGCATCGCCGGGTTGAGGCAGGCAAGTGGGTCTTGAAACACCATCTGAATCGAGCGTCGCAGTTGCCGTTCGCGACGGCCCCGTTGCTGCAGCAGGTTGTCCCCATCCAGCCACACTTGGCCGCCCCGGATCGGACTCAGCCCCATCAGTGCGCGGCAGAGGGTGCTCTTGCCGCAGCCGGACCCCCCCACGACTCCCAGGGATTCCCCGGCCTGGAGGGCAAAGCTGATCCCGTCGACGGCTTTCAGCCAGCGGGGCGCCCAGGGAGGACCGCCCAGGTTGTGCCAACAGCGCAGGGCGTCCACCTTCAGCAGGATCGCGGCGTCAGCGGTATGGGGTGTCTCGCCCCCTTCCCGAGCCCGGGCTGCCGCCACCAGCCGTTGGCCCACGGCGGATTGCGGCTGGGTGAGCACGGCTGTGCTGCTGGATACTTCCACCACCTGTCCTCCATCCAGCACTGCCATCCGGTCGCACCAGCGGTGGGCCATGGCCAGGTCGTGGCTGATCAGCAGCAGGGCGCTGCCCAGGTCGTCGCAGAGCTGGCGCAGTTCCGCCATCACCTGCCCTGCCACGGCCACATCCAGGCTTGTGGTCGGTTCATCGGCGATCACCAGGGGCGGCTGCAGGGCGATGGCCAAGGCAATGGCCAGCCGTTGGCGCATGCCGCCGCTGAATTCATGGGGATAGGCGTTGAAGCGGTCCGCGCCGATGCCCACCCGTTCCAACAGGTTGCAGGCCCGTTCGCGCCGGGCTGCCACCGATTGTTCGGGTTGGTGGGCCTCCAGGGTGTCGAGCAAATGCCCCCCCACGGTCATCAGCGGGTTGAGCCGGGTCATCGGGTCCTGGAACACCAGGCCTACGGCTTCACCGCGCAGGCGGCGCAGGGCCGGACGGCTGAGGCCGCGGGGGTCCTGGCCGTTGAGCCGCAGTGTCCCCTGGCAGAGACTGCCGGGCGGCAACAGCTGCAGGGCTGCCCGGGCCACAGTGCTTTTGCCGCAGCCGGAGGGGCCCACCAGGGCCAGGTGTTCGCCGGGCGCGATACGCAGATTCAGGCCATTCAGAGTCCAGTGGTCGGCGCCTGGGTAGCGCAGCTGCAGGTGTTCCAGCTCAAGAATCGCGGCTGTCGTGCTGCCGGGGCCAGGCGATGGAGACATCGAGGGCGTTACTGGACGCATGACTCCAATACCATGGTCAAACCCTGACGGGTCGGATGCTGAAAGGCGCCTCTACGACAGAACCGACACAGACCGATGCGGTCGGTGCTGGGCCGTCCACTGGCCTGCCCACGGTTCGCGCCCATCCGATTCGCAGTCTTGAGGATTACGGCATCGACCTGCCCCCCTGGCTGCAGGAGTGCCTGGAGCATGTGCCCCCAGGCGCGGGATACAGCTGCCCCACGGATTCAGAAGCGCTGCTGGCGGCCGCTTTTGATTTCGCTTTTCAGCTTCATGAAGGTCAGTTCCGCGCCAGCGGTGACCCCTACATCGTTCACCCTGTGGCGGTGGCTGATCTGTTGCGCGACATCGGTGCCAGTGCTCCGGTGATCGCTGCGGGCTTCCTCCATGACGTGGTGGAAGACACCGATCTCACTGCGGATCAGCTGGAAGAACATTTCGGCGCCGAGGTGCGGGCCTTGGTGGAGGGGGTGACCAAACTCGGTGGTCTGCATTTCACCAATCGCACCGAAGCCCAGGCGGAGAACCTGCGCAAGATGTTTCTGGCCATGGCCAGCGACATTCGCGTGGTGCTCGTGAAGCTGGCGGACCGGCTCCACAACATGCGCACCCTCGGTTCCCTGAAGCGGGAGAAGCAGGAGCGCATCGCCCGTGAAACCCGGGAGATTTACGCCCCGCTGGCCAACCGGCTCGGAATCGGCCGGTTCAAGTGGGAGCTTGAAGATCTGGCCTTCAAGCTGCTGGAGCCTGAGGCCTTCCGGGAGATCACCGAGGAGGTGGCCACCAAGCGCAGCGAACGGGAAGAACGGCTTGGGGTGACCCTCAAGTTGTTGAGTGACCGGCTGGCAGCGGTGGGGCTGGAGAGCTGCGAGGTGAATGGCCGGCCGAAGCATCTCTACGGCATCTGGAGCAAGATGCAGCGCCAGCAGAAGGCCTTCCACGAGATCTACGACGTGGCGGCAGTGCGGATCATTACCCCCAACCTCGAGACCTGTTATCGGGCGTTGGCGGTGGTGCATGACACCTTCCGCCCCATCCCAGGACGGTTCAAGGATTACATCGGCTTACCGAAGCCCAATGGCTACCAATCTCTGCATACGGCGGTGATTGGTCGCCATCGGCCGATCGAGGTGCAGATCCGCACGGCGGAAATGCATCAGGTGTCGGAATTCGGTATCGCTGCCCATTGGAAATACAAGGAGGGCGGTTCTCCCGCGGCCGGTGGTGACACCGAGCGTTTCAATTGGCTGCGCCAACTGGTGGATTGGCAGCAAGAAGGCGGCAGCGACGATCACAACGACTACCTCGCCTCGATCAAGGAAGACCTCTTCGATGAAGAGGTGTTTGTGTTCACCCCCAAAGGAGAAGTGGTGGGCCTGCGCAAGGGTTCCACCGCTGTGGACTTCGCCTATCGCATCCACTCGGAAGTGGGGAACCACTGCCATGGGGTGCGCATCAACGATCGCCTCTCGACCCTGTCGACACCGCTGCAGAACGGCGATTTCGTCAACATCCTCACGAGCAAGACAGCCCATCCCAGCCTCGATTGGCTCAACTTCGTGGCCACGCCCACGGCCCGCAATCGCATCCGCCAGTGGTATAAGCGCAGCCATCGCGATGAAACGATCCAACGCGGCAAGGAGCTGCTGGAGCGGGAGCTGGGGCGGAGTGGCTTCGATGCCCTGCTCTCCAGCGAGGCGATGACCCGCGTTGCCGAGCGCTGCAATCTGCAGAGCACGGAGGATCTACTGGCGGCCCTGGGTTTCGGTGCCGTCACCCTGCATCAGGTGCTCAACCGTTTGCGGGAAGAAGTGCGCCTGCAGACGGAAGCCCAGGCCCAGCCCCTCAGCAACGAGGACGTGGCCCGCAAGTTGGTGGAGCAGCAGGCCGATGGCGCTCCCACCCGCGAACGCCATGGTGATTCCCAGCCGATCCTGGGGGTGGAAGGCCTGGATTACCGGCTCGGACGCTGCTGTGGCCCTCTGCCGGGTGAAGCGATCGTGGGCACCGTGGCCCTTGGCAACCATGGCATCACCATTCACTGCCAGGACTGCCCCAACATCGAGGCGATGCCCAGTGAACGACGACTGCCGGTGCGCTGGAACCCTGCGGTGAGTCGCGAGGGGCAGCGCTTCCCGGTGCATCTGCGCATTGAGGTGATCGATCGGGTCGGCATCCTCAAAGACATCCTCATGCGCCTTTCGGATGGCTCGATCAACGTCAGCGATGCACGGGTGAAAACCGCCTATGGCAAGCCGGCACGGATTGAACTGCAGGTGGAGCTGGGCAGTGCGGAGTTGCTGCAGCGCACCATGAATCAGATCCGCTCCATGGCGGATGTTCTCGATATCGCTCGCACTGGTCAGGGCTGATCCGCCAACGGCAGCTTGAGGCTGAAGGCACTGCCCTCGCCCACGGTGGACTTCACACTGACGGTGCCCCCCATCGCTTCGATCAGCATCTTCACGATCGACAGGCCTAGGCCTGAGCTGCTTTGCCGATAGGGAAGGATGACCCCTTCTGCTCGGGTGAAGCGTTCAAAGATGCGTTCCAGTTGGTTGCTGGGGATGCCCTGCCCTTGATCCTTCACCGTGACGCTCACGTGCTTCGTTGTGGTGCTCACCTCCAGTGCGATGGGTGTGTTTTTCTTGGAGTATTTCGCTGCATTGCCGATCAGGTTGCCGATGCATTGCACGAGTCGGTCGGGGTCGCCGACCACGGTCAGGTTGTCGATCACGGTCAAGTTGTCGCTGATCGGATTGCTGTGGGCTGCCCGTGCCAAACGCAGTGCATGTTCCAGGCTTGGGATCAGTTCAAACGGTTCCTGGCGGATCGCGAGCTGATGGTTGTCGGCGCGGCTGAGATCGAGCAAGTCGCTGAGCATGCGGTTCAATCGCAGCACTTCCAGGTCAGCAATCCCCAGGGCTCGTCGCTCCTTCTCGAGCAGTCCTTCGCTGCGGTTGAGCACCGATTGGATAAAGCCAGAAATCACCGTCAGTGGTGTGCGGAATTCGTGGCTGATGGTGGAGGCGAATTGTTTTTGGTTTGCTGTTGAGCGGCGCAACCGTTCCACCATGCGATTGAACTCCTCCAAGATCGGAAGCAGTTCCACAGGTGCGTTGTCCGTCGGCAGCGTGGCGCCGTCTAAGGAGTTCAGGTCGATTGCGGCCAGATCCTCGCTGAGGTTGCGCACCGGTTGGAAGATCCTCCGTGCGCTCATGATCAGCACCGATCCGGTGAGCAGAATCAAGAGCAATTCCGCCCCCAGCTTGATCAGACTCTGGGTTTTCACGGCCGGCATGGCATACACCGGCCGCAAATACACGAAGTGCCCAGTTTGCTGGCCACCGGGGAGCTTTATTGCTTTTGCCGCGACCGCTTCGTGTGCGCTGGTGTCAACGATGCTGAACCCACCGGGAGCATGGATGGCCTGCTCGGCAACCTCGAGGAGTTGATCGTTGCTGAACAGGGTCCGGCTGCCCGGTGTGCTCACGAGGCCAGCGCTCCCGAGGATCAGAGCGGCTTTGCCGTCGTTGAGCTTGAGGGGGGAAAGAAAGCGTTGGTAATCAGCACGGGAGCAACAGGTTTGGGCTTGGGTTCCTGTGAGTTGATCCAGTTGATTGTTGACCTGGTTCAAGGCCAGAAGACCTTGGCGCTGGAGGGTTCCCTGCAGTAAGCCAGCCATCAGTTGCTGGCGCAGTGTGGTGGCGATCACCATGCTGATGATCGACTGCCCGAGCACCACCGCAAGACTGATCCACAGCAGTCGCCGCCCCAGCGACCAAGGCCGTTGGGGCGTTGGGGTCACAGCTGCTGGCATTGAGACACCCCTCCAGCGCTGCCATGGGCTTCGGCCACTTTGTTGATCATGGCGCCAGGGAAGTCGGCGGTGGGTTGTTCAAAGCCGTGGTAGCCCCAGGTGTCGAGCACGCGCTTCTGGGCAGGATCGTTGAGGCTGAGTTTGAGGAAAGCCATCCGCAGTTGCTGCAGATGGCGATATTTCGTTGACGTGGGTGGGTGAACAGCTGCTGCCATGAAGTCGTTGCGGGAGTGATCACTGGCCCACACCACGGTGATGGCCTCATGCAGGTGTGCGGGCACCGCATGCAGGGGGTCGCCGCTGAAGCTGGGAATGAAGGCAAAATCCACCATCCCGCCTTCGGCCACAAGCTGCGGCAAGTGGTTGGTGTTGGGTTCATGCACGCAGCCGTTCAAAGCTGAGAGTTCGATCTGCTGATCACGCAGATGCAGCAGTGGTTGCATGAAGGATGAGCCGGATGAACGGCTTCCAAACGCCACGCGTTGATTGCGAAGGATGGCAAGAGGGGGTGACGTTTGGGCCGACAGATTCTTGTGCTTCAGGGCTGCTTGATTGGCAATCAGCACGCTGCGGAAGGATGGTTTTTGAACTGCGAGTGGTTGAACGCCAGGGTTGTTGTGCAGCAATCGATAGCCACCCATCACGCCGATATTGATCACATCCACCTCGCCATCCCGGAGCATCTGATGGCTGTGGGAGTAATTAATGGCTGGCACGTAGGCGATGCGAAGGCCAGTGGCGCGTTCCAGGTAAGGGATCACGATCGCCATCCGTTGGTTGATGGCCTCCTGGCTTTGATAGGGCTCTTCAGTGAGTCTTAGATCCGCTTCTTTTGGGTCCAGTGGAGGTGTCAGTGAGGGCGAGCTTGTCGTACACGCACTGAGGCTGGCCCCAAGAATCCAGCTGATAGCAATCCTGGTGACCCACCACGGCAGATGCCTCGGCTTTGCGTCCCATGGCGTGACCGCCAACGGTGACGTCGGGACTGGCACGTGGGCTTGGCTTCCCATGGGCTGCACCCTAGGAACGGCGCCAGGACCTGTCCCTAGAGATGCCGATTCGATTGCATTCGGTGTTGGTGTCTGAACTGCCAGCGGAACAGCCTCCAGGCCAGCAGGCCGATGACGAGCGACAGCACCAGCCCCACAAGGCTCGAGCCCAGGAGCAGGCGGCTGGTGAAACTCCACCCCTGGTCCCAGATCGAGGCCTGGTTGATGGTCAGTGCGGTGGGCTGTGTTCCCCCCCGCAGCAGCACATCGCCCACGTGGTAGTTGAACCAGTACAGAGGCACGTAGGTGAAGGGATTGCTGATCCAGGTGCCGGCGGCTGCCAGCAGATGGTTACCGCGCACCACACTGGCGAGGGCAATGCCTAGCAGGGTCTGGAGGCCAAAGAAGGGAAAGCAGCCGCAGAAGATGCCTGCCGCTAAGCCCCGTGCCCGTTGCCCAGGACTGCCCTCCTGCTCCCAGACCCAATGGAGGGCTTGTCTGCCGCGGCGCCAGAGTCGTCGCAACCACCGGGTCATGGGAGCAGCGCTGCCGCCAGTGGCGGGTGAAGGTTGCCGGGGATCGTAGAAGGGAGGTCTGGATGGGGGCGCTGTGGTGTGTTCCTCGATGCTCCGGAGATCGTGATGTCCACGCCAGAGACCGGTACCCCGCTCCCGCTTGACACGATCGCTGCCGTGGCAACGGCCGTGGCACCGGGGCAGGGCGGCATTGCCGTGATTCGCCTGTCGGGGCCCCAGGCACAGCAGGCGGTGCAGGCCATTGCCCATTTTCCTGGTCAGCAGGAGTGGGCCAGCCATCGGGTGCTCTACGGCCATGTGCTGGCTGCCGATGGGGTGGAGCGGCTGGATGAAGTGCTGGTGCTGGTGATGCAGGCGCCGCGCAGCTTCACCGCTGAAGACGTCGTGGAGATTCACTGTCATGGCGGGGTGATTGCCGTGCAACGGGTGTTGTCACGCGTGCTGGAGCAGCCTGGAGTTCGTCGCGCTCTCCCTGGCGAGTTCAGCCAACGGGCGGTGCTCAACGGGCGTTTGGATCTCACCCGGGCCGAAGCGATCACGGATCTGGTGGCGGCCCGCAGTCAGCGGGCGGCGCAGGTGGCAATGGCCGGACTGGATGGTGGGATCCAGCGGCGTATTGGTGCCTTGCGGGAGCGGCTGCTCGACCAGTTGAGCGAGCTGGAGGCGCGGGTGGATTTTGAAGAGGATCTGCCCCCATTGGATGGACCAGCCCTGCTGCAGGAGCTGTTGGCGGTGCGGGAAGCGCTGCTCGAGCTGGTGGCGGATGGGGAACGTGGGGATGCCTTACGCAGCGGTCTGCGGGTGGCCCTGGTGGGGCGCCCCAACGTGGGCAAGAGCTCGTTGCTCAATCGCCTCAGCCGCCGTGAGCGCGCGATCGTCACTGACCTGCCTGGCACCACGCGGGACTTGCTTGAGAGCGAGATCGTGCTGGAGGGAGTGCCGATCACCCTGCTCGATACGGCTGGGATCAGGGTCACCACCGACGCTGTCGAGCAACTCGGGATCGCCCGCAGCCACGATGCCCTCGCCAGTGCGGATCTGGTGTTGTTGTTGTTTGATCTCAGCGAGGGGTGGACCGCCGAAGATCAAGCGTTGTTGGCGCGGATCCCTGAGGGGGTCGAGCATCTGCTGGTGGGCAACAAGGCGGATCTCGCCGCTCCCGTCCACGCTGAAGGCCGCTCGCCGCTGATGGATGTGCAGCTCAGCGCCCAGACCGGTGATGGGGAGGCGGACCTGGTGCAGGCGATGTTGCGCCGTTGCGGTGCCTTGAGCGAGCAGCCCTTGCTGCTTGCCCTCAATCAGCGCCAGGTGGATCTAGCGGCCGCGGCGGCTGCCGCGCTTCAGCGCAGTGAAGAGGTTGCGGCGCAGGGGCTCCCTTGGGATTTCTGGACCATTGATCTGCGTCAGGCCATTCAGAGCCTGGGGGAGATCACTGGGGAAGAACTGACCGAATCGGTGCTGGATCGGATCTTCTCCCGTTTCTGCATCGGCAAGTGAGGCTGCCGTCAGCGGTCAACATGGGTCCATTGCCCCTGCCCCATGCGACGGAGTGCCATGGCTCCCGCCACCTTGACGATCACGCCCCGGTTGCGCCGGCAGCTGGGCGACTGGTTGCAGGAAGACCTGGGGCGGGGTGATCTCACGGCTCCGGCCTTGCAGGCCAGGCGCGGACAGGCCCATTGGGTGGCCAAGGCCGACGGGGTGTTTTGTGGTGGTGTGCTGGTCGAGCCCTTGCTGCGGGAACTGCAACCTCCTGATGGCGGCTGCAGGCTTCATCGCCTGGTGGCGGATGGGGCAAGGGTGCGTGCAGGCGATCGGTTGGTGGAGCTGGAGGGGCCCGCTTCCGTGCTCGTGGCTCTGGAACGCACGGCCCTCAACCTGGCGATGCGGTTGTCGGGGGTTGCCAGCGCCACGGCTGCTTTGGTGGCGGAACTGGAGGGCACCGGCGTGGTGCTCGCCGACACCCGGAAGACCACCCCGGGTTTGCGGGAGCTGGAGAAATACGCCGTGCGTTGCGGTGGTGGCGTGAATCACCGCATGGGCCTCGATGATGCGGCGATGTTGAAAGAGAACCATCTCGCCTGGGCTGGTGGGGTGGTGCAAGCGATGGCCGCGGTTCGTGCCCAGGCGCCCTGGCCGACCCGGGTGATCGTGGAGGCGGAAACAGCGGAGGAGGCGCTGTCTGCTGTGGCGGCAGGGGCCGATGGTGTGTTGCTGGATGAATTCACACCAGCGGAGTTGTTGGAGCTGGTGCCGCAACTGCGGGAGCAGGCCCGGCATCGCTCCGGTGCCGCTCCGGTGGTTCTTGAGGCTTCAGGGATTCAGCCGGCCCAGCTTGGGGCCTATGCCGCCACAGGGATCGATCTGATTTCGACCAGTGCTCCTGTGACCCGCAGCGCCTGGTTGGACCTCAGCATGCGTTTCAGTGGCCTTGCCTTGGCCTGAAGGTGGGATCACTTGTGGCGATGGGGTGTTGCCACTAGCGTTTTTTCAGACTGTTCTTGCTGATGGCGGGTACCACTCCCACGGTGCTGCTGGCTGACGATGAGGCCAACATCGTGATGCTCCTGGAGATGGAGCTGCAGGCCGAGGGGTTCACGGTGTTGACGGCATCGGATGGCGTCACGGCGATGAAGACCGTGCGCGACACGCCCCCTGACCTGGCGTTGCTTGACTGGAACATGCCGGGGATGACCGGCTTGGACATCTGCCGGCGCTTGCGCGACACCGGGGTGTTTTTGCCGGTGATCATGATCACGGCCCGGGATGAAATGGATGATCGTGTCGCCGCCTTGGAGGCCGGGGCCGACGATTTCATCGCCAAGCCGTTCAACGTGCGGGAGGTGCTGGCGCGTGTCAAAGCGCTGCTGCGCCGTTCTCAGGGGTTCAGTTCTGATGTGTTGCAGGTGGGGGATTTGGTGCTGAATGGCGCGGAACGGACCTGTGCCATCAACGGCACCCCATTGGTGCTCACGGTGCGGGAGTTTGACCTGCTGGAGTGCTTCATGCGTCATCCCCGTCAGGCGCTGTCGCGGGCTCAGTTGATTCAGCACGTCTGGGGCGACGACTATTTCGGCGACGAGAACGTTGTTGATGTGTATGTGCGCTACCTGCGCAAGAAACTCGAGGCCACGGGCTCTCAGCGGGTGATTCAGACGGTGCGCGGGGTGGGGTTTGCCTTGCGGATGGAGGGGTGAGAGCTGACTGTCTGAGGCTTGATCCCGTCTTGGCCCCCGCCGGGGGATGATCGGGGGCTGACCTTGTCACCGCTGCCGTCCATGCTGCGCATCGCCCAGGCCCTCGAACTTCAGCTGCGCGGTGCCCTGCAGCGGGCTTTTCCCGAAGCCTGGGCTGCTACGGAAGGCACAGGGCTGGACCCCCAACTGGCCCCCGCGAGCAAGCCGGAATTCGGAGACTTTCAGGCCAATGGTGCGCTGCCGTTGGCGAAACCGCTGAAGCAGGCCCCTCGCCAGATCGCCACCGCGATCGTGGAGCAACTGCAGGCGGATGCCGACTTCACGGCTCTCTGCCTTGAACCCCAGATCGCTGGCCCTGGTTTCATCAACCTCACCATCCGTCCGGAGCGGCTGGCGGCTGAGGTGTCGGCACGGCTCGGCGATTCACGCCTGGGGGTGCCCGCGGTGGAGAACGCGGCGCCGGTGGTGGTGGATTTCTCCAGCCCCAACATCGCCAAGGAGATGCATGTGGGGCATCTGCGCTCCACGATCATTGGTGACTCGTTGGCGCGGGTGCTGGAGTTCCGCGGCCATCCCGTGCTGCGCCTCAATCACGTGGGCGACTGGGGCACCCAGTTCGGCATGCTGATTACCCATCTCAAGCAGGTGGCACCCGAGGCGTTGGAGACCGCTGATGCGGTCGATCTCGGCGACCTGGTGGCCTTCTACCGCGAGGCCAAGAAGCGCTTCGATGACGATGAAGCCTTCCAATCCACCTCCCGCGATGAGGTGGTGAAGCTGCAGGGGGGGGACCCGGTGTCGCTCAAGGCCTGGGGGCTGCTCTGTGATCAGTCACGGCGCGAGTTCCAGAAGATCTACGACCGCCTGGATATCCGCCTCAGCGAGCGGGGCGAATCCTTCTACAACCCCTTCCTGCCGGCGGTGATTAATGGGTTGAAGGACGCCGAGCTGCTGGTCACTGACGACGGTGCCCAGTGCGTGTTCCTGGAGGGTGTGCAGGGCAAGGACGGCAAGCCCCTGCCGGTGATCGTGCAGAAAAGCGATGGTGGCTTCAACTACGCCACCACCGACCTGGCGGCGATCCGCTACCGCTTTGGGGCCGCTCCGGAGGGTGATGGTGCCAAGCGCGTGGTCTACGTGACCGATGCCGGCCAGGCCAATCACTTTGCCGGCGTGTTCCAGGTGGCTGAGCGGGCCGGCTGGATCCCTGAGGGGAGTCGCCTCGAGCATGTGCCCTTTGGTCTTGTGCAGGGGGAAGACGGCAAGAAGCTAAAGACGCGTGCAGGCGACACCGTGCGTCTGCGGGATCTTCTCGATGAAGCCGTCGACCGCGCTGAGACTGATCTGCGCTCCCGACTATCAGAGGAAGAGCGCAGCGAATCGGAGGAGTTCATTGGCCATGTGGCCACCACCGTGGGGCTTGCGGCCGTGAAATATGCCGACCTCAGTCAGAACCGGATCACGAACTATCAGTTCTCCTTCGATCGGATGCTGGCCCTGCAGGGCAACACCGCCCCCTATCTGCTCTACGCCGTGGTGCGGATTGCTGGGATCGCCCGCAAGGGTGGCGATCTGGAGGTGACGGGTGCGCAGCTGCAGTTCAGCGAAGCTCAGGAATGGGCGCTGGTGCGGGAGCTGCTCAAGTTCGACGCCGTGATCGCTGAGGTGGAGGAGGAACTGCTGCCCAACCGCCTGTGCAGCTATCTGTTTGAGCTCAGTCAGGTGTTCAACCGCTTCTATGACCAGGTGCCAGTGCTGAAGGCCGATCCCGAGGCTTTGCCGTCACGGCTTGCCCTCTGCCGACTGACGGCCGACACCCTTAAAGCGGGCCTTGGTCTGTTGGGAATCGCCACCCTCGAGCGGATGTGATCACTTCAGCGCCTTGGTGCGCTTGTGGGGCTGGTGATCAGCGCAAGCGCTTCAACGGAATCGCCTTGCTTTCCACCAGGGCCCGGAACTGGTCGATGGCCGCCTCATTGGCAAAGGCGCGTTTGGGAAGCCAGTAGGCCAGCTGAGGCTGGGGGAAGAGCAGGAAGCCGAGTGGGCGTTCTTCCAGCTTGGTGACCAGGTCCCAGCTGAACTCCGTGCTGTCTTTCTCTGAGCTGGTCTGCAGTCTTTCGGTGTTGATCTCCCAGCGAATCGTCGTGTTCAGGTTGGGGAGCTTGCGAGCACGTTGTGCAGCAATCCAACGGGTGAAGAGGGGGAAGGCTGCGATCACCACTCCTAAACCGATCTGCCGGCTGACGTTGCTCGGCGGCAGCTGCAGGGCCAAGGCACTGACGATGCCGCTCAGCATCAATCCAACCCCAAGCCAAGGCATCAACTTGCCGATTTTGACCACGCTGTTGGTGGTCTCCCGAATGGCGAGCTTGGCTTCCGCTTCGGTGAACCGGTAGCTGAGGGTGATCGACGGCATGGGCATGGCTTGCGACGGAGATGGTTGGAGTCGGTGGGCCGGCCTGAGGCGCCTCGCTTTTACGACGAGCAGCTGTAGTGGGAGATGCCCCCGGCGTTGAAGTACTCCCGGGGTTTCAGGCGGCAGAAGTGGTTTTGGATCGTCTCGCTGGGGTCGTCATAGGGGTTGCGGAAGGCTGCTTGGAGCTCCTTGATCGGGTTGGTGTTGCCGCGCTCTGCCTGCTGATAGGCCGGAGCGATCAGCCATTCGCGCCAGGTGATCGCGGGATTGACCCGCTTCATGGCGGCAGACAGCTCGGCTTTGTCGCCGTTGCCCATGGTCTGCTCCTGCCACCGCTCCAGCCAGCTGTGCCACTGCGTTTCCAGCTCAGCGGTGCAGGGCAGATAAAAGCTCCTCACCAGGGATTCCAGCGTCGTGGGACAGGCCGATAAGCCGCGGAAGAAGAGGGTGTAATCCGCTCGCGATTGGGCCATCAGTGCCAGCAGTTCGCGCACCAGTGGGGGGTTGGGGCCCGGGAGCCCGAGTTTCCTTGCCCACATCGCATCCAGGGTGGTTTCCATGGCTTCAGCGAACCCTGTGCTGATCTGGTCCAGCTGTGCCATCGCTTCTGGCTGGTCATGGAGCAATGGCCGCAGTGCACTGCAGAACATCTGGAAATTGGCTTCAGCGGCCGCCGGCTGGTTGAAGAAGCAGAAATGCTCCCCTCCGCCGGTCCAGGGTTGGAAGCGGGGATCGAACAGTTCGCAGAAGCCGAAGGGCCCGTAGTCGAGGGTGTACCCACCGGCGGCACAGTTGTCGCTGTTGAAGTTGCCCTGGCAGTAGCCCACCCGCATCCAATCGGCCACCAGGTCGGTGAGCCGGCCTCGGAACAACTGCGCCAGCTGCACCACCTGATCGGTGAAGTTCAGGGAGGCATCGATCACCTCGCGGTAATTGCGGCTGATCAGGTGGGTCACGATCATGCGCAACTCCTGCAGCGCATCGGGATGGGCATTGCTGCGGGCCCGGCGAGCGAACAGCTCCAGCTGGCCCACCCGCAGAAACGACGGTGCGACGCGGGTCGTGATCGCCGCTGCGTTGTCGACCATCACGTCGGGGTCCAGCGAGCGGGAGTGCTCCAGGTACCAGGGGCGCCGAACGGTTTCGCTGCGCGACACGTAGAGCGTCAGGGAGCGGGAGGTGGGCACGCCGAGGGCATGCATGAACTCCTGAGCCAGAAACTCGCGCACGCTGGAGCGCAGCACGGCGCGGCCATCGGCACCGCGGCAGTAGGGGGTGGGGCCGCCGCCCTTGAGCTGCATCTCCCAGCGCTTGCCCTTGAACACCCCTTCAACCACCGATAGGGCCCGGCCATCCCCGTAGCCATTGCCGGTACCGAAGGGACACTGCTGGATGTATTCGGTTCCATAGATCGACAGGGCATACCCCGTTGCCCAGCCGAAGGGTCTGAGGCGTCCGGTCGCCACGCTGCTGTCGCCGGAGAACCAGCGCCGGAAGGCCTCGTCGTGCACCAGGGCGTCGCTCAGCCCCAGTTCGCTGAATAGATCCGGACTGTGGGCCACATACTCCGCCTCCGGCAGAGGGGTGGGCGTCACCGGCACGTAGTGACCGGAATACACCTGGCGCGCCCGGTGATCGTGGCCGTCGACGCTGGCGTCAGGATCGGCTCGCAGTGTGTCCAGTAGGGAATAGTCCGCCCGCTCGGCCAGGGCGCTGAAGCTTTGGATCGCCCCGTTGGTCGAGGGAGTCTGCTCGCCTGTCATGGCTGGAGATCGCCGCGGTCGTGCACCCATTCTCGGCATGCTTCCAGGGCTGACGCGGCCGGGGGGGATCACCAGACTGGGAGGGCCCGGTGGGGCATGCCGCTCCCCTGGTCCTGGAGGCGTTTGGTGTCGCTGTCCTTCGCTGAGCTGCAAGTCCGCCTGGAGCCCGATGTGGCCCATGAGCAGGAGGCTGCTGATCCTTGGGATGTGCTGGTGGTCCCCTCGATCAACCTCAGCCCGGAGCAGATGGCCCTTGTGGAGGGGGTGCATCACTACGAGGAGCGCCAGCTGTTTGAGCTGATCCGTTTGCGGCAACCCAAGGCACGCATGGTGTTTGTCACCAGCAAGTTGCTGCCCGATCTGGTGGTGGATGCGGTGCTGGATCTGTTGCCGGGGGTTCCCAGCTCCCACGCCCGCAACCGCCTGCAGCTGTTCGATACGGATGACGCCAGCCCCCGTCCACTGGCGGCCAAGTTGTTGGAGCGGCCGCGGTTGCTGGAACGGATCCGCCAGGGGTTGCGGCCCAATCGGAGTTACATCAGCTGCTTCAACGTCGGTCAGCTCGAACGTCAGTTGTCGGAAGTGCTGCAGCTTCCCCTGCTCGGTTGTGATCCTGCCCTGCGCTTCTGGGGCAGCAAGGCCGGGGGGCGGGAGTTGTTCCGCCGTTGTGGTCTGCCCCACCCCGATGGCTCAGAGCTGGTGCACAGCTTGGATGCCCTCACAGAGGCTTGTGGGGCGATGGTGCAGCGGCAGCCAGGGCTGCTGCGGGCTGTGGTCAAACTCAACGAGGGCTTCAGCGGCGAAGGCAACGCGCTGTTGGAGCTGGCCCCCCTGGATCTGGCTGGTCTGTCAGTGGTGGAGCAGCGCCAACGGTTGCGGGAGGCTTTGGAACACCTGCCGATGCCGGCACCGCAATGGCAGGCCCTGCTGGCTGAGCAAGGGGCCCTGGTGGAGGAGTGGTTGTCGGGTGGTGAGTTGGTGCGCTCCCCCAGCGTGCAAGGGGTGATTCATCCCGGTGGGCGGGTCGAGGTGCTGTCCACCCATGAGCAGCGGTTGGGTGGGGCCAGCGGGCAGACCTATCTGGGGTGTCAGTTCCCGGCGGATGGCGCATATCGGATGGCCTTGCAGCGCTGGGGCCAGTCGGTGGGTGAGCAATTGGCGGCCCTGGGGGCGCTGGATCATTTCTCCGTTGATGCTCTGGCCCGTCGGTTCGGGGAGCGATGGGACCTGCAGGCCATTGAGGTGAATCTGCGCAAAGGCGGCACCACCCATCCCCACCAGGTGCTGCGCTTCCTCAGTCACGGTCAGTACAACTCCGCCAGCGGTGTGTTCCTGTCACCGCAGGGGCGAGAGCTGCACTACATCGCCACCGACAATTTTGTCGATGAACGTCTGCGGGGGTTGCTGCCGGTGGACCTGATCGATGCCGTGGCGGATGCAGGGCTCCATTACGACGCGCAGCGCGAGACTGGCAGCGTCTTCCATCTGCTCGGGTGCCTCTCGGAACACGGCAAGCTGGGCATGACGTGTATCGGCACCAGCCTGGCTGAGGCCGAACGGGTTGATGCCCGCACCCGTGCCCGACTCCTGGAGATGTGATCACAAGCCGATGGCGATGACTGACCCTGCTGCGACCGCGTTCGGTGCTGCGCCCTCTCCAGGTGTGCCGCCAGCCCGCCCCGATGTGGAACGTCTCAAGGCCTACAGCGCCCCCCTGGAGGGACGGCGGGGCATGTTGCGCCTCGATTTCAACGAGAACACAGTCGGCCCCAGCCCGAAAGTGGTGGAGGCATTGCGGGCATTCCCAGCCGATCAGCTGGCGGTGTATCCCGAATACGACGGCCTGCGCGAGGCGGTGGTGGCCAATCTGGCGGCGGCGCCGGCGGGTCTGGCCACCGGGCTTGGCACCGCCAATGTGGGCGTCTTCAACGGCGTGGATGGTGCCATTCACGCGGTGCTGCAGGCCTATGGCGGTGCCGGTGACACCCTGCTCACCACCAGTCCCACCTTTGGCTACTACGCCCCCTGCGCAGGGATGCAGGGCATGGTGATCGACGCCGTGCCCCACGAAATGCCGGGCTATGGCTTCCCCTTTGCTGCGGTTAAGCAGGCCTTGGCGCGGCGCCCTCGGGTGCTGATGCTCTGTAACCCCAATAACCCCACCGGCACGCGTTTGGCGCCGGAGCGGGTGCTGGAACTGGCGGCAGGGGCTCCCGACACCTTGGTGGTGGTGGATGAGCTCTATGAGGCGTTTACGGGAGACAGCGTGCTGCCCTGCGTCGACTTCGCGGCGACGCCGAATGTGTTGGTGTTGCGGTCTCTGGCGAAGACGGCGGGACTGGCGGGGCTACGGATTGGTTTTGCCATCGGCCATGCCGAGGTGGTGGATCGTGTCAGCCGGGTGACCGGTCCTTATGACGTCAACAGCCTGGCGGTCACCGCGGCCTTTGCCGCCCTGGTGGACCAGGCCTATACAGACGCCTACGTTGCCGAGGTGGCACGTGCACGTGACTGGATAGTGTCGCGGTTGACGCGCTCTGGTGTGCGTTTTCATGTGGATGGTGGTAACTACCTGTTGCTCTGGCCGCTCCGCGGTGTGGCGTGTGTGGATGCCGAGCTGCGTGCTGCAGGGATCCTTGTGCGTTCGATGGCCGGCAAGCCGCAGATTGATGGTGCCTTGCGGGTCAGCCTCGGCACCACGGAGCAGATGCAGCGCTTTTGGAATGCGTATCAGCAGATTGATTCTGTGCCTTCCTGAGCGGTGAAAATCCAACTTGCCCACTAGCTTGTGGGTCAGAGAGCTTTCGGTTGAGTTGATGTCACCGATCAAGCGGTTGTTCCCGGAGCCGGGCCAGCGTCCCTTGCGCCAGCAGCTCGCGATCACCCTCACAGCGATTCTGACGCTGTCGATTCTCGTGGCTGTCCTGCTGCTGAATCTGCTGTTTGGCTGGCAGGCGCGGGAGCTGATTGATCAGCGGGCAGCGTTCTTTATGGACGCGATGTTGTCGGTTCGCGCTTACACCAGCAAGAAGGTGAATCCGATCGTTGCTCCGCTGAATCAGGGGGCGGGTTTGTTCCGACCGGAAGCGGTGCCCAGTTATTCCGCCCAGACCGTGGCGGGCTATCTCAAAGACAATCCCGATTACCGCGAATACTCCTATCGCGAAGCGGCTCTCAACCCCACCAACCTGCGGGACAAAGCCGATTCGTTTGAAACCGGCATTATCGAGAATTTCCGCCGCGATCCGTCGCTGAAGCGCCAGTCCGGCAGCAAGAACACACCTCTGGGCACGGTGCATTTCGTCGCCCAGCCGATCAAAGTCGGCAAGGAGAGCTGCCTTGTTTGCCATTCCACCCCGGATCGGGCACCCGCTAGTCAGCTGCTGGCTTACGGCAATAGCAGCGGTTTCGGTTGGAAGCTCAACGAAATCGTCGGCACCCAGATCGTTACCGTTCCCCAGAAGGCGGTGTTTGCTGCCAAGGATCGCTCCTTGATTGCCACTGCGCTGTTGATGGTGCTGGCGTTCGCCGTTGTGGGTGTGATCACCAACGTGGTGCTGAGTCAGTTGATCCTGCGCCCGATGCGTGAGATCAGTCGCAAGGCTGAGGAGGCCAGTGTCACGCCCGCCACCGTCAATTTCGAGGAGCGGGAGCGCCGCGATGAAATCGGTTTGTTGGCCCGTAGTTTCGAGCGCATGAAGCAGAGCCTGGCGATCTCCATGCAGATGCTCAAGGACCGCAAAGGCCAGGGCTGATGAAGCGCTGGCTGCCGCTGCTGGCTTTGCTGTTCACCGCCGCCTGCGGTGGATCGCAGTTCCCCTCCGTCGCCTTGTGCGGGCCGGGGAATCGCTTGCGTGTTGGCCTGGTGGGAGCCCTGGAAGGTCGCTCTCAGAGCGGTGCAGCGGTCTTGCCTGACAGCGACCAGTTCCGGCTCAAGGAGTTGTTGACCGTGGCCAGTCGCTGTGAGGTGCAGTTGGAACCGGTGGCCAGTCCGGAGCAGGCGCGTCGCCGGCTGAGCACGGGTGACTGGGATCTGGCCTTTCTGCCACCAGGATTGACGGCCTACGCCCTGGAACAGGGGGGTGGCTATGGGCTCGTGCGTCAGCTGGGGCGGCGGAGCAATTCCAAGTCGCAACTGCTGGTGCGTGAGGCCAGTGGACTGCGCACCAGGGCCGACCTGCGCGGCAAACGGTTGGGATTGCTGCCGCGCGGTTCCCTGACCGGGTTTTACCTACCCCTGTTCAATCTCCATGGCTTGCGCTTCTCAGAAGTGCAGTACGCCCTGAGTTACGCCGATCTGCGCGAGATGCTCAACGATGGTCGTGTGGATGTGATCGCTTGGGATGGTGCGCTTCCCCATGGCAGCCCCGGTTTGCGGGTGCTCTATGAGGATTCCCACTTGATTCCCCTGGGTGCCCTGGCCCTCAGTCAGGCCCTGTTGCAATCGGATCACCAACCCTTCCTGAGCCAACTGGATCAGAACGTCACCCAGCTGCCCCCTTCTCTGGGCTATGCCAGTGGCGTGATCCCTGAGCCCTACTCCCTCAAGGAGTTGCGGGGGATCGTGGCGGCCGTTGAAGGTTGGTCCTTGCCCCGGGCTGGAGCCCCTTACACGGTGTATGGCGCGAAAAAGGCCGCCTCGCCTGCCGACGGGGAGAACCGCTGATGCCGGAACAGGCCCGCCAGCTGCGCGCCATCGTCTTCAGTGATGTGGTCGATTCGTCGCTCAAGATCTTTGCCGATGAACTGATTGCGATCCAGCGGATCAAGGAGGACCTCTCCCTGATTCGTGATGCCGTGCAGAGCCATGGGGGGCTGTTGGTGAAATCCCTTGGCGATGGTCTGCTGGTCACGTTTGACGGGCCGACCCAGGCGCTGCAATTCATTCAGACAGCGGTGCAGGCCCTCAGTGCCCGCGGGCGTCAATCGCTGGCGCACCGCTTTGGTCTGCACACCGGCGAGATCTACGCCGACGGTGACGACATCATTGGCCAGGGCGTGCACCTCGCCTCTCGGTTGCAGACCGTGAGTCCGGCGAACGGGGTGGCGTTCACGCGTTCAACCTATGAATTGATCGATCCCAGGTTTCGCCAGATCGCCCGCAGCATGGGCGATGTGGAGTTGAAGGGGCTGCCGGAGCGGATGGAGCTCTATTGCCTCGGCCCGGAGGAACTGCTGCGCTTTGGGCGGGCCCCCGTTGATGACGGCATGAATGTGGATGCTCTGCTGCAGGACACCCCCTATTCCGTGGTGCGGCCCCTCAGTCGTTCCGTGGAGCGCAACACCCTGCTGTTGCAGGAGCGTCAGCGGGACCGTCAGGCCGTTCTCAAGCTGATTCCTGCGGATTCCGCCCTGGAGGAGGCCTTACGGGTGGAGGCCGCCTGCCTCGATCGGTTGCGTCATCCCCGCATTCCCCGGGTGCTGGATGCCTATGCCCAGGGGGGGATGTTCTGCTTCATCCAGGAATACATCGCCGGCCCATCACTGCAGGGTTCCCTCGATCTGTTGCGGCGCAAACAGCGGCTTGCCGCCTTGCTCCGTCAGGTCTTGCAGGTGCTGGAAGAAGTGCATGCTGCTGGTCTGGTGCATGGCGACATTCACCCCGCCAATCTGATCCTTCCCGACAGCAACGCTGCTCCGTTTCTTGTCGACTTTTCCCTGTTGCGCGCCCGCACGGAAACCACCCATGAGCCACCCGAGGCTCGGGAGCCGAGCATTTCGGAGCGGGGGAGGCCCTATTTCACGGCCCCGGAGCGGGCCCGTTTTGGAAGGATCACACCAGCCGCCGATCTCTATGCCCTCGGTGTGACGGCGCTGCTGCTCTACACCGGTGGTGAGCCTTCCCAGCTCTATGACGAGACCCTGGCCTGCTGGACCCTGGATGCCCTGGATCCGGAGGTGCAGCGCTGGCTGTCCCCCCTGTTGGAAGATCAGCCGGCCCGGCGTTTGAAGCAGGCCTCCGACGCGCTGCAGTTGCTGGATCAGCCGGTGCAGGTGCCGGTGTCTGCTCCAGGCAGATCCAATCCGGAGAGTTCCAATTCAGTCAGTGCCAGCGCTGGTGGTATCAGCGCAGTTCGTGCGACGACGGGATCCGCTGCTCCGTCTCCAACGGTGGATCTCTCCCGACCGGCGGTGCGCAAAGCCGGTCTCCACGAGCATCTGGTGGTCATTTACGGCCCGATGGTGGAGCTGTTGCTGGAATCCGTTCCTTCGACCATCGAACCCCAACAGCTCGGCCCCCTGCGGGAGCGGTTGGTGGCTGCTGGCTTGGCGCTCGCCGATGTCGACGAGGCTTGCCGTAAGGCGGAAGTGGCGGCGCCCGAGCCGGTGGCGCCCGCTGCATCGAAGCTCCCGGCCGTTGTCGACCCTGTGACTCCGGAACCGTCTGTCGCGGCTCCTGCCTCAGCTGCTGGGGATTGGAAGCCGGCTTTGTTGGCCCTGCTGCGGGATCGCATTGGGCCGATCGCTGATTTCATTTGGACTGCCGAGTTGGCGGCCTTGGTGCTCCATGACCCTGCGCGGTTTCGAAGCCAGCTGCAAAACGCTTCGGTGCCCGAAGCCGTGATTGAAGAGCTGCTCACAGCAGCAGCGGCGATGGCTGCGGAGTCGCCGATGGCGGCTCCTGATACGGAGGTCCCTCCGGCTGCTGTTCAGCCGTCGCCTTCCATCCCTTCGTCGTCGACACCGCCTTCCTCCTCAGCGGCCGAGGCTGCTGCTGATGGGCTCGATGAGGCTCAGCTGCGTGACCAGCTCACCGAATTGATCGGTCCGATTGGGCTCACCGTGCTCGATCAGTTGGAACAGTGCCCGCCTGCGGAGAAGCCCCGGGCAGTGATCGAAGCGTTGCGGCGCTATGGCGTGGATGCTGCCGTGCTCGACACCTTCGCCCGCCGTTTCGGTCTTCTTTGATGGAGGCGCCTACGGCGCAGAGGCCGGCGCTGCTGTTGCTCAGCACTGGAGGCACGATTGCCGGATCCGGGGCCACCAGCACTCAGGTCAATACCTATGCCGCTGGCGTCCTCAGTGGTGATGCTCTGTTGGCGGCGGTGCCCGAATTGCAGCAGCTGGCGACGATCCGGGTGGAGGCCATTGCCAGCGTGGATAGTGCTGACCTGCAGTTCGCCCATTGGCGCCTGTTGGTGGCGCGGATTCGTCAGGTGTTCGAGACGCAGCCTGACCTTGCCGGGGTGGTGGTGACCCATGGCACCAACACCCTGGAGGAAACCGCCTGGTTGCTGCAGCTCTTGATCGATGACCCCAGGCCGGTGGTGCTGGTGGGGGCGATGCGACCGGCCTCTGCCCTTAGTGCCGATGGGCCATTGAACCTCTATCAGGCGGTCGAGGTGGCGATCGATCCTCAAGCGCGCGGGCGTGGTGTGTTAGCGGTGCTCGATGGCGAGATCCACGGGGCCCGTGCCGTGACCAAGGTCGCCACCCAGGGGGTGGGAGCCTTCCGCAGCACAGGGGCTGGCCCGTTGGGCTGGGTTGACGATGCCGGCGTGCATTGGCCGCCGGCGGCGGGGGCACCGCTGGTGCCCTTCGCTGCCCTTTCGCTTCCGCCATCCTGGCCTCAGGTGGCGATCCTGCATGGCTGTGTGGAGCCTCCTGCTGCTCTGATCCCTGCACTGCTCCAGGCCGGTGTGCAGGGATTGGTGTTCACCGGTACCGGTGCAGGCCAGCTGTCTGCGGTGGAGCGCACCGCCCTCGACCAGTGGGATGGTCCGGTGCCTTTGATGCTCCGCGCCAATCGGTGTGGCTCCGGGCCGGTGCATCGCTGCGCCGACCATGCCCGTTTAGGACTGTTGCCGGCAGGCACCCTCAGCCCCCAGAAAGCACGCGTGTTGCTGCTGTTGGCGCTGATCGCCGGCTACACCCGTGCTGATCTGGAGAATGCACTCAAACGCCTAGGGCTGACGGCAGTCTGATCCGCTGCCTGCGCTCAGCGCATCACGTCCACCACGGTGGTGTCCCCCAGGCTGGAGGGCAGGCTGAGGTTGGTGCCCACCCGTTGCACGGTGACGCCACTGAGGGCATCCAGGAACGGCTGGATCCCGGTCTGGTCACAGCCGGCGGGTGCGTCACCGGTCACGTATTGCACCGGGATCACGCGGCGGGGGTTCAGCGCCTGGATTACGGCAGCAGCTTCTTTGCCGTCGTAGACCTTGCCGCCACCACCGACGCCGATGATCAGCACATCGGGCCGTCCGAGCAGCACTTTGTCTTCTCCGCTGAGGCTGGCCGCCGTGCCACCGAGGTGGGCAAAGCTCAAGCCGCCCTGCTGCCAGCGCCACAGGGTGGCCTGGCCATATCGGCGGCCGCCGATGCGGTCATGGGGTGCAGCGAAGCCTTCCAGTTTCAGGCCCCCCACCCTGTAAGAGCCGGGCTTGACCAGGAAGGTGCCATTGGCGATGCGCGCCCCCTCATCGGGCAATTCCGAACTGGCCAGGATCACCGTGGCTGACACGCGGGGTTCCGCCAGCCCTTTGGCACAACCCACGGCCTTGAAGGGATTGACCAGCACTGACTGCCCGCCACCTTTGATTAGCAGAGCGCTATGGCCGTAACTGGTGATGGACACACCACCGGCCTGGGCGGGCAGTATGGGCCCCATGCTGAGGCCGGCCCCCAGCAATGTTGCTGCGGCTCCAACGGCCATGAGCGGCTGACGAGCGGGCATGGACAGGATCCGTCTGGGTCTGGAAGTTAGCAGTGATGCTGGAGGGCTTCAGCAGGCTTCCGCCTGGCGCAGGAAGTTGGCCAGCAGCTGGTGGCCGGCTTCGGTGAGCACGCTCTCGGGGTGGAACTGCACCCCCTGGAGATGGGGGTAGTCCCGGTGGCGAAGTCCCATCACCATGCCGTCCTCCAGCCAGGCGGTGACTTCAAGGCAGGCCGGGAGGCTGTCGCGATCTGCCACAAGGCTGTGGTAGCGGGTGGCGGTGAGGGGTTGGGGCAGGCCTGCGAACACCCCTTCACCTTTGTGCAGCACCGGTGAAGTCTTGCCGTGCATCAGTTCTGGTGCCCGCACCACCTTGCCGCCGTAGACCTGGGCCAGAGCCTGGTGGCCCAGGCAGACCCCAAGGGTGGGAATGGTGGGGGAGAGGTCTCGCAGCACATCCAGACACACACCGGACTGATCCGGGTCACCAGGCCCAGGTGACAAAAGGATCGCGTCGGGCTTGAGGCGACGGATCTGCTCGAGATCCAGCGCATCGTTGCGCTCCACCCTCAGGTCAGCCGCCACCGGGTGATGACTGGCCAGCTCACCCAGATATTGCACCAGGTTGAAGGTGAAGCTGTCGTAGTTGTCGATGACCAGAAGCATGGCGCTGATTATCCCTGAAGGTGCTCCAGCAACGGCGGCAGCAACAGCAGCAGGGCAATCAACATCGAACTGATCGCCGCCACCAGCACGGCCGCGGCGGCACAGTCTTTGGCGATCCTGGCGAGGGGGTGGAAGCGTCGGCCGATGGCCAGATCCACCACCGCTTCAATCGCTGTGTTCAGCAGTTCCAGCACCAGCACGGCCGCCACCGTGAGCACCAACACCGCCAGCTGCAGGGCAGGCAGATGCAGCCAGAGCCCCAGGCCGAACACCACGCCTCCAGTGACCACATGGATGCGGAAGTTGCGCTGGCTGATAAAGCCGTAGCCGAGCCCTTGAGCGGCGTAGCGGAAGCTGGAGGGCAGGTCACCGGCAATGGTCCATGCCCCGCGGTGGGCTGCATGGCGGGCGGCGCGTCGAGCCTGGCCGGGACTGGTTTGGCTGAGGTCCTCAGGCACGTTGGTGGAGCGTTCAGGACGCGGCGGTGGATCTTTGACTTCCATCAACGCCCCGCTTCCCTTCGCCCTGAACCATACCGCCGTTGTTCAGCAGCTGCTCCTGGCGCTGCAACATCGCGGCGAGCTGGGGCTCATCGGGATGGTCCCAGCCCAGCAGATGCAGGAACCCATGGCTTACGAGCCAGCGCAGTTCCCAGAGCAGCTCATGGCCGTGCTCAGCGGCCTGACGGCGGGCAGTGGGCACCGACACAATGATGTCGCCCAGTTCCAGACAGGGGTCTCCGCTAAAAGGTGGTGCCTCTTCCAGTGCTGCAAAGGAGAGCACATCGGTGGGTTCGGGTTTTTGTCGCCAGTTGCCGTTGAGCTCGGCGATGGTGGCGTCATCGGTGAGCTGAAGCCCCAGGCTGAACATGCTGGCTCCCCCAACGCTCTCGGGGCAGGCCGGAGGACCGAGCTGGCGCATGGTTTGAAGCCAGCTGCTCAGATCGGTGATCCAGTGCTCCGGGTTGCGAAGGCGCTCCTGCAGGAGGTCGCCATCCGTGGGATCGACCACCGATGCCGGTGCGGGATCGAAAGCCAGGTCGAGCTCGATCATTGCGGCAGGGTCGGCCGGCCCAGCCAGGCCACCAGCACGATGAAGCCGAGGAATCCCACGGCGGTCAGCCCGAAGTGGAAGAGGCTTTTGCTGCCTTTGCGCACCATGTTGCGCATCGCCTGCTTCACGAAGCTCGGTGGCGGGGTGGTCACCGACTCCGTACTCGCCTTGGCCTGGCTGCCTTGGGTCTGCGTTGAAGTGTTGGTTTGCTCTGAAGCGTCGCCCATGGCTTAGCCCTCGTCTTCGCTGCCAGGACTGTCGACACCCTGATGCAGCAGGCTCTGAATGAAGGGGTCGAGATCCCCATCCATCACGCCCTGCACGTCGTTGGTTTCGTGCTGTGTGCGCAGGTCCTTCACCATTTGGTACGGGTGGAAGACGTAGTTGCGGATCTGGTTGCCCCAGGCCGCTTCCACGATGTCGCCTCGAATGTCGGCGATCTCAGCAGCCCGTTGCTCCTGGGCGATCACCAGCAATTTGGCCATCAGCAACGCCATCGCCTTCTCCTTGTTCTGGAGCTGGGAACGCTCCTGGGTGCAACGCACAAACAGGCCGGTGGGGATGTGCAGGATGCGCACAGCCGTTTCCACCTTGTTCACGTTCTGGCCACCCGCGCCCCCGGAGCGGCTGGTGGTGATCTCCAGGTCCTTTTCAGGAATGTCGAGCTTGACGTCTTCCTCGATCTTGGGCATCACCTCCACACCGGCAAAGCTGGTTTGGCGTTTGTCGTTCGCGTTGAAAGGTGAAATGCGCACCAGGCGATGGGTGCCTTTCTCGTTGCGGAGGTAGCCGTAGGCATAGCGCCCTTCGATCTCGATCGTGCAGCTCTTGATCCCTGCTTCTTCCCCCTCCGAGAGTTCGTCCACGGTCACTTTCATGCCATGGTCTTCCGCCCAGCGGGTGTACATGCGCATCAACATCAACGCCCAGTCCTGGGCATCGGTGCCGCCGGCACCCGCGTTGATGGAGAGCACTGCACCCTCTTTGTCGTATTCGCCGCTGAGCAGTCGCTCCAGCTCCCAGCGATCGAGTTCGGTGCGCAGCTGGCTCAACCCGTTCTGGGCTTCCCCGAGCATGTCGTCATCGGGCTCGAGCGCATAGAGCTCGACCGTCGCGTCCGCGTCGTCGACAGCACGCTTCCATTGATTCAGCTGCTCCAGCTGAGCCTTCACCTCATCGAGGCGGCGCATCTGCTTTTGGGCGTTCTGCTGGTCGTCCCAGAAGTCAGGTTGGGCGGCGAGTTGTTCGAGGTCTTGTTGCCTGGCTTTCAGTGCAGGAACGTCAAAGACAGTCCTGGGCATCGCCCAGGCGGTCAGTGAGCTCGGAAAGGTCGCGCTTGAAGTCGGTGAGGTCGAGCAACGGAAGTTGGTCTGTTCAAACGACGCTATCAGCGAGGTCGGCCTGCATAGGATCCGTTTTCACCCGCGTCAGCAGTCCCATGGCCAAGGTCGAGATCTACACCTGGCGCACTTGCCCCTTCTGTGTGCGTGCCAAAGCCCTGTTGGATCGCAAGGGGGTGGCTTACACCGAGCACAGCGTTGACGGTGATGAGCCCGCCCGTGATGCGATGGCCGCCCGGGGTGATGGTCGCCGCAGCGTGCCTCAGGTGTTCATCAACGATGTGCATATCGGCGGCTGTGATGACCTGCATGCGCGAGAGCGTGCAGGCGATCTGGATGTGCTTCTGGCCCAGGGTTGAACGGAGCTGTGATGCGCCAGTTGTTTGTGATGGATCCGCTGGAGCGGATTAACCCGGCAAAAGACTCCACGGCGGCCTTGATGCAGGCGGCACAGCGGGCGGGGCATGAGGTGTGGGCCTCGACTCCCGCTGATCTGATCGCCCTGGGGGACGAGCCCTGGGTGGTGGCGGTGCCTGTGGAGGCTGAACCCTGGCTGACGATTGGCGAGCCTCAGCGGCAGCAGCTGCAGAGCTTTGATGCCATCTGGATGCGCAAAGATCCACCCGTTGACGAGGCCTACCTGTACGCCACCCACCTGCTGGAGGTGGCGGAGAGGGCCGGGGCGCTGGTGCTGAATCGCCCGTCTTCGTTACGGAGCTGGAACGAAAAACTGGGCGCCCTGCGCTTCAGCCGTTGGATGGCCCCCACGCTGGTGGCCGGGGGCATTTCCGAGCTGGAGGCCTTCGCCAGGGAACAGGGGGAAGTGGTGCTCAAACCCCTCGGTGGTCGTGCCGGCCTGGGGGTGGTGCGTGTGTCAGCTGAGGCTCCTGGCCTCGGCGCACTGCTGGAGCTGGTCACCGAGCAAGGGCGTCTTCCGGTGATGGCCCAGCGCTTCCTTCCTTCAGTGACCGAAGGCGACAAGCGGATCCTGCTGGTGGATGGAGAACCCCTCGGTGCGGTCAATCGCAAGCCCAAGCAAGGCGAATTCCGTAGCAATCTGGCGGTGGGTGGCCACCCCGAGGCCACCGAGCTCAGTGACCGGGAGCGTCAGATCTGCGCAGCCCTCGCGCCGGCCTTACGGGCGGAGGGGTTGTTCTTCGTGGGGATTGACGTGATCGGCGGGATGTTGAGCGAGATCAACGTCACCAGCCCGACGGGCATCCGTGAAGTGGAACGGCTCATGAACGTCCCATTGGCTGACATGGTGATCGCGCGGCTTGCGGCGTAGAGCTGCTGAGATGTTGCGCCCTTGAGTCAGCGCTGGAGAACTCTGGTCACAATCAAGAGCGGATGCAAACAGCTTCATGCGCAGGCGCTCGCTCTTGTTTGGGGGATTGCTGCTCTCTGGCTTGATGATCGGTCAGGCGCTTCTCCCTGTGGGGCTGCAAGCGGCTGAACTACCGCCGTTGATCCCTCGGGAGGTGTTATTCGGTAACCCTGAGATTTCGGGTGTTGATCTCAGTCCCGATGGCACCCGCATCGTTTACAGGGCGCCATACCAAGGCGTCATGAACCTCTGGGTGCGGACGCTGGATGGAAAGGAGGAGCCACGGTTACTGACCCGCAGTCAAAAGCGCCCCCAGCGCGGTGCGAACTGGACATTCGATGGTCGCTACCTGGTGACGTCCAGGGATAGCGAAGGGGATGAGAATACGGTGCTGGTGCGCATCGACCCTGAGACCGGAGAGAGCCAAGACCTCACGCCAGCTCGGGGTGTTCAGGCGCGCGTGGTGGGCATCCACCGTGATGTTCCCAATGAAGTGGTGGTTGGACTCAACGACCGGGACCCCCGTTTTCATGATCTGTATGTGATCAAGATCGACAGCGGAGAGCGAGAGCTGTTGTATCGCTCCACCGATGACGGTCGGTTTATCAGCTCGGTTGAGTGGCTGGATGGTCGTTGGCACCCGGTGCTGCGTGGGCGGGTTCTTCCTGATGGGGGCAGTGCCTACGAACTGCGTTTGCCCGGAGCATCGGAGTGGCGCCCGTTTCTCAGCTTCAGCTTTGAAGACACCATTAGTGGATCGAGTCCTGGCGGCTTCACCCGTGACGGACGCTGGCTCTATGGGCAGTTGAGTACGGGGGAAGACTTGCCGCGTCTGGTGCGCTGGAATCGCGACCAACTGAGCACCTGTGGCACCGATTGCCCTGCAGAAGTGGTGTATCGCTCGAAGAGTGGAGGTCTGGGGACGGCGTTGGTTGATATCGACACCGGAGAGCCCACGCTGCTGCAGGAAACGGATCTTCGGACCCGCAAGGTGGTGCTCGATCCAGCCTTAAAGCCAGACCTGGCGTCTCTCAAACGGCTGGCAGGACGGAATGACTTCGCCATCGTCGATCGCGATTTGAACGATCGCGTCTGGCTTGTCGCGATCGGCTCGGATCAGCAAGGCCCGCAGTACTGGCTCTGGAATCGAGATCAGCAACGCCACCGCAAGTTGTTCACGGTGCGGCCTCGCCTCGATGCCTACACCCTGGCGCCGATGGAGAGCCTCGACCTCAAGGCGCGCGATGGGCGACGCTTGCCCGCCTATCTCACCAAAACGCCCTTGGCCAAGCAGGGACCCCAGCCCCTGGTGCTGGTGGTTCATGGTGGCCCTCAGGCCCGCGACTACTGGGGCCTCAACGGCACCCATCAACTGCTGGCCAATCGCGGCTATCACGTGATGAGCGTCAACTACAGGGGCTCCACCGGCTTCGGCAAAGACCATCTCCTCGCCGGTGAAGGGGAGTGGTACGGACGCATGCAGGATGACCTGGTCGATGCGGTGCGTTGGGCTGTGGATCAGGGCATCGCCGACCCTGACCGCTTGGTGATCATGGGTGCCTCCTATGGGGGCTATGCCGCCCTCTCCGGTCTTACCCGCGATCCAGATCTGTTCGCTGCGGCGGTGGCCGAAGTGGGGCCCTCCAATCTGCGCACCCTATTGGCAGCGTTTCCTCCGTATTGGCAATCAGGTCGCAAAATCACCGAGCGCATGATCGGTGTCGGGAGCGTTGATCTTGATGCGATCTCCCCCCTCAGCCACGTGGATCAAATTCAACGTCCGCTGCTGTTAGGCCATGGCGCCAATGACCCTCGCGTGAATCTCAAGGAGAGTGAAACCATCGCAGCAGCGATGGAGGCCCGCAACCTTCCGATTGATTTCGTGGTGTTCCCGGATGAGGGGCATGGACTGGCCAACCCCCGCAATGCGCTGGCGATGCAGGCCTTAACCGAAGCGTTCTTGCAACGTCATGTCGGCGGCAGGGCAGAGCCGTTCGGGGACGTGCTCGAGCAGTCCTCAATGGAATGGCGTCTGCGCTCGCTCCCGAAGCCCTGATTGCAAATCAAGCTGGTCGGCCAACACGGCCAGCTTCAGGCCCACCTCCTGCAGTTCCCGTTCGGCCAGTGATCCGCGCACCAGTCCCGCGCCGGCGGTGAGGTCGAGCCGGTGGCCGCGGGCATGGCCGCAGCGGATGGCCACCCGCAGCTCGGCATCACCAGCACTGTCGATCCAGCCCACGGGAGCGGCATACCCACCCCGTTCGAAGGGTTCGAGGCTGCGCAGCCAGGTCATGGCTTCCCGCCGGGGAAGGCCGGCCACCGCCGGGGTTGGATGCAACGCGCCCGCCAGAGTGAGGGGCTGGTGCCCATCGGCGGCGGCAGTGATCGGCGTGTGGAGGTGCACAAGCCTTCCATGGCGAGCCAGTTGTGGCCGTCGGGGGCGGCGGGGGCTGAGGCCTTTTTGCTGCAGGTGCTCTGTGATCGCTTTCACCACCAGCTCATGCTCACGTCGGTCCTTGTCGGACTGCAGTAAGGCCTCGCCGCAATCGCCCTGACCAGCGGTGCCAGCCAGGGCATCGCTGCGCAGCTGGCCACTGCGCAGGCTCAACAAACGTTCGGGCGATGCACCGAAAAAGGCATCGTCATGGCTGCGTTGCCAGAGAAATCGGCAGCTGCCGGCTTGCTGTTGACGCAAGCGGTCGAGCAGAGGCAGGGGATTGAGAGGCTCGCGCAGGGCAATGCTCTGGCGCACGGCCAGGACCAATTTGTGGAGCTCGCCTCGGTTGACCAGTTCGATGCCTTGCTCGAGGGCGGGGGCGTAGCACTGCTGCCAAGGGCGTTCACTGCTCACGGCGCCCACCGGTCCGTTCCAAGGGGTGGCGGTGATGTTCTCGCTGGGCCGATCCGGGGCCAGCAGGCGATCGCGCATCGCCCAGAGGGCTTCCACCAGTTCGCGCACGTCTCCGCTGTGTTGCGCCAGGCCATGGATGCGCAACCAGCCCTGACGGCCATGGCGGCTTAACTGCCAGCGCGGCAGCACCGCCTGCACCGACGGGATGGCGTCGACGGGCTGGGACTGTTGCTCCCCGGCATGGGCGAAGAAGGCAAAGGCCACCAGCACGCGGCTGCGGGCCTGGGCCGGAGCGCTCGGGCTGGCATCAATCAGCCGGGCCAGGGTGACGTCGCTGAAGCGCTGGGCCAGTTCGAAGCGTTTCGGTCCGGCCAGATCGAGGTGATGGCAGCGGCCGCTGGCGGCTAGCGAGAGGCCAGGAGAGCCATCCCAGAGAAAACGGAAGGGATGGGGTGCCTGCAGCAGGGGCAGCTGCTGCAATGGGTCGACGCCCTGCAGGGGCAGAGCCATGGTGAAGACCCCGTCGTCGCCGCGGTGCTGTTCCCAGGTGCACAGCGCTTCTGCCAGCACGTCAGCGAGGCGTGCAGCATCCGGGCTGGAGACGGAAGCGGCCTGCATCCGACGGGATCAAACTTCGTGCTGCTCAAATGTATGGGCCTTTGTTCGGGCTGCAGGGCTCGAATCCATGCCAGATCCGCAGGCTGTTGCATCCCGTTACGCCCCGTCCCCAGATCGCCGTCGTCTTTGGAAGGCCGCGATCAAGTGGCCGATGTACTCGGTAGCGGTGATGCCTGTGGTGCTGGCAGCGGGTTGGCGGTTGTCCGTGGCGCAGCCCGTGCGCTGGGGGCAGTGCGTTGGCTTCCTGCTGGCAGCGGTGTTGTTGCTCCTCTGGGAGAACCTCAGCAACGATCTGTTCGACGCCGACACCGGGGTGGATGCGGTTGGCAAACCTCATTCCGTGGTGGCCTTGCTCGGTCGCAAGCGGCCGGTGCGGCAGTTGGCCTGGCTCGCGCTGCTGCTGGGTCTGTTGTTGATGCTGCTCTTGGCTCTGCGCAGTACGCCTTGGGTGCTCGTTCTGGTGGCCATCAGCTGTGCCATCGGTTACGTCTACCAAGGTCCTCCCTTCCGCTTCAGCTATCTGGGCCTGGGAGAACCGCTCTGCTGGCTCGCGTTTGGTCCTTTTGCAACGGCGGCGGCTCTGCTGGTGCTGGACCCCATGCCGGCTGCGGATCAGACCACGGTGGTTCCCTGGGGCACAGCGCTCACCCTGGGCTCTGGCCCCGCCCTGGCCACGGCGCTGGTGCTCTTCTGCTCTCACTTTCATCAAGTGGAGGAAGACGCCGCCCATGGCAAGCGCTCGCCGGTGGTGCGTCTGGGGACGGCCAGAGCCGCGGCCTTGATTCCCTGGTTTGTGGCCGGCACCTTGGCTTTGGAGTGGCTGCCAGTGCTGCTGGGCCACTGGCCCCCTTCCGCCCTGGCTGGCGTTCTGGGTCTCCCGGCCGGTGCCGCACTGATGCGTCTGCTGCGCCACCACCACCACCAACCAGAGCGCATTCAGCACAGCAAGTTTCTGGCCCTCCGCTTTCAGGCCTTGAACGGTCTTGGCCTCAGCGCTGGTCTGGCCCTGGCTCCTCTGCTGGGATGGACGACACAGATGGCTGGTGGGTGATGAGGGGCATGGGTCTGAGGCTCGACACCAGGCCCTATGCCTTTGCGCTCACCCGCCCTCTGCAGACCTCTGCTGGAGCCTGGCAGCAGAGGCGAGGCTGGTTACTACGCATCGAAGATGGCTGCGGTCGTTGTGGTTGGGGTGAGGTGTCACCGCTCACAGCGCAGCAGCAGGTGCGTTGCGACCGCTGGTTGACTGAGCGGATCCATGGCGCAGTCGCGTTTGCGTCTGTGGAGGAGGTGGAGCAGCTGTTGGAGGGCAGTCCCGCGGAAGTGGCCTTCGCGTTGGGGGCCGCTCTAGCGGAGCTGCAGGGGCTGGTGGGAGAGCGCAGTCCGCTGGACTGGTTGCTGGCGCCGGCATCAGCCCGTCTCCTGCCGGCTGGGGCGGCGATGCCGGAGGCCCTGGCCCGTCTGCTCGCGGCGATGCCGGTCGATGGCGCGCTGACCCTCAAGTGGAAGGTGGCAGCGGCAGCGGATCCTGAGGAACGCCGCTTGCTGGCCTGGTTGCTGGAGGTGTTGCCATCTCAGGCTCGCCTGCGCCTGGATGCGAACGGTGGGTGGGGGTTGGCGACTGCGCAGCAGTGGGCCGAAGATCTTGAGGGCGAGCCACGCCTGGAGTGGCTGGAGCAGCCTTTGGCGCTGGATGATCTGGCGGGCCATCAGCACCTGCTCGCCCGGGTGCCTGTGGCGTTGGATGAGGGCTTGCGGGACCACCCCGATTGGCGGGCCTGCTGGCCTGGCTGGCAGGTGCGGCGCCCAGCGTTGGAGGGGGATCCCAGGCCGTTGTTGCGGCAATTGCAGCAGGGAGCCCCCCATTTGATGCTGAGCACTGCGTTTGAAACCGGCATCGGCGCCCGTTGGCTGGCCCATCTGGCGGCTTTGCAGCAGCAGGGCCCCACACCAGCCGCTCCCGGTTTGGCCCCGGGTTGGTGCCCTGAGGATGCGCTGTTTTCGTCTGATCCTCTGGAGGTCTGGGCTGCAGCGGGGGATGCGAGATGACGGCCCCCAAGCGGTTGAGCGTGGATCCAGCCCAGCTGCCAGCGGTGCTGGAGGCGTTGGAGCAAGCCCTGGTCGATGGGCAATGGATCCAGTTGCAGGCTCCCAAGGGAGCTTCGTCTGAGCAGCCTGCGTCCAGTGCCTGCCCTCAGGGAGCGGGCGTGATCATGGCCAGCGGAGGCTCCAGCGGTGGTCGGAGCTGGTGTTTGCAACCTGCGGACCATCTCGACCAATCGGCGGCCGCGACCGGACGCTGGTTGACCGGTTGCGGTTTGGCACCGGATCAGATGCTTGTGCTGAATCCCTTGCCGGTGCATCACATGAGCGGCCTGATGCCCTGGTGGCGCAGCCGTCTCTGGGGGGCCGACCATGTTGTGTTGGCACCTGCATTGATGCGTGATCCGCAGGCGTTGTGGGCTCATTGCCGAGCCATGCCGCTCTGGCGCCGCAAGCCACGGGTGGTGTCGTTGGTGCCCACGCAATTGCGACGCCTGCTCGATCACCCGGCGGGTGTGCGGTGGCTGCAGGATTTGGCGGTGATCTGGGTGGGTGGAGCCGCGCTCCCCATCGATCTGGCTGATCGGGCCCGTGCGCTTGAGGTGCGGCTGGCGCCTTGTTACGGCGCCACCGAGACGGCCGCCATGGTGGCGGCTCAATCCCCAGAGCGCTTCTTGGCGGGTGAGCGTGGTTGTGGCACAGCCCTTGGCGATGTGGAGTTGCGCTTAGACGCTTCAGGGGCTCTTCTGGTGCGCACACCGCGGTTGGCCATCGGCCGCTGGCGAGATGGAGCGCTGCAGCCCTTGGTGGATGCCAACGGCTGGTGGCGATCGGGTGATGGAGCGTCTCTGGATTGGGTTGCTGATGGGAAGCCGTTGCTCACAATCCATGGTCGCCTGGATGATGCGATTCACTCAGGCGGGGAAACAGTGTTCCCTGATCAGTTGGCCCAGCGTTTGATGACGGAAGCCCATGCTGGTGGCTGTGCCCTTGATGGGGTCTTGTTGCTTCCCGTGGATCACCCCGAGTGGGGGCAACGTTTGGTGGCCTTGGTTCGCTGCCGAGAGGGGTGTCTTGCCACTGATCCATGGCATCAACTCCAGTTTCGTTTGGAAGGGTTGACGCGTGATTGGCTCCCTGCAGAACGACCGTTTCGATGGCTGCAGTGCCCCGACCTAGACGTGACAGATGCTGGAAAATGGGAGCGCCAGCGTTGGCAAGCCTGGGTGGGTTTGCAATAATTACTACGAATTTGCTTCGAAAGGATGACCACCCTCTCTGAGTCAGAAATCAGCAGCAAAAAACTGACCGCCGGTCTCCTGGGCATCTTCTTCGGTGGCCTAGGTATTCATAAGTTCATCCTTGGCTATAACAACGCAGGCATCATCATGCTTGTTGTCAGTCTTGCTGGCAGTATTCCAACTTGTGGTGCTGCTTACATTGTGATGCAGGTGATTGGCCTGATTGAAGGAATCATTTATCTCACAAAGACTCCTGAAGAGTTCCGTGAGACCTATCTCGATCAGCAAAAAGCCTGGTTCTGATGTCGTTGCCGTCCCTGCGGCGAATTGCTCCCACTAGCTTGTTGGTGGGAGCAACAATTGTTAGTGCTGCCGCAATTTCGGAGACATCACAAGGAGGGTTTCATCCCCTTTTGATAGCGGCTTGCATGCTGCCGCTCCAATGCGCTGCGCTGGTCTGGGCCTGGCAGCGCAAGCCGAATTAGAGGCTGCTGAGGCGTCCCATGTTGGATGCCTCAAGCCACAGATCGATGGCCTCCGGAAGCGGGCAGCGCTTGCGAGTGCTTGAAGAGATGGCCAGATGGCGGATCATTCCAAGAGCCACGTCGGCGTCGTTCAGCTGGAATCGGCTGCGCACCTCGAAGCAGCCTGGGTTCAATCGCTGAGGCTCAATCAGCACTTGCAGGCAGTCACCTCCATGCACCGGCCTGAGAAAGTCGGCCTCACAGTGCACCACCGGCAAGGCAATCTCTGGCCAGGTGTCTTGATCGCGGCAGCCTGGAAACACGGATCCCGCGTGAATTCCGTAGCGCTGAAGGCTGTCTTCCCAGGTCTCATGGCACCAGCGCAGTAGCTGGTGGAAATGCATCACTCCTGCGGCGTCGGTGTCGCCGAAGCGGACGTGACGCTCCAGTTGAAGCCAGTGTTGGGGATTGGGTTTGGTTGCCATCAAGGGATCAAGCCCCGATAAACCAGCTGGCAGTCCATGTGGCGAAGACTGCTGTCGCTAAGGCGCAAAGGGCCGTCACCACAAAGCCCATCAACAGAGAAGAATATTTTTTGGTGGCAAGCACAATTGCGGAGATCAGCGTCGCCAGCAAGCACAGCAGTGCGCTGGCGATGTTGGTCCATTTACCAAGCTCGGGCAGCACGTCGTAGCTGGTCAGGATTGCAACCAGGCCATTGCCAAGATCAATCAGCATCGCCAGACAAAGAAGGAGAGCTGGGATGAGCTGCATGTCTTGCGTGCTGTGGATCTTGTCTGATTTTACAGCTGGCCGATGCGTGCATTGGGTCGGGATTGAGTTGGTTGATTCATGGGTTCGCTGTACTTGGGATTGTTGAACTTGTTGTCGATGTCGCGAGAAAGACTTGGCAATCTTTGCTTTTCGTTTAAGTTTTGCTCGTTTTGCGGCTTTTCTTTTGACTGCCTCTTCTGAGTCGCGGGCCACGCTGAATGCGGCCTGGACTGACACTCTCGCCCATGCGCCAACGCTCCTTCTGACCTGGCTGTGTGCGATTGCGGTGTATGGATTTACCGTTTTGATCGGTTTCGCGATCAGCCTGGTGTTTTCAGCAGCTGATGATGGCACTGGCACTGCTGAGATGCTTGGTGTGGTGCTGAGTAACTTCGCCCAGCTGCCTTTTGTGATTGTTCAGAATCTCATTGGCGTGATGTTCACGGCGATTCCCGCAGTGTTCTATGCCAGGGGTGAGGTTGTGTCGTTTTCGGATGCTTATTCGATTTTGATGGCCCGCCTGGGTCGATATTTTTTGGCCGGCGTTCTTTATTCTGTGGTCGCGGGTGTGGGATTCGTTCTCTGTGTCCTTCCTGGTATTGCAGTGGTGACGGTGTTGCCGATCTATGTCAATAAGGTGTTCGCGACTGACGACGATGTGATGACCTGCTTCACGTCATCGTTTTCTGCTGCTTTTGGTTCGCAGAAGGGTTGGGGATTTGTGGGGATTCAGGCTCTAGCCATCTTGCTGGCGATTGTCACGTGTGGCTTCTGTCTGGTGGGCCTGATCGTGTATGTGCCGGTGATTACATTCTTCCTGCAGAAATATATTGTGGTGAATGGTTTGGTCCGTCGGCCGGCCATCTGATTGACAGCAAGGCTCAATTTCAAGCCCCCTGCCATTGGTCGGGGACTTTTTTTGTGGTTGTGCGCTGGCTTACGCCAGTGCTGGGAAGGCAATGGGCCCATGGATGTCGAGGCCATAGGTTGCGACAAGGCGCACAATCCAGTATCCAAACAGGGCCAATGAGCCCAAGCCGACGATTTTCAGGTTGAGGCCTGGTGGCACGAATTTTTTGGCGCGTATGGCCCAGATGCTCCAAATGATTAATCCTGCAGCCACGATTGGCCCGAAAGCGTGGAGCTGCACTGATCGATGCAGATTCAGCTGCAGGGCTGCAGATGTGGCACGGGTGAGATAGCAGCCGGGACAGGGAATTCCTGTGAGTGCCAAAAAGGGGCATCCCCAGCCCGGCAGGTGAGGCCATTGGCCCTTAAGCCACAGGTATCCAGTGAGGGCTGCCGGTAAGAGGTGGCCTGAATGTCTGATATAGCGAAGAAAGCGGTTCATTTGAGGAACACGTCTTCAGCTCATCGCGATTCGATTCGTGATCAGCGATCCACAGAACCCATGATCACGTCGATGGAGCCAAGGATGGCCATGATGTCGGCCACCTTGTGTCCCTTGAGGATGTGGGGAAGGATCTGCAGGTTGTTGCTGTCGGCAGCGCGGATTTTGAAGCGCCAGGGGGTGACGTCGTTGTTGCCCTGGATGAA
>CAXQPR010000076.1:0-17011 GCA_964225855.1 Salipiger bermudensis | reverse complement strand
CTGATGATGCCCACGGTGAGCAGAAGGAAGCCCACCGTGATCGTGCGATAGCTGAGGCTGTCGAGTTGTTCTGTGCGGCTGAAGGCCACAGCCTGCAAATCCAGATCAGCCGTTGCCGTGCCGCCCTCCAGAGCAGCGCGGCGGAACCCCCCACTGCCGATGGAGCTGCTGCGCAGCTCAAGGGCGTTCTCACGGTCGGTCAGCAGCACAGCCACCGACAACAAAGAGCCAACAAGCAGCGCTGCGTAGCTGACCATGATCACGCTCACGTGCATCACTAACCAGCTGGAGCGAAGCGCTGGCACAAGGGGGGAGGCTTCTTGCAGGCGATCAGGCAGGGCAAAACTGGCGAAAGCCACGCAACCCAAGCCCATGGGTGTGGCAGCTGCAGCCACGAGGGGCGACGGCCAGCTGCGCTCCACCAACAGCTGGGTGAGGGTGCAGGCCCAGGCCAGAAAACAGAGGGATTCGTAGAGGTTGCTGATCGGGAAATGGCCGGACTGCCACCAGCGCAACACCAGCTGAGCGGTGAGAGCCAGGTTGGCGAGGGCAATCAGAACCCGCACGCCGGAGGATGTTTTGCCGCTGGATAGGGCCCAGAAGCCCCATGGCAGAGCCACCAGCAACAGTGCAAAGGCCGAAAGCCCAAGGAGCAACACCGGATCGTCGCCTGCAATGGGCATCGAAAACATGGTCAGCAATGGGAAAGAGTCTGACGGGAACACTCAGCGACTGGCCTGGCGCAACAAAGCCCAGCCGCCTGCCAGGGAGATCAAAACAGGCATCCAGGCCGCCAACAGGGGAGGCAGGGTGCCCTTGACCCCGAGGGAACTGAAACTGAAGCTGAGCACGTAGTACACCAGAATCAGCACCACGCTGATTCCAAATCCCTGACTGCGGCTGGTGCGGTTGTTGGGTTTGGCACCCAGGCTGCTGCCGATCAGACCAAACACCAGGCAGGCCATCGGCAGGGTGAACTTCTCCTGGATGCGCACACGCAGGCGACGCGCTTCTTTGCGATCCCCGGCATCACGGAGCAACTGTTCGGCTTCAACGGCCTCAAGCACCGTCATGTTGTTGGCATCTTTTGGCAGCTTTGCGATTCGCACCGGCGCTGCACTCAGGGGATAGAGGTAGCGATCGAACTGGGCGGTAATCGTGCCTCCCTCAGGCGTCAGGGTGACGCTCTGGCCTTGGAGAAACTCCCACTTGCCCTCCTTGTCATTCCACTTGGCCTCTTCGGCCACAAGCATCTGGGTAAAACCAACCCTGGAGAAATCGAGCACGGTGACGCCCTGCATGGTTCCCTTGCGGAATTCACGGGCGTAGAACAGCTGCGCCAATCCACTGGAGCGATCTCCCTCACCTGCTCCGGCAAGACGCCCAAAGCGTGAATAAACGATGTCGTCACCCTTTTCTGTGGCGATCGCCTTGCCCAACGCCCTCTGAAGGGTCACCTCAGCATTGCGATTGGCCCGCGGCACAATCACATCGTTGAACACAAAGGTGAGTGAGGTCATCACGAGGGAGAGGGCCAGCGCGGGGGCGATCATGCGCCTGGCGGTGACACCAACACTGCGCAAGGCGGTGAGCTCACTGTTCGCCGACAAACGGCTGTAAGCGAGAAGCGTGGCCATCAGCGTGGCCATCGGGAACGAGATCACCAGGAAACTCGGCAGCCGCAGAAACAGCACCTGAAGAGCGATCAAGACCGGCAGGCCGGATTCAACGATCTTGCGCACCAGTTCAAACATCACCCCCACCGAGAGAGAGACCACCGTGAAGGCCGCAATCGCGAACATCAGCGGACCGACCAGTTCAGAGATCAACCAGCGATCGAGAAGGGGAATCCGCCGAATCCAGCGGGACAACGTGGCCTGGATCGTGTCAATCACAGCTGAAAGCCCTCCCCGAGATAGTGACGGCGCACCAGAGGGTCATGGGCCACCTGATCGGATTGACCGGAGGCCAGGATGCTTCCGTCCGTGAGGATGTAAGCCCTGTCAGTGATGGCAAGGGTTTCGCGAACGTTGTGGTCTGTGATCAGGATTCCCATGCCGCGCTCTCGCAGGGAATGAATCAAGGCCTGCAGGTCGGCCACCGCCAAAGGATCCACGCCAGCGAAGGGTTCATCCAGCAGGAGATAACGAGGCCCTTCAAGACCCACAGCCAAGGCACGCGCCACTTCAGTGCGTCGCCGCTCTCCACCGGAGAGCTGGTAGCCCTTGCGATCCACGAAGGGCTGAAGATGAAATTCGTCGATGAGCTGATGCAAGCGATCACGGCCCTGTGCAGTGGAAAGACCGCTTTGCGCCAACACGAGCTGAAGGTTTTCGCGCACCGTCAGTTGGCGGAACACACTCGGCTCCTGAGGCAGATAGCCAATCCCGAGCCGAGCGCGATCCGGCATGGACAAAGCCGCGACGGGATGGCCGTCCATCAGCACTTGCCCCGAGTCGGGACGCAGAAGGCCAATCACCAGGTTGAAGGTGGTGGTCTTGCCGGCACCGTTGGGACCGAGCAGGCCGATCACTTCGCCCGGTTCAAGGGTGAGGGATACATCCCTGACCAGCGGACGTCCCCCAAGGGTGAGGGCGACCCGTTCCAGGGTGAGGCTCATGGCGCTAGAGGCGTCGGAGCCTTCCGGTCAGGGCCGATCACCATCTGACTGAACACCTGCTGGCCTGGGGTGGGATCCGCTTCAGCGCGCTCCTGATCCAGCAGGTAGATGACGCGTTCAGCACGCAGTGCATTTCCACCCTTCTGGGTGACATCCACATCACCGCTGAGCACAAGCCGTCCCTCGCGGCTGAAATATTGCGCTTGACGGGCTGTAGCCACCATGCCGCGGGATGGATACACGATGCGCACGTTGCCGGCCGCTGTCACCACACCGGTGAGGTTGTCGGCACTTTGGGTGTCGGACTCAATCGTGATCAGACCACCTGACGGCGACGATGCCGGTGCCTCATCTTTGTTGGCCTCAGCACCTGGTGGCTGCACAGCTGAAGCCCGAGGCTGAGCAGCGACACCTCTATCAGACACGCCAATCGCAAGGATCGAGAGCAGGGCCGTGAGCCCTAGGCGGGGAAGGCTCCGCAGAACCCAATGGTGCACAAGGGCAGGCAACGACCATCCCGCAATCAACTGGGGCCAATGTACCGAGGAGCTCACGGGAGATCGAGCAGAACAGGGACGGGACAACAAGCGGGATCCTCGCCCTGCTGAAGCGCCTGTAGACGCGCAGAGACGTGGGAGCGCAGCTGATCCAGATCCAGACCGAAATCCGGTAAGGCCCTGCCGTTCAAACGACCTAATCCTTCCCCCAGAAGAATGGTGGCCCCCTTGCGGTTGCCGCGCTCGAGATGAACGTGGGCGACGGCCACCTGAATCAGGCCCTGCAGCACACGCCGGTCAGGATCCGCCGTCTCATGCCAGAGCTCTTCGAGCACGTCGTGCGCCTCATACCAGGACGCAGCATTAAAAAGCTCGACACCACGCTGAAAGCGGGCATCGAGTCGGATTGGATCGTTGAAAGCCGACGATGGATCGGCGTTCAACGCTTGGCCATCTTCTTGGCGGGAAGCTTGCGCAGGCGAATGGATTCCGGCGTCACTTCCAGCATTTCATCGGGACCGATGTACTCCAGAGCACGCTCAAGGGTCATCTGAACCGGTGCCTGCAGAGTGTCGAGTTCCTCAGCACCAGCAGAACGCATGTTGGTGAGCTGCTTGGCCTTGCAGACGTTGATCTCGAGATCCTGAGGACGGTTGTTCTCACCGATGATCATGCCCTTGTACACCTTGGTGCCAGGGGAGATGAAGAACTGACCGCGGTCTTCAGCGTTCTTGAGGGCATAGAACGTGGCCGTGCCTTCCTCAAAGGCAATCAGCACACCGTTCCTGCGGGTCTCGAAGTCACCCAGCATCGGGCGGTATTCAAAGAAGGAGTGGCTCATGATGCCCTCGCCACGGGTGGCGCGGATGAACTCACCGCGGAAGCCGATCAGGCCGCGGGAAGGAACGATGAACTCCAGCTGGGTGCGGCCATCAGAGCTGGTCTCCATGTTCTGCATCTCACCCTTGCGGGTGCCCAGCTTTTCGATGCAAGCGCCCACAGCAGCTTCAGGAACATCCATCACCAGGGTTTCCACCGGCTCGCAGGGTGTGCCATCAATGGTGCGGAAGATCACCTGAGGCTGAGACACCTGGAACTCATAGCCCTCGCGGCGCATGGTCTCGATCAGGATGCCCAGATGCAGTTCGCCACGGCCGCTGACGGAAAAACGGTCGGGGGAATCGGTGTCTTCAACCCGCAACGCGACGTTGGTGAGCAGTTCCCGCTGAAGGCGATCACGCACTTGGCGGCTGGTGACGAACTTGCCCTCCTTACCCGCAAAGGGTGAATCGTTGACCACGAAGGTCATCTGCAGGGTGGGCTCATCCACCTTGATCAGAGGGAGAGCCTTGGGCTCATCAGGACAGGCGATGGTTTCGCCGATGTTGACGTCATCGAAACCGGCAACGGCCACCATGTCGCCGGCGGCGGCGGCTTCAATCTCAACCCGCTGCAGGCCTTCAAAGCCCAGCAGCTTGCTGATCCGACCGCGCTTCACGCTGCCGTCGTCCTTGATCAGGGCTGCGTTCTGACCCTGACGGATCTTGCCGTTGTGAACGCGGCCAATGATGATCCGGCCCAAGAAGTCGGAATAATCAAGAGTGGTGATCTGAAGCTGAAGGGGCTTCTCGGCGTCGCCGACCGGCGGTGGAACGTGGCGAAGGATGGCATCGAAGAGCGGACGCATGTTGTCGCTCTCGGTCTTCATGTCGGGCTTGGCGAAGCCACCCAGACCGCTACCGAAGAGGTAGGGGAAGTCGCACTGATCGTCGTCAGCGCCGAGTTCGAGGAACAGATCGAGGACCTTGTCGACAGCGGTTTCAGGATCAACGCGAGCACGGTCGATCTTGTTGACGAAGACGATCGGACGCAGGCCCTGCTCCAACGCCTTTTTGAGCACGAAGCGGGTCTGGGGCATCGGGCCCTCATTGGCGTCCACGATCAGCAGACAGCCATCCACCATGCCCAGAACACGCTCGACCTCGCCACCGAAATCGGCGTGACCAGGAGTATCAACGATGTTGATGCGGGTGTCGTTGTAGTCAACCGCCGTGTTCTTCGACAGGATCGTGATGCCGCGCTCACGCTCCAGGTCGTTGGAGTCCAGGACGCAGGTGGGAACCGCTTCGTTGTCGCGGAAGATGCCTGACTGGGCCAGCAACGCATCGACCAGAGTGGTTTTTCCGTGGTCGACGTGGGCGATGATCGCAATATTGCGGATCGCCTTGTTGGTGGCGGTCATGGGCTCCGTGACGTTCTGTGAATGAAGGTTGAACGCCCGCGGGCGTAGCTGCCAAGGCTATCTCAACGTGAGATAGCTCAGGAATGAATCCTGCTGGTGCGCTCCGGGCCCGCAGAACGCAGACTGCCTCGCGTCACACCAAGTCGATGGTCAATCTGCTCGCGGCGCCAGACGTCTGCCGAGGGAATCGACCCCTCTAGCGCTTGGGCATACAGCTGAACCCTGCGCTGCGTTGCGACCGGATCTTCGTCCAGAAGCTCGAGTCGGAAGCGGGTGAGCCCGGCACGAAGCAGATCAGGAAGTGCCTCCACGCCACTCTGCGCACGGCCATTGAAAAGCGTGTTGCGGCAGCCGAGGTCGGCAGTCAGTGGGTGCTCGACACCACTGCGGTCCCGTAGACGAACCTCGTGCTGCTCACAGGGGCGACCGCAATCGGTGTGGTCGTGGCCGTCGGAGAGGAAGGCACAAAACAAACAGTGCTCCATATGGAACAACGGCATGTGCTGATGGAGGGTGACTTCAAGCCAGTCGGGATTGGTGCCCGAAGCCAAATCCAGCAACTGGTCGAGATTGAGGTCGTAGCTGGCCGTGAGACGGTCCATCCCCCAGCGCTGGCGATACCAGTGCAGGGTGAGGGGATTGGCTGTGTTGAGGGAAAAATCTCCGCTGCAGGGAGCCAAAGGTGTGAGGCGCTCGAGCTGATCGGCATTCCGCACCAGATAGCCATCAGGTTCAGCCCGAATCAGCGGTTCAAGGGTCCAAGCCTCATCAGGGCGGGTGATGCGTGGTCCCGCCAGCCGCAACCCCTCAGGCCACTGACCGCGGCCGAGGGCCACAGCCTGCTTGAGCTCACTGGGCTGCTCGAGATCCGCCACCACCCCCGCAATCCAGTCAGGACGATCCAGGGCAATCAGAGCCTCGAGTTGAGGGAGGCTGCGCACCAGCACCACCAACTTGGGAGCCCCGGGGTCAACCCTGTCAGCGTCAGCTCCACGAGCATCGGCGAGGCACTGACGCAGGGCTGTGGCCACCGTGTCGGGGGTCGGGGCGTGCTTCGTAGGACGAGCACTCACGGTTGTTAGGCCACAGGCCTGCATCGTCTCCAGCAGGGTGCGACGCATGCGATTGAGCTCCGCCACCGGTAGGAACAGCTGCTCCTGGAGATCAACATCAAGCGACTCCAAACGCCAGCCAGTGCCACCCAGGCGTCCTAACTGGGCTTCAAGCCGCGCCCGATCGAGCCCCTGGCCCGTGGCCTGCTGGAGGGTCATCGAGCTGTGAAAGCGGAGCGGCGGGGCATCCACGGGAACAGGATCCACCAACTCCAGCGCCAGAGGCTCACCCTGCACACCTTTCACACGCAAGCTGAGAGGCAGAGCAAGGGGCTCGATGCTGCGGCTGGCCTGCTTCTGCCAGGTGGTTTGCCACTGGGGGTCTCCCGTTAGCCAGACGGAGGCGCCGGATTGAAGCCCCCGCAAGTTGATTCGCCCAGGACCAAGCCGAATCCGGCAACGGCCTCGGCCCAGATCATCAAGCTGCATGATCCGACCACCGATCTCAGGCGGGGGAACCAAGGGGTCGGCACCAACGCGGGGCTGGGCCTCAAGCACCACACCCTGGCCGCATTGCAGTGGTTCCTGAACCTTCAGAGTCAACCAACCCTGGTCATCCCAGCCCTGCAGATGACCCACCACAGGCCCGCGCTTTTTGCTCCAACGCCCATGCACCAGGCGTCGGTGGTTGACGCCCTCAAGCCAGCCCGTGGAGAGGCCCCGGGAAAACCCCATTTCCAACTGACGGCGCACCGCAGCTGGATCTGATGCCAATCCATCCAGTTGCTGGCGGTACGCCTGGGTTGCAGCAGCTACATAGGTGGCGTCTTTCAGCCGCCCTTCAATTTTGAAACTGGCGATGCCGATCTCGACCAGCTCGGGGATGTGCATCCAGGCCGAGAGGTCTTGGGGAGAAAGCAGATAACGCTGATCATCAAGATCCAACTCCTGACCATCAACCACCATTTGATAGGGCAATCGGCAGGCCTGGGCGCACTCACCGCGGTTGGCACTGCGTTGACCGAGCGACTCGCTGGTGAGGCACTGACCGGAATAGGCCACGCACAACGCCCCATGCACAAACACTTCCAACGGCATGGCCACCTGCCTGTCACGAAGCTGGCTCTGAAGCCGTTTGAGGTCCTTCAGCGCCAACTCACGGGCAAGCACCACCCGCTCACAGCCCGCGTCAGCAGCCTGGGCCACGCCAGCGGCACTGGTGATCGACATCTGGGTGGACCCATGCAGCGCCAAACCAGGCACGAGGTGCTGCGCCAGTTGGCATAGACCGAGATCCTGAACAATCAGGGCATCCACGCGTGCCTGATCGGCAGCCACCAGCAATTCAGCCGCCTTGGTGAGTTCATCGCTGAACACCAGCACGTTGAACGTGAGAAAGCCACGCACCCCCCGGGCGTGGAGCCAATCCATGATCTCGCCGAGATCCTCAAGCTTGAAATTTTCTGCGCGCAACCGTGCATTGAACGCTTCAACGCCGAAATAAACCGCATCAGCACCCTGGGCCACTGCGGCTTTGAGGGCAGCCCAATCGCCAGCGGGAGCCAGCAATTCAGGAGAGGTTGAAACGCTCAACGGGTCTGGGCCAGACGGCGGGCGGGTTCAAACAGGCGCAAGGCATCCGACGAGCCCTCAAAGCGCCAATGCCAGGGCTCGTAGCTCACACCCTGAATGTTGCCGATCGGGAAGGAAAGAGTGAAGTGATAAGCCGCCGCATGGTCCTGCAGCCACCGAAATGCAGCCGTGGATTCAAAGGATTGCGACAGGTTGGTTCCGGGGTCGTCCCCATCACCCAGATCCACCGCCAGGCCGGTGCTGTGCTCCGAATAGCCCGGAGGGGCACTGACCTTGGCCCGCTCACTGGCGGTCTGATTGCGTTCCGATTTCACGTCAAAGAAGATTCCCTTTTGCAGGGAATGGGAGCGATAGCCGCTGAGTAAGCGCAAATCGATGCCGTCGGCAGCAGCGGCTCTCCGCATCGAACGCAGGGCTCCGGCAGCATCAACCTGAAGCATCAGACCGGGTGAGATCTCCACCAGAGCGCTCTGGTCGGCTTCTGGGTAGGGAAAGTGGCCCAACAAACGGCCATCTTCAGTGGGCCGCTCAGCAATGCCTTCAACCCCTGGAATCGAAGGCGAGAAGCGGGATATCAACGACGGTCCAAAGAGCACTGCAGCAAGGGAGCCGCCAAAGACCAGGCAACAGGCCAAAAACAAGCCAGGGCCACTGCGTCGGGCTCGCTGAGGCGGCCGGGAACGACGCGCCACCGGAATGTCGTCCCGACTGGAGCGGCGGGGGGCGGCCGCACGTACCACAGCGATGTTGCAGTGTTGTGACGATCGTAAGGGGGGGCGCCAGGGGGGTCCCACACCCGGCATCCCAACAGTGATAGCGTCGCGCCAACGATCCAGTTCTAGGGCTCAGATGCTGCGAGTTGCCGTCGTCGGGGGTGGTCCGAGTGGATCCTGCGCCGCCGAGATTCTTGCCAAAGCCGGCATTCAGACCTGGTTGTTCGAGCGCAAGCTCGACAACGCCAAGCCCTGTGGTGGTGCGATTCCGTTGTGCATGGTCGAAGAATTCGAGCTGCCCGACGAAATCATTGACCGCAAAGTGCGGAACATGAAGATGATTTCCCCCTCCAATCGTGAGGTGGACATCAAGCTTGATCCGCTCGGCTACGACAACAACGCCTACATCGGCATGTGCCGCCGTGAGGTGTTTGATGCCTTTTTGCGGAATCGGGCTGCCGACCTGGGTACCACCCTGGTGAATGGCCTGGTTCAGAAAATCGACACCGGCAGCAACCGTCAGGGTCCTTACACCCTCCATTACGCCGATTACAGCGGCGGTGGTCCTACCGGGGAGCAGAAGTCCCTGGAGGTCGATCTGATCATCGGCGCCGATGGTGCCAACTCCCGGGTCGCCAAGGCCATGGACGCTGGCGATTACAACGTGGCGATTGCCTTCCAGGAGCGCATCAAGCTTCCTCCGGAAGAGATGACTTACTACGAAGATCTGGCCGAAATGTATGTGGGCACCGATGTGTCCCCTGACTTCTACGCCTGGGTCTTCCCCAAGTACGACCACGTCGCTGTCGGCACCGGCACGATGCAGCAGAACCAGTCTCTGATCAAAGGTCTGCAAAAAGGCATCCGTGAGCGTGCCAACAAGCGCCTGTTCAAAGGCGAGGTGATCAAAGTCGAAGCCCATCCCATTCCCGAGCATCCCCGTCCCCGTCGGGTTGTCGGTCGCATGGCCCTCGTGGGCGACGCTGCTGGTTACGTCACCAAGAGCTCTGGCGAAGGCATTTATTTCGCCGCCAAGAGTGGTCGGATGTGCGCAGAAGCCATTGTTGAAATCTCCAACAACGGCCAGCGCATTCCCACTGAGAAAGAGATCAAGTCGACCTATCTCAAGCGCTGGGATAAAAAATACGGCGCTACCTATGCCGTTCTCGACATCCTCCAGCGGATCTTCTATCGCAACGATGCAGCCCGCGAAGCTTTCGTGGAGATGTGCGATGACATGGACGTGCAAAAGCTGACCTTTGACAGCTATCTGTACAAGAGGGTGGTGATGATGAACCCCTGGCAGCAGATCAAGCTCACCCTGCGCACGTTGGGAAGCTTGCTGCGTGGAGAAGCCCTGGCTCCTTCGGAATACGGTCCTGTGCCCTCTGCTGTTGGACGTTCCGATGGTGACTTCCTCGCCGAGGAAGCTGCCCAAGCCATCCGCGCCCAAGCCAAGGGCAAAGACAAAGAAACTGCAGGGGTGAACTAATTGGGCTGAAGCGGAGTCTCTCTAGCGATTCCTTTCAGCCTTTCAAGTCCCTTTTGAATCTGCTCCGGTGTCACTGACATCGGAGCTTTTTGTTGTCGCTCCTGCGTTGATCGATGGACACATCCATTCCTGCTGGAGCATCGGTCAGCGCTGCAAGGATCAGCGCCAGCCCATTGCCTCCCTGACGGTAGGCAATGGGCTGTCAGCTCTAGCCCTGGATGAGATCAAAACGGGCCAAGACTGACGCCTGATTGCGAAGCACGCCCAGGAGGTTGAGGCGGTTGCGACGCAGGTCCAGGTCGTCGGCCATCACCATCACGCTGTCAGGGCCGTCGAAAAAGGCCTCCAATGCAGGCGTGGCCTCCACCAGGGCGTCGGCAAGCTGCTGATACGCCTTAGCACTGGCAAGGGGTTCCAGTTGCAGCACCACCGCATGCATCGCGGTCTCACTGGGTGAGGCAAATTTGCCCGGCTCAACCACTGCATCGGCCTGGAGCACCGAAGCCTCTAAGTCACCCTTTTCCGCCAAACGGGCTGCCCGTTGCACGACAGCCTGCAGCGCGCCAAGGCGTTGGCCCTCTCTGAGGCTGCGAAGCAAACGAATGCGATCCAGCACATCGAGGGGATCAGCCAGCAAACGTTGATGGCTCAGAGCCTCACCTGCCACAGCCTGAACAAGATCAGCCGAGTAGCCGTCATCTTCCAGCTGAGATTGGATGCGCTGACGCAAAAGAAGCACGAGATCCGCAGCCAGGGAACGGGCTTCCACCTTGAAGTCGGGGAACTGTTGCTGCCAGACCTCAGCGAATTCACTCAGCAGAGCAAAGAGATCCAAGCGCCAGCCACGATCCCAGAGGATCTGGAGGATGCCGTTGCCGGCACGGCGCAGGGCGTAAGGGTCCGATGAGCCCGTAGGACGCTCACCCTTGGCATAGATGCTCAACAACAGCTCAAGGCGCTCAGCGAGAGCCACGACAGCTCCAGCGTCGCTCTGGGGCAAGACATCGCCGGCACCACGCGGGTAGTAGTGCTCAACAACCGCTTGAGCAACCTCCCTGGTTTCCCCCTCTTCAAGCAAATATTTGCCACCCATCAGCCCCTGGAGCTCAGGGAATTCACCCACCATCTGGCTGATCAGATCGTTCTTGCAGAAATGGGCGGCTCTCTTGGCAGCGTCAGCAGTGGCCGCAGAAAGTTGAAGCGCCGTCACCAAGCTGGCCGCGAGCAGCTCAATGCGCTCGGTTCGATCCAACAGGCTGCCGAGCCCGGAAGCAAAGGTGACCCGGGAGAGTGCCTCGCGTCGCTCTGCGCTGGGTTGTTTGCGATCGACGTTGAGGAAGAACTCGGCATCAGCCAAGCGAGCGCTCAGCACCCGTTCATTGCCACGACGAATCTGAACGTCAGCAGACGCAAGGCCGTTGCCGACCAACAGAAACTCAGGCCTGAGCACGTCGCGCGACGCCAGTCGCAGGGGATCTGGCTGCACCCCGGAGCGGGTGAGCGGGACGTATCGCTGATGCGATTGCATCACCGTCACGATCACCTCGGGCGGCAGATCCAGATAACGGTCCGCAATCTCCCCCTGAATGACGCGGGGATCCTCCACAAGATCGACCAACTCCTCAAACAGACCGGAAGGACAGTCGAGGACACCGTCGAGAGCGGAAGCACGTTCTTCGAGGTGGGACTGAATCAGGGCCGCCCGTTGCTGGCGATCGGCATGGACCCCTACCGCAGCCAGTGCAGTGTCGTAGTCCTCGGCGCTGGCCATCTCAACCACACCGGGGTGGAGACGATGACCGCGACTGCAACGGCCGCTCTGCACCACAGGCTCACTGGCGGGCAAGGTCACCGGCACGACCTCAGTTCCAAGCAGGGCCACCAGCCAGCGAACAGGGCGACTGAAGCGCTGGTCACCATTGCCCCAACGCATGAATCGTCGCCCTTGAAGGGCATCAATCCAGGAGGGGATGCAATCTTGGAGCAATGACAAAGCGGGCTGCCCCTTCACCTGCACCGTGGCAAACACGCAGTCGCCCTTGGGCGTAGGCCGCACCTCAAGAGCCGCAGGATCAACACCACAACGTTTGGCGAAACCAATCGCGGCAGGACCTGGCTGACCATCTTTGAAGGCCTGGGCCACGGGTGGGCCTTTGCGCTCTTCACACAGATCCTCCTGGCCATCCGCCAGCGCCTTGACCTGCACCGCTAAACGGCGCGGGGTGCTGCTGACGCGCACATCACCATGGACAAGTCTCAAATCAGCAAGATCTCGCTGCACCCGCTCCTGGAGCTGGGGGAGTGCCAGACGGGCAAAGTCAGCAGGGAGTTCTTCCGTACCGATTTCGAGCAGGAAGGTTGAGGCCACACCGGTCGGCTCGACAAGGGTCTGACTGTATTGGAAGCCGTTTCGCTAGCTTCGGAGAATCGTGATCAATGCGCCAGTGAGCCAGACGACTGTCGACGCCGCAGCAATCTCCGAAGGCGCCGGCAACGGCAAACTGGCGATGGCAGGTCAACCACTGCCCAAAGCCGAGCAACGGAAGCTCGACAGTGGTTACCTCAAGCAGCCCTTGCTCGATGAGCTCACCAATGAGCTTCCTTACTTCAGCGAAGACGCACTGCAGCTGCTGAAGTTTCACGGCAGCTATCAGCAGGACGATCGCGATAAGCGGGAAAAAGGCAAGGACAAGACCTGGCAGATGATGCTGCGTCTGCGCAGCCCCGGGGGGAGAATTCCCACCGGGCTTTACCTGGCCATGGACGAGCTGGCTGATCGTCTTGGCGACGGCACGTTGCGGGCCACCACCCGACAGGCGTTTCAAATGCACGGTGTGCCGAAAGCCGATCTCAAGGAGGTGATTGGCACGATCGTTCGCAATCTGGGATCAACCCTGGCCGCCTGCGGCGATATCAATCGCAACGTGATGGCTCCAGCTGCACCGTTTGACAAAGGGGGCTACCCAGCTGCACGCCAATTGGCGGACGAGATCGCCGATGTGCTGAGTCCTGAAACCGCAGAGGGGTCTTACCTCGATCTTTGGGTCGATGGCGATCTGAGCTACCGAATCAAGCCAAGCCGCAAAGTCAAAAAAGTGCGCGCTCGGCAACTCGAAGGCGGAGTGTTCTCCGGAGACGAAGCGGAACCTCTCTACGGAGACACTTACCTGCCGCGCAAATTCAAGGTGGCGGTGACCGTGCCTGGCGATAACTCTGTGGATCTACTCACCCAGGACATTGGCCTGGTGGCCTTCACCGAAACCAACGGCGAACTGCGCGGCTGCAACGTGTATGTGGGAGGCGGCATGGGTCGCACTCACAACAAGGAAGAAACCTTCGCTCGGATTGCAGACCCGCTGGGGTACGTGCCAGCTGATCAGGTCCTGGACCTTGTTCAAAGCGTTCTGGCCCTCCAGCGGGACCATGGCGACCGCAAGCTGCGGCGCCATGCCCGCATGAAGTACCTGCTGCATGACAAGGGAATTCAGTGGTTCCGCGACGAACTGATCCGCACTTATTTCAAGGGAGATCTCAAACCCCTGCGCAACGAACCCAAAGCCAAACTCCACGACTATCTCGGCTGGCACCGCCATCGGGCTGGGATGTGGTTTGTGGGCCTTCCCCTGCTTTGCGGTCGCCTGGAAGGTGAGTTCAAAGCAGGGCTGAGGAAGATCGTGGAGACGTATCAGCTGGAAATACGCCTTACACCGAACCAGGATCTGCTGCTTTGCAACATCGGTACACCGCAACGCGCTTCCATCCGTGCTGCCCTGGCGGAGCTGGGCATCGAAACCCCCGAAATGCCCGCACCACTCGCCCGTCATGCGATCGCCTGCCCTGCGCTGCCAACCTGCGGCCTGGCCATTACTGAATCGGAGCGGATCCTTCCTTCTGTGCTGGATCGCCTTGATCACCAACTGCAACGCCTCGAGATTGCCAAGCCCGTGCTGATTCGCATGACTGGCTGCCCCAACGGCTGTGCCCGCCCCTACATGGCCGAGCTGGCCTTAGTGGGGAGTGGCGTCGAGCAGTATCAGCTTTGGCTGGGAGGGAGCGCCAATTTGCAGCGGCTGGCTAAGCCCTACCTGCAAAAAATGCCTCTGGATCAGCTGGAGACCACGCTCGAACCACTACTCGTGAGCTGGAAAGAAGCGGGTGGGCGACGCAGCCTTGGTGATCACGTGCACAAGCTCGGCGACGAAGCCGTCGCTGAGCTGCTCAACGCCTGAGCAACCAGGCTCATCAGCTCGCAGGATCACAGCGGCCATAGATGGCCTGGTCATGACCGGTTCGCCAGGCCCAAAGCTGATCGCCAAAGCTGAAATGCCACCACTCATTGGGATGGCGGCAGAACCCCTGCGACTCCAACACCAGAGCCAGCAATGTGCGCCGATCGTGGAATTGAGCCCCCTGGGGGTCAGCTCCCGTACGAGCGGCCTCGGCGTAGAAATCCGGCTCGGAAACCGCACCGATCGCATCAATCGCTCCCCCCATATCCAGCGGATCTCCCTGCAGATTCGCCAAGGTGAGATCGACTGCAGCACCAGTGCTATGGGGTGGTGGCGTGCGTGGATCCTCACTGGGAGGAGCCCAGAAACGCCCCACACTGCGCCGCACCTCATCCCAAGCAGCCTGAAGTGAAGGATCAGGCGACTGGCCTTGCCCAGACGCATGCAGCGCAGATAGGCCAAGGCGAGCCCCTTCTTCGGCCACTGCGTGTTCGACCATGAAACGCTGAACAGGGATGGGGCGCCAGGCATCAAAGACGGCGAAGCAGAGATCAGGGTGCTCACGCCGGAGCTGCTGCTCTGCTGCGATCAGTCGCTGACGAACACCCTCCCGTAAGACGAAAGGATCTGCGGCCTCGCCGTAGGGCGCCCCTAAGGATTGATAGGGATGGGGACAAAGACACAAGAGCTCGGGACGCAGAGGCCGCAAAGGCTCTCCGCAATCCTTGATCTCTCGGTCGCTCCACGGACGCAACACCGATGCCTAAGCGAGTTGCACCACAGTCGCAGACACAGGAAAACGAAGCCATTTCCACAAGTGAACACTGGTTTTCCCCAGGTTGCGTCTCACGGGAGCCGCTCCGGGCGCGGCGCTGGCCAAGCAATAACTCCGTAGCGATCGAGGCAAGCGACAACCATTAAGCCTTTCTTCAAATACCTAGAACAGGGCAACTGCTCTCAAGGAAAAGACTGCGGCACAAGAGATCTCGGCAACACAGCCACAACAGAAAATCGGAGGCCTGCCAACGCCAAAACCACCAACAACTTGCCACTTTGTCAGCAACAGCTGAAAAAAGAAGCAAAAACGAACTAGCGAGACTCAATCGAGACTCAGCCCTGTGGAAATCAGTTGGGGATCAATTGAGTTGCCCTGCACTGGTCATTCGTTGCAACTGATTCTCCAGCAATTGGCGCAGCACGGGGTAGCGATTGAGACCAGGATCCTCCTGAATCAAGCGGCTCGCTTCCTCCCGTGCATCATCCAGAACGGCACCGTCATCGGCAAGGCTGGCCAAAGCCAGATCAGGTAAACCTGATTGACGCGTACCAAGCACCTGGCCAGGGCCTCTAAGGCGCAAATCCATCTCGGCAATTTCAAACCCATCGGTGGATCGCACCAACACGTCCAGGCGCTGCCGAGCCAAAGGATTGCGACTGTCATTCACCAACAGACAGTGGGACGCCGCAGCACCACGGCCGACTCGCCCCCGCAGCTGGTGCAACTGGGCCAGTCCAAAGCGGTCGGCATGGTCAATCACCATCACACTGGCCTCCGGCACATCCACACCGACCTCCACCACCGTTGTGGAGACGAGAACCTGACAATCGCCGCGGGCAAAGGCCTGAATTACCGCCTGTTTTTCAGCACTGTTCAGACGGCCATGCAGCAAGCCAACAGAACAATCGGGAAACACCTCTTCCGCCAGTTGTCGATGAACGTCAACCGCAGAGCGGAGATCCATCTTTTCTGACTCCTCGACAAGGGGCAAAACCACATAGGCACGTTGCCCCGCCTCCACTTGGTCTCGGATCAAGTCGTACGCCTGATCACGATCAGATCCCGAGATCTGGCGGGTTTGAATCGGAGTGCGACCGGGGGGAAGCTCATCAATCTGACTGACATCCAGATCACCGTGAAGCGAAAGGGCGAGGGTTCGCGGAATCGGGGTTGCCGTCATCGTGAGCAGATGCGGTTGCAGACCTTTGCTGAGTAAGCGATTGCGCTGACGGACTCCGAACCGGTGCTGCTCATCAACGACCACAAGTCCGAGACGAGAGAAATCGACCGGATCCTCGATCAGAGCATGGGTGCCCACCAGGATGCGAAGGGTGCCATTGGCCAGATCGGTGAGCATGCGGCGCCGGTTGGGCCTTGAGGTTGAACCGGTCAGCAACTCGACGCTGATGTGGAGCGGAGTGAGCCACTGGCAAAGACTGCGGTAGTGCTGTTCTGCAAGCACCTCTGTGGGAGCCATCAACGCTCCCTGCCATCCGGCATCCACCGCATTCAGCAAGGCCGCGACAGCCACGACCGTTTTTCCGCTACCCACATCCCCTTGCACCAGGCGGGCCATCGGTTCCGCCTTGGCCAGATCGGCTTCAATCTCAGCCAGCACCCGTTGCTGTGCTGCAGTCAACTGAAAGGGAAGCAAGCTCAGAAAGCGGCCAACAAGACCGTCGCGCTGACCGACCCCTTCCAGGCACGGGGCCTGACGCTGACGGTGTGCGGCTCGACGCTGCATCAAACCCAACTGGAGCAGAAGAAATTCGTCAAACACCAACCGGCGCCGCGC
>CAXQPR010000075.1:0-10793 GCA_964225855.1 Salipiger bermudensis | reverse complement strand
TCGCTCCAAATCACCACCGTGCCGCCATTGCCATCACCAAGCGATGACGCATCCACCAACGAACCGGCCTGCATCCAGGTCTGGCGGGCCTGACGCACGCTGGAGTCCGTGTTCTGCCAACTTCCGCCCACCTGCACCACACCACCATCCCCGGAACCGGTGGCCAACAATTCCGACCCAGCACCAACGCGAATCAGATCACCAGTGAGCGTGAGCGTGCCGCCATCACCCGCAGGATTGCTCACCGAGAGCCGGGTGTTGTCGAGGTCAATGCGTCCTCCGGGAGCATCCACCAGGAGCGCCTCATCCACATCAATCGACACCCCCTCCATGCGAATCCAGGGGCGCTTGTCGCCCAGGCTCCCGGGCAACAAACCAAGAGCACCGGGCAAAGGATCACCGGTGAGTGCAGCAATCCCCGGCGCCGTGGTGTTGAACACGTCGAACACGCCACCCCCGAAACGCAGTTGCGACGCCGTGCTCAGTGTGAGTTGGGGAATCTGCACAAACGACGCCCCTGGCATCAACTGAATGCCACCCGGCGACAACACGAACAGATGGGCCGGTGAAGACAAAGAAATGCTCTTGTCGATAAAGCTGCCATCGGCAGCCGTCACCCCGAGCACAAGGTTGCGAACACCATTGCTTTCAATCGACACCCCCTGAATCGCGCCCCGGGTATCGAATTCCGTGAGGCGATGAAAACGATTGCTTCCCGCATCCGCACCACCGTCAATCCTGCAGACGCCTGTACTGCAACGTCCTCCCAGCACGTCATTGATGCGGGTGCCCAATCCCCCAGAGCCACCGCTCGCAACATCAGCCCGCACCGGAACCGCCGACAGCGCCAACACCAGGGGGAGTAGCGCCAGTCGTTTCATGTCGTGGAACCTCGGCCTCTGCAACCCACTGATGTGTTGCTCCCTTGAAGACGCTAGTTCAATTTTTCTCAGCCAACTTTAAAGTTCTCGGAAGTAGTGGGTGCCGCCGAAATGTTGCTTCTGCTGGCGCAACTAGTGGCTCCACCCCTGCAACCCGGCCCTGCACGGCTCCCTGATCCAGCCCCCCAGCAACAGCCCGAAGCCAACACCCCCGGCAACACCGACAACGATCTGCAGCTGGCCCCAGAGAACGACTCGCCAGCGCAGCCAACACTCCAAAAGGCCAATCCCGGCGGCAGCTCCAGCATCAACGCCTTGCCGCGCATCAGCGGCGACCTGCCCTACAGCCGCTCCCAACTGGAGACCTTGCTGCGGGGCTGTGCCACCGCCAGCGATGTCGAGGCCGGCCTCAAACGCTGCGCTGAACTGCTGAATGGCCAGCTGCAGCAAGACGGCTACGTCAACTCCCGGGTCTACACCGAAACCACGCCACCTCCTGGTGAGCTCACGGTGGTGATGGGCCGCTTGGTGGAACTGCACGTCGACAGCGAAGAGCCCCGCCTGTCCAAGAACGTGCGCCAGCGGCTGAACCACCTGATCGGCCACACCCTGCATCTGCCCACCCTGCAACGGCAGCTGCGGCAACTGAAACAACGGTCGGTGGTCGGCAGCGTCGCCGGCAGCCTGGGGAAGCTGGGCAGCGACCCCACCCAGGCGGTGCTCACCCTCAAGGTCACACCAGCCAGCCACCCCTGGCGCGGAGACCTGAGCGTGCGCAATGACGGCAACCCAGGCAGTGGTGAATGGCGAGGGCTCGCCGTTCTGCAGAAGCCCCAACTATTGCGCGAAGGCGACGTGCTGCAGATCTATGGGGAGCTCAACGCCGACGGCGACCCTGAACTGGGCGCCACCCTCGGCTCGCTCAGCTACACACTGCCACTGGGGGAATCGGTCAGCCTCAGTGGCTCCTTCGGAGCCAGCCGCCGCAACCTGGTGGAAGCACGCGGACCGGCCCATGGCCTCAGCTTCCGCCAATACCAAGGCCTGGCCCAGCTGCAATGGACCCTGGCGGATTCGGGTGATCAGACCTGGTATGCCCTTGCGGGCTTGAGTGCCAATCGCAACGACAGCTATCTCGACGGTCGCTCCTTTCCCCTGATCCTTGGCGGCGGCCCCGACGGTGACCTCACCTCGGGCTATCTGCGTCTTGGCCTGGGCCATGCAGGCAGCAACGCCAACCTGGGCTGGTCAGGGCAGGTCTATGGACTGCAAGGCATTGCCAGCTTCAGCAGCTCGGAAGAACTGCATGATCTGGCCTACTACGGCATCCAACCGGGAGAGTCGCGGGCCCTGGGCGGCATCGCCTCCCTGGGCTGGCGCCTGGATCCCAGCCTTCAGCTCAACCTGCGTGCCGCCGGCCAGGTGGCCTTCAACGAACTGACCAGCGACATGGGCTTCGCCCTCGGCAGTGACGTGGGCCTCAAGGGCCTGCCAGGCACGCTCGTGAGCGGCGACACCGGTTGGCTCAGCACCGCCGAATTGAACTGGACGTTCTGGGAACAGCAGAGCAACGCCCTGCAACTGGTGCCGTTTATCGGCGTGGGAGGGATTGAAACCACCCGTGCTTCGGTCAGCTTTGAAGACACCATCGGCACAGGAGGCGTTCTACTGCGCTGGCTCCGCGGCCAGCACTGGTCAGTGGAGCTGGGTTGGATCGATCAATTCCATGCCAACAACAATGCCGGCATCTGGAATCACTGGTTATTGGGCAGCGGGGCCTACGGCAAGGTTCGCTACCGCTTCTGAACGCAACACAGCGTCAGGGCAACAGGCCCCGCTTCTCCAGAGGCTTGAGATCTGCCAGTCGCAGTCGGCCGTTGTCCTCCATCACTGTGCCGCGGGTGCGCAGTTTGCTCAGCGTGCGTGAAGCTGTTTCACGGGCCAGACCAGCAATCAACGCGATCTCCAGCTGGGCCAGGGGAGGAATCGTTGCCTGGGGATCGTTCTGCGCAGAGCTCTTACGCGCCAGGTAGGCAAGGGAATCCAGCAACCGTGTCGTGGCGTCGGCGGTCTGCAATGCAAAGCGCCGGTTGAGATCCCGCAGGCGGGCGGCCTCCAGCTTCGCGAACGACAAGGCAAAACCGGCTTCTTTCTCCAGCAGCGCTGCAAAGGGGGGCACCCGCAGCTTCACCAGTCGCAGCGGCGTCAATGCCACCACATCGGCCGAACGCGCTTCCCCATCCAGAGCGGCCATCTCGCCAAACACATCGCCAGCACCCAGCAGCGACATCACCACCTCATCACCGTCAGCGGTGTAAGTGCGCACCTTGGCTAAACCGTCACAGAGCAAGAAGAGGGATTCCCCCCAGTCCTGCTCCATCACGATCACCTGATCAGCCTGGTGTGCCGATTCGCGATGGCGATCAAGAATCTGATCGAGCTGATCGTCGTTAAGGCTCTCGAACAGAGCAATGGCCTGCAGGTCGTCGCGGCTCAGCATCGGTATCAAGATTGAATCGAAACCCAGAGACCCACCCAGAGCAACTTGCAGGCCAGGTGAAGACTCTGATCTAAGGCAAGGGAAAAGCGAAGCCGTCCCTTGCTCCAGTCGATGATCGCGTGCAGAACGGTTTCCGCCAGCCCCAGCAGCGGGATCCCGGTCAGCAGAGCCACCGCCAGACCATGGGTGGCGGCATGGCTGACGAGCCACCAGCGCCAGTTGAGGGTCACATCACCGCCTGCGATTTTTTCGCGCGCCATGCGATCGCTCTGCAGACCAAAGTCACAGACGAAATGCGCCAAGGCCAACAGGATCAGCAGATCGAGCGCAGCGATGAGAAACGCCTCAGGGGACCTTCCTGAGTGACGCTAGGTCAGGTCTTGCGGCCTGAAACAAAATTTCTGCCCAGCATGGAGATATGGGACAGCACACCCATCCATGGGGGCGATTGAGCCACAACTCGAGGAGATCCGCTCCAGGCTCAGCCAACTGCTGAGCACCCACCTGAGCCAGCTGAACACGGACACCTGCGTGCATGCCACCGGGGAGATCGTGATCGAACAGGGGGCACCGGCGGAGCGGCTGTTTCTGGTGAGCAGCGGCGTGCTGGCGGTGGAGGTGGTGGACGCGGGAAAACCTGCCCGCGTGCTGGCACTGGTGAGCACCGGCGAAATCCTGGGGGAGATGGGGCTGTTCGGAGACCACTGCCACAGCGCTCAGGTGCGTGTGGAAGATGGCCCAGCCACCCTCCTGGCCACGCGCAGTGACGACCTGCTCAAGGCCCTGCTGTTTGATTCCGAGCTCGCCCTGGAGATGCTGGCGCTGAGCAGCGCCCGCTGCCGTCAGGCCAATCACAATCAGACCCTGCTGCTCAATGCCATCCAGGCCCTGAGCGATGGGAACCCGGATGAGCTGGAGCAGTGCTGTCAGGCCATGACCCGCAACTCAGCAAGCCTGAGCCGTGCAGCCGCACAGCTCAGAACGCTTCATCCACGCCAGACCCAAAACACTCGCCGAGAAGACACGACTACGTAACGCAGAAGACACGAGAACGTATCATCACCACGAGGGTTGTGGGTGATCAGCTGAAGGAGCCCTCCAGCTGTGCACGGGCCGACGCCAGCGCCCCATCGAGAGCACTGCCATCACGCCCACCGGCCTGCGCCAGGTTGGGACGCCCACCGCCTCCACCGCCACAGAGCTTGGCGATGCCGCCAATAAATTTGCCGGCCTGCTGACCTTGGGCAATCACCGTTTTGCCAAACGCCGCCACCAGGATCACCTTGCCCTGATCGGATGGATCCGGCAAACCGCCAATCACCACAGCAGCACCATCCCCCAGCTGATCCGCCAGGCTCTGGGCCGCACCCTGCAGGCCAGCGCCATCCACACCATCGAGACGCTCCACCAACAGCTGAACGTCACCCACCGCAACCGCCTTGGACACCAGTGCTGCTGACTTGGCCACCGCCAGCTCGGCCTGAGCTGCCGCCAGCGCCTTACCCGTGCTCTTGAGCTCATCCTGCAGGGCCGCCACCCGCTCCACGATCTCGCCGGGCTGCGCTTTGAAGCGATCCCCCAGCTGCTTCACCACGGCATCGCGTTCGTTGAGATAGGCGAGCACGGCCCCACCAGCCACAGCTTCAATCCGGCGGATGCCAGCTGCCACACCACTTTCGGCCACGATCTTGAACAGGCCAATCTCGGCGGTGTTGGCCACATGGGTGCCGCCGCAGAGCTCCATCGACACACCGGGGACGTCAACAACGCGCACCACATCGGCGTATTTTTCGCCAAACATCGCCACAGCACCTGCCGCCTTGGCTTGCTCGATCGCCATCTCCTGCACCTCCAGGGAATGGGCCTCACTGATCCAGCCATTGATCAAGGCTTCGATCTGCTCCAGCTCGTCCGCCTTCACCGCCCGCGGGCAGTGGAAGTCGAAGCGCAGGCGTTCGAAATCCACCAGGGATCCGGCCTGGCCAATCCCGGGGTCCACCACTTGCTTGAGGGCCGCCTGCAACAGATGGGTGGCGCTGTGATTGGCCTGGGCCCTGCGCCGGCAGGTCCGGTCCACCTGGCCATGCACCACATCGCCAATCGAGAGGCTGCCGCGCTCCACCCGGCCGCTGTGCACAAACACATTGCGGTTGCGGCTCACCCCCTCGATCACCACGATCAAACCGTTGCCATCGGGGCCGTCGCCCACCAACACCCCGCGATCCCCCACCTGGCCGCCGCCTTCGCCGTAAAACGGGGTGGTGTCCAGGACCACCTGAACCGCATCACCAGCACCGGCCTGTTGGGCTGGCTCACCGTTCACCACCAGGGCCTGCACGCTGCTGCTGTGCTCCAACAGCTCATAGCCCCGGAACCTGGTGGCCTCCAGCTCCGCCGCCACCTGATCAATCGCATCCTGGAGGGTGAGGTCAATGCTCACCGCGGCGGCCTTGGCCCGCTGGCGCTGCTCCTCCATCGCCGTTTCAAACCCAGCCAGATCAACCGTGAGACCGTGCTCCTCGGCAATTTCCTGGGTGAGCTCAAGCGGGAAGCCGTAGGTGTCATACAGCTCAAAGGCCTGGGCGCCTGAAATCTGTTTGGGCTTAGCGGCAAGCACATCGGCCAGCAGCTTCTCGCCACGCTCGAGAGTTTCCAGGAAGCGGGCCTCCTCCCGCTTCAGCTCCGCCAGGATGACCTCCTTGCGCTCCAGCAACTGGGGATAGGCCTCCTGCATCAGGGCGATGGAGGCCTCCCCCATCACGGTGAGGAACGGTTTAGCGATCCCCAGCAAGCGGCCGTGGCGCACCACACGACGCAGCAAACGGCGCAGGATGTAGCCGCGGCCCAAGTTGCTGGCCGTGACGCCGTCGCAAATCAGCTGGGTCACAGCCCGGCTGTGATCGCCGATCACTTTGAGGCTGGTTTTGCCCTTCTCATCAAGGGCCTTGTAATCCACCCCGGCCAGGCCAGCAGCCGTTTCAATCAGGGGATAGATGAGATCCGTTTCATAGTTATTGGGCACCTGCTGAAGGATCTGGGCCATGCGCTCCAGACCCATGCCGGTGTCGATGTTGCGGTTCGCCAGCGGCGTGAGGGTGCCCTCCGCGTCGCGGTTGTACTGCATGAACACCAAGTTGTAGAACTCGATGAAGCGGTCATCGTCTTCAAGATCGATGCCGTCGTCACCCAGCTCAGGCTTGAAGTCGTAGTAGATCTCGGAGCAGGGGCCACAGGGGCCTGTAGGACCGGAAGCCCAGAAGTTGTCGGCCTCGTCCATGCGGATGATCCGCTTGGGGTTCACGCCCACCACATCGCGCCAAATCTGCTCGGCCTCGTCGTCTTCACGGAAGACGCTCACCACCAGATTTTTGGGATCCAGGCCAAACACACCAGTGCTCAGCTCCCAGGCCCACTGGATCGCCTGCTCCTTGAAGTAGTCACCAAAGGAGAAGTTCCCCAGCATTTCAAAGAACGTGTGGTGACGCGCCGTGCGACCCACGTTTTCAATGTCGTTCGTGCGGATGCACTTCTGGCTGCTGGTGGCACAGGGAGCTGGCCGCTCCTGCTGTCCAAGAAAGATCGGCTTGAACGGCAGCATGCCGGCGATGGTGAGCAGCACCGTGGGGTCTTCAGGCACCAACGAAGCGCTGGCGGTGCGCTTGTGGCCGCGCGCCTCAAAAAAGTCGAGGAAAGCCGCCCGAATCTCGGCACCGCTGCGGGGACGGGCTGCATCAGAGCGCGACGATCGTGCAACAGCCATGGTGAATTCGAGCGGCGAAGTCGGGTCCAGCAGCCATGATCACCCCTGAGCCGCCGCCGACGTTGGCCGCCCCGCTTCCCGACACCACCAGCGCTCCGACGGTCGAAGCCCTCCCGACCCGTGCAGCCCTGCGCTGGCGCTCCATCAGCTGGGCCCTCACAGCAGGACTCGGCGCAGGATTGATCGGCCTGCTCTTCGGCCTTGATCTCGCCGTGCGGTCCGCAGGCTGCGGACTGTTTTACGGCCTGCTGGCCTTCCATCTCGAACGGGTCGATCCCGAGGACTCCCACCTCCAGGCGGGCCTGGTGGGAGCCATCTGCGGGGTGCGCAGCCTGGGCATGACGCTGCCCTCACCTTTCGCCGGGGCAGATGCCCTGGCATCATTAGGGCAGGACCTCCTATTGGCGTGGTTGCCGTTGATCGGCAGCGCACTCCTGCTTCACGGAACCCAACGCATGCTTTCCGCGTCGCGGCCATGAGCCTGCTGCACGCCACCTGGCTCCCCGCCATCCGCACTCCCACCAGTTCCGGACGTCCGGCGCTGCTGGTGTGGGCTGACACCTGGCGTGTGGCGGAACCGGCCGGCCCTGGCGTGACTCCGGCCATTCATCCCTTCACCCTCAGCCACGACGACCTGCGGGCCTGGCTGAGCGAACGGGACCTCTTGCCCGACGGCATCATCGATGCCACCGCCTGTCTCACCTTGCCGAGCCGCACGGTGAAGCCCCGCAAGAAGCGGGGCGAGACAAGCCCCGAACCGGAAGGATGGACCGGACTCCCCCTCCAAGCCGGAGAACCGATTCCTAAACAGACGGAATGGTGGCCCTGGCAGGTGCAGGGGCTTGCGATCGAACCCGGAGCCGCCACCGCCTGGCTCGCCAAGCTGCCCCTCTCGGGCCGCAATCCCGATCTGGCCGATGAGCTGCGCTGGTGGAGTCATATGCAGCGCTGGGCTTTCAGCCTGATCGCCCGGGGGCGCTGGATTCCCCAGGTAGAACTGAGCAAAGGCGAGGGCTACCCGCACCGCGCCCGCTGGGTGCCCCTGCTCAACCGCGAAGAGGATCGCCGCCGCCTGGAAGACCTCGCCGCCCGTCTTCCCCTGGTGGCCACCTGCGCCCTGCCCTGGCGTGAACCCACCGGCCGGCGCAGCAATCGCACCACCCGGCTAAGACCCGAGGCGATGCGGGCCGCCAACCCCGTCGCCAGCTGCCGGCCCCGCAGCGGTCGTTTGCGCATCGCCACCCTGCTGGAAGACCTGGTGGATGCCCAGCTGCGCACCGGCTTCACACCCGCCACCGAAGGCCTGGATCCACTGTTAGCGGCCTGGCAAGAGGCCCTCGGCTCAGACACCGGCGTCATCCAACTGGGCGACGAGGAAGCAGAGCGTCTGGCCACCGCCAGCAACCACTGGCGGGAAGGAGTCGCCGGCAACGTGGCTGCGGCCCGCGCCTGCCTGGAACTCGAGACGCCCGACGACGGGGAAGACCTCTGGACCCTGCGCTTCTCTCTCCAGGCCGAAGCGGACCCCACCTTGAAGGTGCCAGCAGGCGTGGCCTGGGCCTGCGGACCGAAGGGCCTGCAGCTGGGAGAAATCGCCGTGGAGCACCCCGGCGAGTTGCTGCTGGAGGGCATGGGCCGGGCTCTCACGGTGTTCGAACCGATCGCACGAGGCATTGACAACTCCACACCCGAGGCAATGCAGCTCACCCCTGCGGAAGCCTTTGTGCTGGTGCGCACCGCCGCCCGCCAGCTCCGGGATGTGGGCGTAGGCGTCGAGCTACCTCCCAGCCTGTCGGGGGGTCTCGCCAGCCGACTGGGCTTGTCGATCAAAGCGGAGCTGCCCGAGAAATCCCGAGGATTCACCCTCGGCGAACCGCTGGATTGGGAGTGGGAGCTGATGATCGGCGGCGTCACCCTGACGCTGCGAGAACTCGAACGGCTGGCAGGCAAACGCAGCCCGCTGGTGCGGCACAAAGGGGCCTGGATCGAGCTGCGGCCCAATGATCTCAAGAATGCCGAGAAATTCTTTGCGGCGAAACCTGACCTCAGCCTCGATGACGCCCTGAGGCTCACCGCCACGGAAGGCGACACCCTGATGCGCATGCCGGTGCATCGCCTCGAGGCAGGCCCGCGCCTGCAAGCGGTGCTGGAGCAATACCACCAGCAGAAAGCACCGGATCCCCTGCCAGCACCGGAGGGATTCTGCGGACAACTACGGCCCTACCAGGAACGGGGCTTGGGCTGGCTGTCCTTCCTGCACCGCTTCGATCAGGGGGCCTGCCTTGCTGACGACATGGGTCTGGGCAAAACAATCCAGCTGCTCGCCTTCCTCCAGCACCTCAAGGCCGAACAGGAACTCAAGCGACCGGTGCTGCTGGTGGCGCCCACCTCCGTGCTCACCAATTGGAAGCGGGAAGCCGCAGCTTTCACCCCCGAGCTGGAGGTGAAAGAGCACTACGGCCCTCGCCGGCCCTCAACACCTGCAGCACTAAAAAAAGCCCTCAAAGGTGTGGATCTGGTGCTCACCAGCTATGGCCTGCTGCAACGCGACAGCGAGCTGCTGGAAAGCCTCGACTGGCAAGGCATGGTGATCGATGAAGCCCAGGCGATCAAAAACCCCAGCGCCAAACAGAGCATGGCGGCAAGGGACCTGGCCCGCCCTGGCCGCAACAGCCGCTTCCGCATCGCCCTCACCGGCACACCAGTGGAAAACCGCGTCAGTGAGCTATGGGCGTTGATGGACTTCCTCAACCCACGGGTGCTGGGCAAGGAAGACTTTTTCCGTCAGCGCTACCGGATGCCGATCGAGCGCTACGGGGATATGTCGTCACTACGCGACCTCAAATCCAGGGTCGGCCCCTTCATCCTGCGCCGGTTGAAGACCGATAAGGCGATCATTTCTGACCTTCCCGAAAAAGTGGAACTGAGCGAATGGGTGGGCTTGAGCAAGGAGCAGAAATCGCTCTACGCCAAAACCGTGGAAGACACTCTCGATGCCATCGCCCGTGCTCCCCGCGGTCAACGCCATGGTCAAGTGCTGGGCCTGCTCACCAAGCTCAAGCAGATCTGCAATCACCCGGCCCTGGCCCTCAAGGAAGAGCAAGCCAGTGATGACTTCCTGCAGCGTTCCGCCAAACTGCAACGGCTCGAGGAAATCCTCGATGAGGTGATCGAAGCCGGTGACCGGGCCCTGCTCTTCACCCAGTTCGCGGAATGGGGGCATTTACTGCAGGGCTACCTGCAACGGCGCTGGCGCAGCGAAGTGCCTTTCCTCAGCGGCAGCACCAGCAAGAGCGAACGCCAGGCCATGGTCGATCGCTTCCAGGAGGACCCCCGCGGGCCGCAACTCTTCCTGCTGTCATTGAAGGCTGGTGGCGTCGGCCTGAATCTCACCCGTGCCAGCCATGTGTTTCATATCGACCGCTGGTGGAACCCAGCAGTGGAGAATCAAGCCACCGACCGCGCCTACCGAATCGGCCAAACCAACCGGGTGATGGTGCACAACTTCATCACCAGCGGCTCAGTGGAAGAAAACAGCGACCGCATGATTCGCGAGAAATCACGGCTCGCCGAAGACATCATCGGCTCCGGCGAAGATTGGCTCGGCGGACTGGATATGGGCCAGCTGAAGGAGCTGGTCAGCCTCGACGAC
>CAXQPR010000074.1:0-5870 GCA_964225855.1 Salipiger bermudensis | reverse complement strand
TCAGGCCACTCGCTGATCCAGAAGGCTCGCCGCATAGGCACGCGCTTCGCCGAGATCGCCCCCTGCCAGTTCCGCCAGCTCCTGCTCCCGGGCCTGAGTGTCCCGCAGTTGGGACACTCGCGAACGGGTCTGACCATCAACCACCGTCTTGCTGACGCGGAAATGATGATCCGCCGCGGCCGCCACCAGGGGCTGGTGGGTCACGCAGAACACCTGCCGCTGAGCCGCCATGGTGCGCAACAGATCCGCCATCGCGCCACTCACCCGGCCACTGACACCGGAATCGATCTCGTCAAACAGCAAGGAACTGGAACCATCCACTCCAGCCAGACAGGTTTTGAGCGCCAGAAGAAAGCGAGACATCTCACCACCTGAGGCCACTTCGGCCAACGGAGCCAACGGCTGACCTGGGTTGGCGGAAAACAGAAACTGCACAGCATCGGCCCCTTGTTCTCCAGGCTCACAGGGATTGATGGCAACTTGAAAACGCACATTCGCCATCCCCATCGGGCGCAGGTGATCCAACAGGGCCTGTTCAAGGGAATGGGCTGCCTGCTGCCGATGAGAGGTGAGCTGCTGATTGACCTGGTCACGGGACTGCCGCGCCGTCTGTTCAGCAATCACCAGCTGCTCGAGGGCCGCATCAACACCGCCATCGCTGAGTTGCTCCCGCAACTGATCCCGCAACTCGCACAGGGCCTCCAGGTCCTTGCCATGGCGACGCTCAAGCCGTTTCAGCAAGGCCAAGCGGTCCTGCAACTCCTCCAGTCGCGCTGGATCACTGTCCAAAGCCGCGCCGTAGAGCTCAAGCTCCCGGGTGAGATCCCGTAATCCCGCCTCCAGATCCAGACATCGTTCGCTCAGGGGCTGCAGCGATCCATCCAGTTGCTGCATCTGCTGCAGGACATGGCAGCAAGCGAGCACATGGTCGACGGCGGATGGCGCCTGGTCGGCACCATCCTGCAGCCGTCCAATCAGTTCCCCGAGACCCTCCTGCAAGTGGACCCCGTGCACAAGGCGGTCCTGTTCGGCAGTGAGCTGACGCAACTCATCGGGGTCCTCCAGGTTCGCTGCCTCCAGCTCCTCGAGCAGAGCCTGGCGTTCCTCCAACTGCTCCTGAAAACGTTCCGCTTGCGTCCGGGCCTGCTCCAGAGCCCCGAAGGCTTCGCGCCACAGCAGCCACTGACGACGCACCTGATCCAGACAAGCCTCCAACTCAGCAGCACCCAAGCGATCCAACCAACGTCGCTGCTGCCCTGGTCGCGCCAGTTGCTGGGTCTGCCCCTGCACTGTGAGGTCAATCAACAGGGGGCGCAGTGCCAGCACCTGCTGACGATTCACTGCGACGCCATTGATCCGAAAGCGGCTGGAGAGACGGTCATCCTGACGGCGCCATTCGCGGCACACCACCAGCTCCTCGTCCTCCTCCTCACCGTCACCGTCTTCAGATGCCAGTTGCTGACCCTTTAACCAGGTTTTGACTGCAGCACTGGGGTCAAACCGTGCTTCGATCCCGGCTCGGGGCTCACCGTTGCGCACCAACCGGGCCGCTGCGGTTCCCTGCATCCCACCGAGCACCGCATCAAGGGCATCCAGCAACAACGACTTGCCAGCTCCGGTTTCACCCGTAAGCACCGTGAGGCCTGGCTCAAAATCCAGCTCCAGGCTGTCGATCAGAGCAATGTTGTGCAGTCGCAGACCGGCCAGCACGGCAGCTCCCGGTGGTCGCGTTGACCGTAGCGGCTGCTCAGCTCGTTTAGAAGGGGGTCACTGCCAATGCCGGCCGTGATCGAACAGGAACTCGGAGATTTCATCGAAGCGGCGGGTCTGCTCAGCTACGACCCCGCAGCAATCACACGCATTTATGCCGGCCATCCCCAGCGGCTGCTGCGTCGTCTGTGGCAAACCTTGGTGCCGATCGGACTGCTGTTGCTGGGGATCGGTTTTGACTGGATCTTTCAGCTGCTGAAAGACGAACAGCGGGCCAGGAGCAGAGCCCGAGAATGCGCCGAATTGCTGGTGGATCTGGGGCCAGCATTCATCAAAGCCGGTCAGGCCCTCTCCACCCGACCCGACATCGTGCCGCCGGTGCTGCTGGAGGAACTGGCTCAACTGCAGGACCAGTTGCCCGGCTTCGACAGTGATCTGGCCATGGCGTGCATCGAAGAGGACCTCGGCGCTCCAGTGGATGAGATCTACGAAAGCCTCGATCGCGACCCGATCTCTGCGGCATCCCTCGGTCAGGTGCACAGGGGCGTGCTGAAGGGAGGCCAAGCCGTCGCGGTGAAAGTGCAGCGCCCAGGTCTGCGGGAGCAGATCACGCTCGACCTTTACATCGTGCGCAACATCGCCGCCTGGCTGAACAGCAACATCGGCCTGATCCGCAGCGATCTGGTTGCACTGATCGATGAGCTGGGCAAGCGGGTTTTCGAGGAGATGGACTACCTCAACGAAGCCGGAAACGCAGAGAAATTCCGCGACCTGCACAGCCATAACCCCCGCATTGCCGTTCCCGCCATCTACCGGGAAGCCACCAGCCGGCGGGTGCTGACCATGGAGTGGATCAACGGGGTCAAACTCACCAACCTGGAAGCGGTGCGAGCGCTAGGCATCGACCCTGACGACATGGTCGAGGTGGGTGTGAGCTGCAGCCTGCAACAACTGCTGGAACACGGGTTCTTCCACGCCGACCCCCACCCCGGCAACCTGCTGGCCCTGGAAGACGGGCGCCTTTGCTACCTCGACTTCGGAATGATGAGCGAGGTGAGTCGCGAATCCCGCACCGGTCTGATTCAAGCGGTGGTCCATCTGGTGAACCGCAATTTCGCCAAGCTGTCCAAAGACTTCGTAACCCTCGGGTTCCTTGCGGAAGACGTCAATCTCGAACCGATTGTTCCCGCCTTCGAATCCGTCTTCAGTCAGGCCCTGGAGATGGGGGTCAACCGAATGGATTTCAAGAGCGTCACTGACGACATGTCAGGGGTGATGTACAAATTCCCGTTCCGTGTGCCGCCTTATTACGCCCTGATCATCCGTTCGCTGGTGACCCTGGAAGGGATTGCTCTGAGTGTGGATCCTGAATTCAAAATCCTGGGAGCCGCCTATCCCTACTTCGCCCAACGCCTGATGGAGGATCCGGATCCTCAACTGCGCCAGAGCCTCAAGGAAATGCTGTTCGATGGCGACGCCTTCCGCTGGGCTCGCCTGGAAAACCTGGTGGCCAGCGCGGCCAGCCAAGCCCAACTGAATCTCGACACCCTGCTGGATCAGGTCCTGGATTTCCTCTTCTCAGCCAATGGCGGGATGCTGCGCACCCAGTTGGTCGAAGCGGTCGTGGACCGGGTCGATGCTCTGGGCTGGCTAACCGTGAAACGAATCGGCCGGCAGCTGCCACGAGCCCTGCAACCCGCCGCAATCAGCAACGACGACAGCTGGGCCATGGAACAAGACACCATGCTCGACCTGGAACCGGTTCGAGAGCTGCTGAGCGTGTTGCAACAGCTGCCTGGCTTCAGTCCTGATCTGGTGTTGAAGCGTCTTCCGCGCCTGGTGCGTGAACCGGATGCACGACGGATGGGAGCCCAGATGGCCAAAGGGCTGGCCGAACGCGGAGTTGTCCGCCTGGTGAAGGTGGCCGCTGGAATTCCTGCCTAAATTTCGCTGGCACCTTCCAGGTACAGAGTCAGCCGTGATGCATTCGTCGAAGACACGCCGTCGCCGGTTGCTCAGCCTTGCCGCAGGTTTGGGTGTCTCCCTCGCCAGTGTTGGCGGCGTGGTCAGTACGCCAGCCCTGGCCGCCAAGGATGTGGCACTGGTCAGCGGAGCCTTCCGCCGCTCACTGTCCGTCGACGATCTGGCCTACCTGGCCGAGACGGGGAAACCCAGGGGCCTGATGGTGGACATCCTGCGCCTGAGCAATCAGAACCCGGAAGACGTGGCGAAGCTGCTCAATCAAGAGCTGAATCTGCCTCTGGTGCTCACCAGCCGACTGATGTCGACGCGCATCGGTGATGTGATCATCCGCCGCGTGGCTCGCATCATTTATCCGCTGATGGTGCCTTCCCCAGACGTCAGCGTCCCGGCCATTCGGGCTGGCGTGATCAATGGCCTGCAGATTGATGAGGGCGGCCTAACTGCGATCAAATTCCTGAAGGCCTATCCAGCTGAAGTGATGGAGGTGAACATCCCAGCCCTGATGGCTGTGATCGAAAAAGCGCAGTCAATCTCAGGTCTGGTGCAGTTCTTCTCAGAATCACCGCTGGATGGCCTCAAAGATGCCAAACCCTGAGACCTAGATTCCTCCCGTCCTTTGCCCTTGGCCGGTGTCTCTGCTCCAGAACCTCCGCAGGCGTCTGAACACCGGACCCGTCATGCAGGACTGGCCCGGTCTGATTGAGGCCTATCGGAGCTGGCTGCCGGTCTCAAACACCACACCGGTGGTGACGCTCCGTGAAGGCGCCACACCGCTGATTCCCGTTCCAGCTGTGGCGGAACGGATCGGCAAAGGCGTGAAGGTGTACGTGAAATACGACGGCCTCAATCCCACCGGATCGTTCAAGGATCGGGGCATGACCATGGCCATCAGCAAGGCCAAGGAAGAGGGTTGCGAAGCGGTGATCTGCGCCAGCACCGGCAACACATCAGCCGCGGCAGCCGCCTATGCCCGCCGCGCCGGCATGCGTGCCTTCGTGTTGATCCCCGATGGCTATGTCGCCCAGGGCAAGTTGGCTCAAGCCCTGGTCTATGGAGCTGAAGTGCTGGCCATCCGAGGCAACTTTGACCGGGCCCTTGACATTGTTCGGGAGGCCGCAGAGAAGTATCCGGTCACCCTGGTGAACTCGGTGAACCCCTACCGGCTGCAGGGCCAGAAAACAGCTGCATTCGAAGTGATCGATGCGCTCGGCGATGCTCCCGACTGGCTGTGCATCCCCATGGGCAATGCCGGCAACATCACCGCCTACTGGATGGGTTTTCAGGAGTATCACCAGGCCGGCCGCAGCCGCACCCTCCCCCGAATGATGGGTTTCCAGGCCAGCGGATCCGCGCCTCTGGTGAACAACACCACCGTGGAAGATCCCAACACGATCGCCACCGCCATTCGCATCGGCAACCCCGTCAACAGGGAGAAAGCTCTCGCGGCCCGCGAAGCCAGCAATGGAGCATTTCTGGATGTCACCGACGCCGAGATCGTCGCGGCCTACAAACTGCTCGGCGGTGAAGAGGGCATCTTCTGTGAACCGGCCAGTGCTGCATCCGTGGCCGGACTGCTCAAACGCAAAGACGAAGTGCCCGCCGGAGCCACTGTGGTGTGCGTGCTCACCGGCAACGGACTGAAGGACCCCGACTGCGCCATCAACAACAACGATGCAGCCTTCCACACCGACCTGGCTCCCGATCTGGGCACTGTGGCCAAGGTGATGGGGTTCTGAGTCAACTCCTAAACCAAATTCCTGCTGTCAGGCAGCTCTCAGCCCCCGCAATCGGGGGCTTTTTCATGCCCTTGGAACGGGCAACCAACTGACAAAGCGGCTGCGGAAGACCACCGAAAACGGGGGAGAAAAGCGGTGGAAAACTCCAGCCAACCCAACAACCCAACCCAACAACCGTTTCCCCCAGGCTGTGGATGCTGTGAAAAACGCTCAGCTTTCCGCATTGCGACAACAACATTCCCCAGGCCTGTGCAAGCCGGAATCCTTGTCTGGATAGGGTTTCGGAGCATTTTCCACCCATTCCCCAGCCCCTATTACGGCTGTTTGATTTGGTTTTAAAAGCTTTTAAAACCCGTTAGACGGATCGGACCGCTTGCATGCGGTCTGCCGTTGCACATCTCCCCAGCCTGTGAAACCGTGGGGGGCCTTCAGGACGCATGG
>CAXQPR010000073.1:0-9098 GCA_964225855.1 Salipiger bermudensis | reverse complement strand
AGGTCTCCTACAGGGCACCTACGCACGGTGCAGAGGAGAGTCGACTGATCAGACGTCCACAGTTGTCATCACAGACGAAATGCTCACATTTGGGTTGAAAAGTTGGAGCAGGGGCCAGAAAAGTCAGGCTGCTTCTGCTCTTTGCTCAGGTGGAGTGTCGGCCGTCATTGGCTCCTCCGATCTCGATGAACACACTCTCGCCAGCGGTGGAGTGTCAGGCAATCAGCCTTAACGCTCATTGCCTTCCAAGCGGAAATCACCGAAATTGCCGTCAACGTGCCTTGCTTCGGTCGTGGCATGAATGCCTGCATTCAGCACGCAGTGGAGGCAAACAAACAGCACAGCAGGACCAGACACAAAAAAAAGACCCCTGGCGTTTGAGCCCAGGGGTCTCTGCCCTCTCGTTCTTGACCTCCCCAGTTTCTTCCTGATCAAGCCTGGTGAGAAGTAGGAGAACCGGCGGGATTGGGACGTAAGGACCGAACCTCGTTCATCATTTCGCTGCTGGCATTGCCAGCAGATCCACCCTCTCCAAGCCAAAGGGAATGTCGAGGCCACATCCTTTTCTGGCGGGGTGATCATCGTGGCGCTATCGGGTAGAAGCGCCCATTAAAAAGGGGGGTGTGGCAACCCCCCTGAAGGCCTTGAGACCTGGTTTTACTGACGAATGGGTCTCTGACCTCATCTCCTGTCTAAAGGGCATCTGAGCATTTGGGCATGAGCAGAACAACTGCTTGAGGCATCAGTCATTGCATCTGAAGCAACACGTGGCTGGGGCTCCTGAAGCGGACTGTTCCTAAATGGGGGTTGTCTCAAGAGTGATCACAGTCGGAGACTGCCAAACGATCAAGGAGTCTCCACATGGCTCGTTCGTTATTTCTAACGATCTGGGCTGCTTGTACGATCATGGGCTTCCAGAATTCCATGCCACCGCGCCTCAAAAAGAGATTTCTCCTCGCAAAACTGCCAAACCATTCCCGAACCTTGCTGGATGGCCACACGGCCTGCCTGATGCCACCCGCAGGGATGTGCTGGTTAACAGAGGCCAACTAGACGAGAGATCTTTAGATCATCATTCAGGCAAAAAAAGAGCGCCTCAACCCACGAGGCGCCCTGCAGCTCATATGCACTCGACAACCCGCAACCAAATCACCGGTGCCAATCTCGTTCACCGCTCGTATCAGCGAGAATAAGATAGAAAACACAGGCAACTAGTAACAAGGAATAAAGCTCCATAGGCCCCTTGCCGTTAAATCAGGTCTAGGTCAGCTGATGCTGCTAACAAGACCTGGTTACAAACAAAAATGCCTAACAAGCATCCCACCATCGAGTGAACTCTTCAGTTTTTTCACCCCAGGCTTTTCGGCATCGCTACGTAGGGGATCTGTGGATCATCAGGCCCAACAACAAATGACGCCCTGATGCCGCTGCTCCTCAATCATTAGTAGCGCGCTCCGTCAGACAACTGGCGGAACTCCGCCCAAACCGCCTGCGCTTCACCCTGAAGAATCTGCTGCATTCGAATCCGCTTTTCAGGGCGGGGCCTACGAATGTCGTCATTGATCGCCCGATCTGAGAACAGATCGTCGTAATCGCTCCAGGACGCTGCATAGAAGATCTCTCGGATGTTGGCCCAGTAAGCCGTGGAGTAACACATCGGGCAGCATTCACAGCTCGAATACATCACGCAGCCGCTGAGATCCCAGTTTTCGAGGGTTCTGCAGGCCATGCGGATGGCATTCACCTCCGCATGGGCACTGGGATCATTGTCTTGGATCACGCTGTTACCTGCAGCAGCAATCACCGTGCCGTTCTTGACAATCACTGCGCCAAAAGGGCCCCCGGTTTTGTTTACGACGCCTGCACCACGCATCACCTTGATCGCCTGACGCATGAAGGCCTGATCCTGATCGGATGCCATGGCGTCCTCCTGAACAACCCCCCCAAGGGTGGCAGCAACTGGAAAAGCTCGCCTAGGGCAAGCTGGCGAGACGACCTAAATGCTGCTAAGCCATAAGAAAAGCGCGGGCTCTTGCGATGCAACCACGCAGCTCACCGACCATCCCCAAAACACGACCAAGCCTCGCGATGCGGCTGATCTGCTGGCTTGAAACAGTATTGATCCAGGTTCTGCTGAGCCTGACGCTCTGGCCTCTGAAGCTGATCTATCACCGGCCCGCGGAAGCCTGGTGGGTTTGGCAAACCAACCGGAAGTTATGCATGCTTGACCAACGCTTCTGTTAGGGCGCTCTCGAGAAAACGTTGTTACATCAGGCGAAGTTACGAGCAGTTTGAAAACACTGCTCAGTGCGATGCGTCGTAGCCATGATTGAAGAAGAATCGGAAGCGACGAGATGACTGTTTTCACAGTTGGCGTCCGTTGGGTGCGGCGTTCAGCAACGGAGCGCTGCTACTACGACTCACCGGAGCAAGCGCTACTCCACGTATGCGAGAGCAGTGACAAGGCCACTGGAAGCATTCACGACAACGTCTTCGAGCCGAGCGATCCGTTCTTCAAGATCGAAAAAGTGCACGCCGTCCTCTGCAATGGAGTCGTTGCCCGTTCCGTCCACAAGAAGGAGAGAGCACAAAAAATTGCTGATCAGTTCAATGAGATGGTGCACAACCTCAATGAGCTACAGGCTGGCGAACAACTGTCTATCAAGAGTTTGTTTTCACAGGCCTAGTGGTCCATGGCAGCAGCATTTGATCGAACCCGTGGAACTGCCGTGGGTTCCAAAGCTCAGATGACTCACATGCAGGCCATAGCTACACAGGAGTAAGACAAAGGTGTTGAAGACGATGCAGATCGAGAAAATGATCCATTGCATTGTTTGCGGCAAGCCGGTTGAGATGCCTGCACGACTTCACATGGAAGAATCCAAGCGAGTAGCAGCCACCTGCGATCACTGCCAAAAGCAGTCTTCAGACAAGGGCAAACAAGCTAGATATTGAAAGCCTTCCTCTTGGTCCTCAGCCTCCTGCTATTGACAAACAGAAATAGAACCACAGGAACATATACCTAAGTACTTTATTCCTTTTAACAGAAGCTTGCGCTCTGGGGCCTTAGGTCATATTTTCTTTCTCAAAGGAATTGGAGGTGAGTATGTCCCTTGCCCCTTCACTGGTTCGGAGAACAGACCTCGGCGGAACAATTCACATGCTGGTGGGTGACAGCAACCCTCGCTACTTGGCAGAGCTGAACGGCAGCCGTGTTTACTGTGATGACATGGCTACCGCTGAGGCCCATCTTGATTTCTGGAGCAAGGCATTACTGCACTGCTGGGGAAGGCAGTCATTTCAAACTGAAACAACTGTGACCGGTCAAACACGCATGCTCAACCGCTTCAAAACCGAGCAACGAGCATAAAAAAGCCTCTGCATCTGGAGCAATTTCAGCATCAGCTGATCTCGCTCCAGATTTTCATGAATCAGATTTTCATGCATCAGATCGAAACAATGGTTGCATCTCTCATTGAAGGAGCAGATCGCGAAAGATGATTTATCAGGTGCCAGTTCAGCGGATAAAATGGGAGCACATCCGCAAAGAGCATTTAGATCGCCATCCACTTCAGACCCTTATGGTTGAGTACTGAAACGAATCAGCAACCTTGGCCAAGCTCGGAGAGATCAAACTTAAACAGATTCAGCAACTGAGCACGGCCAACAGCTCACCGTTGATTCGGAAACACAAAGAAGTTCTGAATCTGATGATGAGAACGCTTTCGCTCGATACCTACGGCCTCACCTGGATCCAATTTTTGAAGGGGTTTGGTTGTGGCGCGTTGGCCGTTTGGCTTCTACTGCGCTGAGATCCCCTCCACGCTCAATCGTTGCTAACGGTGGGAGGTTGCAATCAAATGATGAGCCTCTACCCCGTCTTTTATTGCTCCCCTGCAGCCGTCGATGCTGGGTTCCGGCCTGTTGAGGCAACAGATGCCTACGAGGCTGAGCAGATTGTTCAGCGGGAGCATCCCGGCGCCGTGACGGCGTCCCTCAGCGAGCGGGTGACGAACGAAGAGGAGATTCGCCGGTTGTTTCTGGCCTGGCTTGAAAAAATCTGAATGTCTCTGACGCCACCACCCTGGCTGGACATCGACACCGACACCTACAAGAGGCTGCTCAACCGCACAGCGGTGACAATCACAAAACGCGCCAAGAAGCGAGGAGCCACCTATCAGGTGAAGGAGGCGATCGATGCCATCCATGCAGCCTTTCACCGTTGCGACGGAACGGATCCCTTCGACGGTCTGCCGTTGGATGGTCGCCTTCTTGCTGGAAGCCGCTATCCCACCATTTCCTCCGTGGGAGATAGCAACACGGCGAACTTTGAGGTTCTCAGCGTCGAGACCCAAGCCGCCAAGGGAGAGAAGAATGCCAAGGAGTTCATCGCCCACTGCCGCGCCGTCGTTGCCCATGCAGACAGAACGGCGACACCGAAACAATGAGCACTGACAAAAAACTGTTCCTCGTGGTGCTGGGGGGACGTTGCAAGGGCTGCCATATCGAACAGCACGACGTGCGCTGGGTCGTTGGCGAGAGCATCGAGGCCACGTTGCCGGCACTGCGCCAGGAATGGATCGGGCTTCGCCGCGGCTTGCACATCGATAGCTATCGCTGCATCGACAACGTCGATGGACATCGCGTTGAAATCGTTGAGCAGGCACAGGATCCATCTACTACTGCCGATGGGCCGCGACTCTGGTTCGTCAATCTTGGGGCCTATGAGCCCACGTCGATGGCAGAACAGCACGCATTCGGAGTGGTGGTGGCCCATTCATCAGCCTCAGCAAAAACGCGGGCCCGCCGGCGTTGGCTTGAGGGGCAGGAACAAGTGCACAAGGATGATCTTCACCATGTCGAAATGGACGGCGCCTTGGATGATCTGCTTCCGATTCAAGGCAACGGTCAGTGGCATTTGAAACTGATCGCGGATCCCAACCTGGAAGACGCTCCAGCTCACCCCGACTGGTATGGCTACTGGAAAATCTGAAACCTTGTTTTGGAATTTCGGTAGTGAATCCACAGAACAAAGGGAGTTCAGCTAAAACGAACCTCTCATTGAGGACATGTCGTGCTGATCCTTGTCCTTCTTGTTCTTACTGGCTCCTACGCCGGACTATGGGCCCTGCGTTTTGTGCTTGAGCAACGCCCAGACACGGAGTGAGCATCCACGACCCGAAGCAGCATCCGGTCACACTTGGCAGTAAAGCTGACATGGTTTGCAGGTCGAGCCGGAATACGTTTGTTTCAGTCAATCGATCAACCATGTTGCTTGTTCAACGTGTTGGCTCAGCTTTGCTGCTGATCTCGGTCGCCGGAATCGTCCTGAGTCCTGCAGCTCAAGCCCATCCCGATCACCACAACCATCATCACGGCCACAAAAAACAGAAGGCGTACAACAAGGGCTACAGAAAGGGTTACAAAAGAGCCATGCAAAACAACCATCACCCCCATGTCCGCCCTTACTACCGGAGTTATGTCCCGGTGTATGGACCGATGGTTTCACCGCTGCACCAGCGCGTCATCGTTGCCCCAGCACCGTGGATGGTTCCTGCTCATCCTTATCACCACGGCAACCGCGTCAACGTTGGGCTTGGATTCAACCTGTAGAGACGTTCCCATCCACCATGTCTAAGCAAGTCGGCAAGGAAGCCAGTGAAGCCTGGCGGAACCATGTGCTGAAGCAGGTGGTGGATTATCTGGAGACCAATCGCGATGCCATCATTGATCGCTTTGAAACCGACAACGCTTACAACTTGAAGCGTGAGGACATCGAGCAATCGGATCTGCTCGATTTCGATGTCGCGGTCACATTGCATCGCGATCAATCATCATCCTTTGGTCTTGGATTCGGATTTTTCAAGGCCAACATGATCCGCTGATTCAGCCGGCAGGCTTCCAGAGCACCTCAGGATCCTGACGTTGAAGTGTTTGTTCAGCAAGCTTGAGATAGTAGAAATAACTCTGCCTGTCTTCAGATTCAGCAGCTTTGTTCATCAGGTGCAGGTAGCTGAGACGCTGATCGCTGTTCATGCATGGACGGAAACGGAGCAAAACGATCACCGCAAGCAGCCTTTCATTTCGGTATCGAAGCGAACACCTGAAACAATTTTGAGCGCCTCAAAAGCACTTTTTAATCTTTTCTTTTGAAGATGGTGCTGGAAGGAGCCTCCTTAATGATGTGATCAACAGGGCTTGAAGTCCTTTGTGACCGGAGGACCGCCTCCGGGAGGCACGACACATTCGGACTCTGAAGGGCTTCTGTTCTGCTCGGGCCGAGCAGGCACCTTCCGCTCAGGCCTGCCGTTTCGATGAGGCAATGCCGGATCCAGATCAACCTTGCCTGGCCGAATCATTTGAAACGTGACATTGAACGCCAAGCCGCCTAGCAAACCAAGCCCCATCGAGGCCAAAAAAGCAATAAGGAGTTGGTGCTGACGGTTGTTCATCCCGCTCGATCCCAATGGAGGTTGATTGGCCGCGAGCTCTGGCCTGAATCTCAGTGAATAACAGAGATTTGACAGATCAAAACAGACCGCCGGATGATCCGCTTGCTGCAGCTTGAACGATCGAAACACAGTCTCTGCTGACTCTGCTCACGCCCTTCCTCGTCTTCGGGGCATTGTTTGTGGTGCTCCTGCTGGTCTGGGACCGATGACAGCCCCTGTTGCGGGACTGTTCTGGACGCCATACGCCGATTGGATCTACACCGTGGTCAGTCTGAGTGGTCTGCTGCTGATCACCTGGTTGGTGCTGGGCCGCAGCAGTGGCAGCTGAGAGGCTTTAACAAGGGCGTCATGCAGCAATCATCTCCATCTCGGGCTCAAGCAACACATCGCGGGCAGTGTTGAACCGCGTCATCACCTCGGGGTCGCCTCCTTTGTCCGGATGATGTTGAACAGCCAGCAGTTTGTGGGCCCGCTTCACCTGGACAACGGTCAACCGACCGGTCAAAGGCAAACCAAGGCACTGCCTGGCCTGGATTGCCTCAAGACCAGGGTCGCGACCCATCGGACATTGATCGCGTCGGTGGTTTGACGTTCCCGGCTTGCGCTTCTTGCTTGATTTCCGCTTGGGCGTACTGCCCTGCCCGCCAAACCCTTTTGATTCCTGCACAACCTGATCTCCGTAGCAGGCCACAATGCCTCACCGCGTCCCTCAGTCACCCAGCTGGGACCACCAGCCCTCGATGCGATCAGTGGAGCCGTACCAGCTTTGGCCGAACAATCCTCCGTGGGCCGTATCGGCAAGCTCGATCCAACGGGCATCCCGCAGCAGAGCCGATTGAACCGGCACCAGGCCATCGCCCTCAAGATCCGGGTCGCCCATGATCTGGCGGTAGCTGCGGGCAGCGCTGCGCCTCGAGAAGTTGGATGCATTCGATCCAAGTGGATCGAGCCGACCCGCAACCGCCACGTAATCCACCCGATCGGCTTCAGGGCAACCCGGAAACTCACGATCCACCCGAGCCCGAAGAGGTGTGGCACGCAAAGCCTGATGGGGACTGCCGAGGGTGATCAGGCGGTTGCAACAGGTTGCACCGTTGAAGCAGCGGCCCAGAAAAGGCTGATCGGCCAGATAAGGACGCAACATCACCCCACCGGAACTGTGGCCGATCAAGGTGACGCGCCCGGTCGACGACTGGGCCTGAAACTCGCGGACAGCGGAATCGACACGATCCAGCAGACGACACCACCCGAAACCCCAGCTGGTGGCCAGCCAATCCAACTTGGAAGCAGGCACGATGCGCACTGGAGCACCGGTGGCTTGACCAATCCAATCCGCGAGAGGGCGATAGGCCTCATCGGTGATCAGAAAACCACCGAGGAGGACAACGGGCTGGGAAAGACGTGACGTGCTGATCACCTAATCAGCGCACATTGCGGCGCCTTGATCAGGTCGTAGCCGCGCCGGATGCGACTTCCGCCAGGCTCAAGAACCATGCTCAGTTGTTGATCCTCTGCAGAAGCCTCAAGAACAACCTGCTGACCGATCAACACAATTCTGAAACGCCAGGGGAGAAGACCCGGAAGGGTAAAGCTCATGGGGATCCTGGTTCTCGGCACACGCTGCCGCAGTTCAGGACAAGGTCCATCCCCTCAATTCAAAGGAAAGCTGAGGAATTACTGCAGCGGTTTCTGAGCCACAACGGCAAAAAAGGGATCCCCCTTGCCACCAAACAAACCCATCACGCCTTCGGCGCGGGTGTCTTCAGCAACGATCTCCGGCTTGGGCCAGCCCTGGGCGATCAGCACCTCGGCGACATAACGCAGGTGATCGCTGTCATCACCATCGGTCCAAATCTGCGGAGCTTTGGTGAAGAACATTCGATTGGAAAACGCCACGATCACCTGCCCGCGAGGTCGGGTGATCCGCCACAGCTCAGCGGCGATCGGCTCGGGCTGCTGCAGGTACTGCCAACCGGCAACGATGAGGGTGGCATCAATCGAACCATCCTCAACCGGGAGGGTTTGGTCCTGGTTGAGGTTCTGAACCCAGTGCTGATCCAAACGTGGATTGGCCTTCAGCTCATCCGCATTGAGGCCATGGCCGATCACCTTGTCGTAACTGACGTCTTCCGGCAGATGGCTGACCCAACTGCTCATCAGATCCAGCACCTGGGCACAGGGAGGAATGCGCTCGCGGTAGAGGGCCGTCAGCCGAGCACGAAAACCCGCATCCAGATGGTGAACGAAACGCGGCTCGCTGTAGAAGATCGCGTCGTCGGTGGCATCCAACTTGAAGCGTTGGGAGTCCTTCAGAACAGGAACAACCGTCATCAATCAACCCAGCTGCAGGTACCAGCGCAGAGCTGCACCAAGCTGACCCGCGATTCCCAAGCCCGTGGCTTTTTCAAGCACCACGGCAGCCAAGAAACCGAGCATGGCCACCCGTCCATTGAGCCGCTCCACATCGGTCAGGGCAGACCGGTTCCAGGGGCGTGCTGTGGTGAGCGACTCGCCGAAGCGTTCCGGTTCCTCGTAACGAAAAGCAGGCCGACTCATCGCAATGCGCAGATCCAGCGGACCTTAACCACGGTTCCATCGCGACCGGGGTAGACGGTCCAGGCACCATCGGCCTGGCGTTGCTCCAGC
>CAXQPR010000072.1:0-10740 GCA_964225855.1 Salipiger bermudensis | reverse complement strand
TCCCTGATCCAGTACTAACGCATAAAAAAAGGGGATGCAGAACTATCCACATCCACGTCAACTATTTCCAAAAGAATATCTGTGCACTTTTATTATTTTGCTGTCCTGCCATTCTGCTGTTCTGCTGTTCTGCTGTTAGCTTATTAAAATTGCATCTTTTGCATTTTTGCATAAAAAAGGGTTGACATAGGCGCAATCGCTCATCTATAAATATTTTGCTGCCTTGAACAGATGAAAAGGATTACTCTTGAGATTCCAGATGCGTTGTACCAAGACATTAAAAAACTTGCATTTATCGAGGATAGAAGCATCGCTTCTGTGACAAGAGAAGCATTGGAGATGTTTTGCATTGACAGGCAGATTAGAGATATCAAGATTTTGGATGAGAGAAAAGCAATAGATAAATGAAGTGCTCTTCATTCTTTTTTGCTTCACTTTTGCTTCTTTCTGCCTGTTCTGCAATCAATACTCAGAGTGACAATAGAAAAGAAATTTCTATACCTGATAATCCAGCAACATTGACTGATGAAGGTAAGTTCATTCACGACGAATCTTTTCGGATTGGAATTCTCCAGTCTTGCGACTCAACGCAAACTTTTGAAAGTAAAACAACTTATGGGTCTTGGCACAAACTAAAAGATTGCGATTTTAAATTTCATGGTTTTAGCATCGAGAAAACCGAAGTCAGTGTTCATAAGAATGTAAATGGACTGATTAATGGACTTAGATTTATGATTTACCCAGACACGGAATATGGGGAGTATCTTAGTAGCAGATATCAACCATATTCTGTCGACACTGAACCTGGGATCTGCATCCAGTACTATCAATCCACTTTTCCTATTCTGACGATCGCGGATGAATCACTTTGCGATGCTATTCGGTATAAGCATATTTGACGCATAACTCAAGGAAAGATTTCTTCGTGCCTGAAAGTGATCATTTTAGGTTGTACTTAAACCTACTGACTTGCGTTGTCAGAACATTTGGTGTATAAAAATTATACAGAAATAATTTGATGATCCTCTTTTTGCTCAACTCGATATAGATCTCTACCATCGAGTTCCGTTACTACGAACACCATCGATCTCTGCCCTGAGTACTCCTCACCAACTGCGAATTGAACCATGGACCATCTCCAAAAAAAAAGAACTACTCTTTGGTGTGCAGCGACTGGTCACCCCAACAACCAAAGTGACTAGAAACATGAACACATGAACTGAATGGAGGAAGTGCAAACACCCAAAACCGACTGCACCGGTAGATTTTCAAAGAAGTTTTCTTATCCCATAAGGATTCTTGTCCTTCTTTCCATGCATCCTCTTTGTTACCTGAGGAATACGATTGCGCATCTGCATTCTGTCGTAATGTCGAGTCATAGCGGAATAGGAATGCCCCGTTAACTTGCAAACATCGTCACGACTTACTCCCTCTTCGAGAAGATTGGTCACGAATGAACTCCTTGTTGAATACAAGGTGTAGTGATCTGAGAAGTGTTCTTGTAGTTCTTTGCGGATATTTTCCCAAGCATTTGCATACATTCTGTATGTGTATGGAAGATTGGTTTTTGGATTTGCAAAAACGAGATCTGCTCCCTGAGGTGGTGCATAACCATTGTCCTTCCTCCACTCAAGAACAAACTCCTTCCATCGTTCCAAATACTTCGCAGTTCTGCATGGAACTTCTCTTGGAACCTTGGTCTTTGTCTTACGGATGTCAAGGACCGCAATTGGATCATCCTCGACTTCTTTTTTCAATCTCTCAGACCATCGAGTCTGAGGAATGATATCCACATCCTCCCAAGTCAGACCACGATCAATGACCTCCTGTGTTTTGTTGTATCTCCCGCAAAGTTCTGTGGGTCTGCATCCAGATCCATATGCAGTGAGTAGGTAATGACGAAAACACATTCTCCAGTAAAGGACCTCGGGTCGGTTCATACCCTTTGCATCCTTTCCTGACCACTTTTCCAGATACCTCCATACCTTCTCCCACTCATCAAGGGGGATAGGTGGGTTTGCAGAAAGGCCATCAAGGTCAAGAACCTTTGTGTTGATGCGTGGTTTTCTGGTTACATACCCTTTTGGAATAAGGTAATTATTGTACCACTCATTGATCAGACCTATCTCACTATTGATGGTTCCGTCGGTTGGTGGTTTGCGTTGACTCTTGTTTGAACCACCATAAAACTTCCAACCTTCGGTCATCCTCCAATACCGATACTCATCAAAAGTGTCTGGTTGAAGATCAGTTACCTTTTTAACACCCTTGGTTGCGAAGTAGTTCTTCAACCCATTCTGAAAAAGAGACCTTTTGCTTTTCCATGTGACTTCTTGTATTTCACCTGTAACCACTCTCTGGAAACTCTTTTCTATCCAATCATCCATCAACCATTGAATGGTTTTTGCGGTAACACTTCCACCATCTTTCTCGATAGACCTAAGTTTCAAATACTCCTCAAGACTCCTTTCTTGTGCAAGAGACAAGTCATCTGTCTTGAGTGACCTCTTCAGATATGTTCTTTTTTGTGAACCTTGTGCAGGGACGTAATACCTGAAATACCAACTCTTGGGTCGATGTGCGAATCGCACCAACTCAAACTTCCCGTTCATCATCGGGACCTTTTCAACGACTGCACCCATCAGTCCCGATCTCTGCAAGAGACGGACCAACGCGACGAGGTGTCAACGGGATGAGAGTTGAGGACCAAGACCAGGGGTCGTTGCGACAACGAGAACTTCAACCTATCGTTGACACAACGTTGACACAACATCTAGTACAGGGTCAGGAGTGTTGTCAGAACAAGGGTTATGAGACCACTCCACTTCTGTCCTGGAAATGCATCCGCTGGGGATTGGTTGGCAACCATTCTCCCGTCAGGGGTGACTCAGCCGCTCTGGGCGAGGCAGCGGTGCAGGTGGGCGATGGCGTGATGGCGGTGGGGATTGCTGCGGCTTGGGCTCATCATCCCGAGCCAGAAGCTGCCATCTCCCTGAAATACCAGCACAGGTTTCGACGCTGCTTTGCCATGGGACTCCAGCAGCGACATGCAGAGTTTTTCCGCGACTTCCATGCCTTTGGGTCGGGCCCGTAGCCGGCGTAACACGGGGTCCACCTGGGAGAAGGACACAAAGGTGGCGCGTTGGGAATCGGTGACCAGGATCATTCCGTCCAGCCACTGCACCTCAAGCAGTAGGTCCTCGATCGAGGCCAGGAGGGAGGGGAGAGGGAAGGCCATGGAGCGAACCCGCGTCTTAAGAATTTCTTTCTAATCTCTTGGGCGCCTTTGTCGCAAGCGACACAGCTTGAGACGTGCTCAGTTTTGGAGCAGCAGCATCCCCATCTGACCCCCCATCAGGGCGCGATGTTTGGCTGAGCGAAAGCCGGCCTTCGCGGCCATGGATTCCTGTTGGGCACCGGTGGCAAAGCGCTTCAGGCTGGCCTCGAGGTAGGCGTATTGCGGTTCCAGTCCGGCGAGCGCTGCAGCTGGCACCACGATGCGGCGCAGGTACTGGCGCTGGAATGCGGCCGACCAACTCGACTCCGGCAGGCGATTGAAATCCAGAACCCCGGCTCGGCCCCCCGGTTTCAGCACCCGCCGCATTTCTGTCAGGCCTGCGGCTGGGTCGGCGAGATTGCGCAGGCCGTAGGCCATCACAACCCCATCAAAGTGAGCTGCCGGCAACTGGGAAGCGGTCGCATCGCCCTGGACCCACTCCACTTCCAGCCAGGGTTCTTGTCGACGGCGTTTATCGGCGAGTTGCAGAGGTGCAGCAGCAGCGTCGAGGCCGGTCACATGCCCGGATGGGCGAACGGCGCGTGCCAGGGCCAGGGCCAGGTCGCCGGTGCCGCAACACAGATCAAGCCAGCGTTCTCCCCGTTGGGGTTGCAGCCAGGCAAGTAATTGACGCTTCCACTGGCGGTGGAGCCCAAGGCTGAGCAGGTCGTTCAGGCGGTCGTAACGCGGAGCGACATCGTTGAACAGTTGTTCAACGGCAGCAGGATCGCCTGGTTGCACAGCCATCAGATCGGAACAGCCATCAGATCAAATCAGCCCTTGGTTTGACGCACCCGCGCGTTCAGACGGGCACCCCATTCAGGGTCATCACCATTACCAGAGTGAGTCCGACTGCGGCGGAGCAAACCAGGCAGCCGGCGAGCATGAGGGAAAACTCCTGCTGCTCGATCGCGGATTGCATTAGCGAGAGGCCCCAGGCCACCAGCCCGATCACGATCGCTGAGATGCTGAGGCCGAGTGGTAACACCCAGGATTGATCGATCAGCGGTAAGCCGGCCATCTGGGGACGACGGGATGTTCAAAGAAGTTCATGAACTTTAGAGACGTTGGTCAGGCGCCTGGGGGGCGAATCGGCATCCCCCGATTCAGCAGGTCGCCTTTGATCTGCTGCACCGTGAGCACTCCGTCGTGCAGCAGTGACGCCAGCAGCGCCGCCGAGGCCTGGCCTCCCTGAGGGGCCTGATCTAGGGCAGCGGCGATGTGATCCAGGCATCCCGCGCCGCCGGAAGCGATCACCGGCACCGGCACCGCCTGGGCGACTGCCCGGGTCAGCTCCAGGTCGTAGCCGGCCTGGGTGCCATCGCCATCCATGGAGGTGAGCAGGATTTCACCGGCGCCCAGCTCCGCCACCCGGCTGGCCCAGGTGACCACATCCAGACCGGTGTTCTCCCGGCCACCTTTGACAAACACATCCCAGCCGGGTTCGCCCGCCTTTCTCCGCCGGGCATCAATGGCAACAACGATGCATTGGCAGCCAAAACGCTCCGCTCCCCGCGCCACCAGCGCGGGATCCCGCACCGCCGAGGAGTTCAGGCTCACCTTGTCGGCCCCAGCGCGAAGCAGCTCGGTGATGCCTTCCACTGAGGAGATGCCTCCCCCAACGGTGAAGGGAATGGTCACCTCCGCAGCGGTGCGCCGCACCATGTCGACCAGGGTGGCGCGTCCTTGATGACTGGCTGCGATGTCGAGAAACACCAGTTCATCCGCGCCCGCCTGGCTGTAGCGGCAGGCCAGCTCCACCGGGTCTCCGGCATCGCGCAAGCCGACAAAATTGACTCCCTTCACCACACGGCCATCGGCCACATCGAGGCAGGGGATCAGGCGAAGGGCGACCATGACGAACTGAGGAGATCTCGGGGCGCGGCTGTTAGGGTGACGCCCACTTTCCAAGCCTTGCAGGCCATGTCTCAGGCGACGATCAACATCGGCTCCAAGGTGCGGGTGACGCGCGTTCGCGACCGTATTCCCAACGCTCTTGTCGAACTCCTGAAGAAGGATTCGACCGGCACGGTGGAGGAGTTTCGGACCGTTGACGGCAAGGGAATCGGCGTGGTGGTGAAGCTCAGCGATGGCTCCACCAGCTGGTTCTTTGAAGACGAAATCGCCGCTGCCTGAGGCTCCAGCCTGTGAGTGACGCTCGTCAACTGCTTGGCATGAAAGGTGCCAGCGGCACCTCCAACATCTGGAAGCTGCGTTTGCAGCTCATGAAACCTGTCACCTGGATCCCGCTGATCTGGGGGGTTGTCTGCGGTGCCGCTGCGAGCGGCCACTACGAATGGCGCTTGGACCATTTCGCTGCCGCTGTCGCTTGCATGGTGATGAGCGGCCCCTTGCTGGCTGGCTTCACGCAGACGATCAACGACTATTACGACCGCGAGATTGACGCGATTAATGAGCCCTACCGGCCGATCCCAAGCGGAGCGATTCCCCTGTTTCAGGTGAAGCTTCAGATCTGGATTCTGTTGCTGGCTGGTCTGGGTGTTGCCTATGGCCTTGATGTCTGGGCGGGTCACGCCACTCCCGTGGTGTTTCTGCTTGCTCTTGGTGGCTCTTTTGTCAGCTACATCTATTCAGCTCCCCCGCTGAAGCTCAAGCAAAACGGCTGGTTGGGGAACTACGCCTTGGGTGCCAGCTACATCGCTCTGCCCTGGTGGGCCGGTCAGGCGCTCTTCGGCCAGCTCACCTGGGCGACTGCCATTTTGACCCTGGCCTACAGCCTGGCTGGCCTTGGCATCGCTGTGGTCAACGACTTCAAGAGTGTGGAAGGCGACAAGGCCTTGGGTCTTCAATCCCTGCCCGTTGTCTTTGGCATCAAGCGGGCCAGTTGGATCAGCGCCGGCATGATCGATGTCTTCCAGTTGCTGATGGTTGCCGTTTTGATCGCCATCGGACAGCATTTTGCTGCGGTTCTGCTCGTGCTTCTTGTGGTGCCCCAGATCACCTTTCAGGACATCTGGTTGCTGCGCGACCCCGTCGAATTTGATGTCAAGTATCAGGCCAGTGCCCAGCCGTTCCTTGTTTTGGGGATGCTGGTCACCGCCCTGGCCGTCGGCCATAGCCCTCTCACCCAACTGATGTGAAGCGCACCCGCCGTCATTGGGTTCTGCTCGCAGGCTCCGCTGCCGCCATCGGTAGTGGCGTCGCCCTCGGCCAAACAGCGCTGACGGAAGCGATCGATTCAACGCTTCCGGATGCCCGCGGGATCGCCAGCTTCAACCGCCCGGGAACCATCACCTTGCTCTCCAGTGATGGACAGGTGATCCAGAAGCTGGGGCCTGCCACTCGCGAGAAGGTCAATCCGGGAGAGATGCCGGAGCTGGTCAAGCAGGCTTTTGTTGCGGCGGAAGATCGTCGTTTTTATGAGCACGACGGTGTTGACCTCTGGGGCATCAGCCGTGCGCTGTTCACCAACATCAAGCAGCGCTCAGTGCGCGAAGGCGCCAGCACGATCACCCAGCAGCTGGCCCGAACGGTCTTCCTCAGTCAAGACCGCACCATCACCCGCAAACTGCGGGAAGCGGCACTGGCTTACAAGCTGGAGCGTCAGCTGAGCAAGGAGCAGATCCTTGAGCAGTACCTCAACTATGTGTATCTGGGGTCAGGGGCCTACGGCGTTGCCGATGCGGCCTGGGTGTACTACTCCAAAACCCCGGAGCAGCTCACCCTTCCGGAAGCGGCTCTGATTGCAGGCTTGCCGCCCGCTCCTTCGGTCTATTCCCCGCTGGTGGATGAACAGGTGGCGAAGGAGCGTCGCTCGATCGTGCTGGAGCGGATGCAACAGGCCGGCTTCATCACGGCGAGCGAAGCAGAGCAGGCCCGGACAACCCCCCTCAATCTCAAGCCGGCAACCCCGAAATATTTCAACAGTGCTGCCCCGTACTTCACCAGTTGGGTGGCACAGCAGCTGCCCCAAATGCTCACCCCGGAGCAACTGGAGGTGGGCGGATTGAAGATTCGCACCAGCCTCAATCTCAGCTGGCAGAAACGGGCCCAGCAGGTGGTGCGCGAGTTTGCCCCTGGCAATGCTGAAGGTGCAATTGTCTCGATCGAACCCGGCACTGGTTTGGTCAGGACCATGGTCGGCGGCAAAAACTTCCGCGCCAGTCAGTTCAACCGCACCACCCAGGCCCTTCGCTCGCCGGGCTCCACCTTCAAGCTTTTCCCCTATGCCGCAGCGGTCAACGCCGGTGTGAAGCCGGAGGACATCTTCATTGATTCCCCCAAATGCTGGAGCGGCTACTGCCCGAAAAATTTCGGCAACAAGTACTTCGGCCCCATTTCTCTCGCCGATGCACTGCAGAACTCTCTGAACACCGTTGCGGTGCAGTTGCAGGACAAGGTGGGATTTGACGCCATCATCACGACGGCCAACAACCTGGGAATTGGCACGACCCGTCCCCTGGGCAAGTACTACCCCATGGCCATTGGCGCCTATGAGCAGACCATCCTCGACATGGCAGCGGCCTATGCGGCCGTGGCCAACCGCGGTGTGTATGTGAAGCCCACAGCCTTTGAAGAGATCCGTGGCCCTGGTGGCGATCTTCTCTGGAGTCGTCGCAGTGATGGCCCCAAGGGGAAGCGTGCCCTGGATAGTGATGTAGCCGACACCATGAACTGGATGCTCCAACGGGTGGTCACGGGGGGCACAGGCGCCGCCGCCAAGCTGAATGACCGTCCGGTGGCCGGTAAAACCGGCACCTCAGAGGGGGCCCGTGATCTCTGGTTCATCGGCTCGATTCCCCAGCTGACCACGGCTGTTTGGTTCGGCTACGACAACAACCGCGACACCGGTAGCAGCAGCGGTCAGGCCGCCTGGGCGTGGAACAAATACATGACCACCATCAAGGGCAATTTCCCGGTTCAGCAATTCCCTCCCAAGCCGGTGCTCACCAGGGTGTTCAAGGATCCTCGCGGCGGTAATCGTCCTGTTCCCTCGCGGGGGAATGGCGGCACGGATCCAGCGAAGAAGCCCGATGATCCCAATCAGCCCGATACCAGTTGGGACACCAGCACACCGGCCACACCGGTCAAACCCGAGCCTCCTAAGCGCAATGTGGTGCCTCCCGGAGGGCCGCCGGTGGATGAGTTCTTCAGGCCTCTGCCGGTGAACTAGACGGCGTTTTGATCACCGCGGCGTAAAAGCCGTCTCCGCCTTCCGGGTCCGGCCAGCGCTGCTCCTGTTGCTGAAGGCTGAGCTGGGGGTGAGCCTTCAGGAAGGCCTCAATCCGTTCCCTGTTTTCCGCTGGATGAATGGTGCAGGTGGCGTAGACGAGGGTGCCGCCGGGGCTGAGCAATGGCAGCATCGCCTCGAGCAGGCGGGCTTGCAGTGGTACGAGCTCAGCCACACTTTTGGCACTCACCCGCCAGCGGGCATCGGCGTGGCGGGCGAGGGTCCCAAGCCCTGAGCAGGGTGCATCCAGCAGGATGCGCTGAAACGAACCCTTCCACTCCGGTTTCAGGGTGAGGAGGTCGGCGGCATCGGCGGCCATCGCTTGCAGGCAGTGGGTGCCGAGACGGGCGGCATTGGCAGCCACGCGCTGCAGGCGGCCTGCGGACCGGTCGATTGCCCACACCTCCCCTTGATCACCCATCAGCTCGGCCAGATGGGTGGCTTTGCCCCCGGGTGCCGCACAGGCATCCAGTACGCGCTCTCCTGGCTGAGGGGCCAACAGAGGTGCCACCCACTGGGCGGCCCGGTCTTGCACGCACCAGTGGCCGTCCTCGTAGCCTGGCCACTGGCGCAGGTCTCCGCCATGGCTCAGCACCTGCAGGCCATCGGGGCATTCCGGGATCGCTACCACCGTGAGGCCTGCTTCCTCCAGGGCGGCCTTCACCGCCTCGGGTGTGCTGCGCAGGCGGTTGACCCGCAGGTCGAGGCTGGGCACCTGATTGCAGGCTTGGGCGACCCGTTCTGCCTGTTCAGGCCCGCACCACTGCTGCAGCTCCTGGCAGAACCAGTCGGGGAGCGACTGCTGCAGCGCCAGCCGCAGTGCCGGGTCATCCGGAAGGGTGAGCTGCTCACCCGCATCCTTGGCCCGTAATGCTCCGCGCAGCAGGCCATTGACCACCGGTGCCAAACGGTTGAGCCCATGCCGTTTCGCCAGCTCCACGCTGGTGTTCACCGCTGCTGCGGCCGGGATGCGCTCCATGCACAGCAGTTGATACAACCCCACGTGCAGCAACCAGCGCAGCCTGGGCGGCTGCTTGCGGGCGGGCACCTTGCCCAGGCGATCCAGCCAGCCATCCAGCCAACGCCGTTGGCGGATGGCGCCATAGGCCAGTTCAGTCACCAGGCTCCGATCAGGGCCTGAGATCTGCTGGCCGCGCAGGACCCGTTCCAGGGCAACGTCGGCATAGGCCCCAGCCGCAACGGCTTCCAGTACTTCCCAGGCCAATCGGCGTGGCAGCACGCCAACGGCCGCAGCGGGGCTCTGGGAGGGGCGATCACGCACGGTGTGCTGGCGGGTCTTTCTCATCCTGCGTTGCTGCAGGGCCGGGAGCGGGCTGCGGCGTCCAGAGAAAACGCTTGAGGGGCAGCCGGCCTTCGGCATCCACTGGAATTCCCTCCGCCAGCAACAGCTCCCGTTGGATCCAATCCGTGCCCTCGCGGCTGGGGCTCATGGCGATGCAACCGCGGGCATTCACGACCCGGTGCCAGGGCAGGGGGGAGTGCAGCGCCAGGCGGCGCAGAGCCCAGCCCACCTGGCGGGCACAGCCGTAGGCCCCGATCCAGTCGGCCACCTGGCCGTAGGTCGCCAATCGCCCCTCGGGAATCAGGGCCACCACCGCATGCACCCTTTGATCGAAGCCAGGAACGGCGTGGTGGGATGCTGGTGTGCTCGGACCTAAAAACAAAACACAATGACGGCTGACAAGGAGCTGATCAAAGAGGTGGCTCAGGAGCTTTGGGACACCACCAAGAAGCTCCGTCCGGGCCTACCCAAGATCGTGCGCTCCCAGTTGGTGCTCAAAGCGCTGATGACCATCGGTGATCTGCAGGACCAGCTGCAGGCCGGCATGATCCTCGGCATCATCGCGGATCAGGAGCCTGACGATGAGCCCGCAGGCGACAGCAAAGAGGCGGATTCCGCTCCTGAAACTGCAGCTGCCAGCAGCGATGCATCCCGCAGCGCGCCCCGTGCCGTGCGCAAGCGATCCGCTGCCCGCTGATTGCTGCGATGACCCTGCTGCGTTTTCTGGTTTTTTTCGCCATCGGAGTCGTTCTTGCTCTGATAACTCAGTGGGTCTGGCTGTATTGGTTCCTGGGGGCAGCCGCGTTGTTGGTGCTGATCCAGTTGGTCCGCACTTAAACCGGCATGCCCCTGCTCCCTCGCCGCTTTGAACGCCTGAAGGCTGTGTTGGATGGCCGCATGGCCAATCTCACGGTGCTGCTGGAGCACGTTGAGAAGCCCCATAACCTTTCGGCCATCCTGCGCAGCTGT
>CAXQPR010000071.1:0-2930 GCA_964225855.1 Salipiger bermudensis | reverse complement strand
AAGGCGAAAGCCTGGCTTCTATTGCCAAAGACATGGGCATTAGCCGCGACACTGCTCGCGCGCATAAGAACAAAGCGATCAGGAGACTGCAGCTGAAGGCGCGCTTTGCGGAGCTAGTGGCATGACTGCTCGCGACGCCATCCTTCAACGGACGCTACGCGGGATCTCGGAGGGTGATTTTGACCTTGTCGGGATTCCCGATGTAGGCGATCTCTTCAACCAACTCCGTCACTACCGCTCGCAACTCCATATCGGTCATCCCCTCAAGGAAACCGTCTTGCCGGATGAAGTGCGCCCAGTTCGTCCAGTTCGCCGCAGGGCTAGGCACGGCGACCTCAAGTTTTCTCCGAAGGTTTGAGATCGGCCGGGCCAAGCCCTCCACTCCACTGGCCTGCATCAGTAACAGTTGATCCAAGTCCTTTCTGATCTGCTCCTGCTCTGGCGAGAGGGTCGGGGTTTTATCAGGAGGACGTTGGTTCGCTACCTCTTCCATCTGATCGACGGCGCCACGCAGCGCTTCGATCACCTGGGCTTTGACTTTCCATTCAGCCAACCCCCTGCAGTAGTAGTCGCAGTCGAGGGTGTAGCAGCGAAGCTTGACCTTCCCACCCTTCGTGGTCTGGTTCAGTGTCGTGTTGCAACCGGTGCAAACGACGAGGTTGCTAAACAGTCGAATGCGTCTGGGTGCTCTGGCTCCAAACTTGCGCCGGTTGTCTTGGCATTGCAGGGCCCTTGCGTATTCCTCCGCGGTGATCAACGCCTGGACCTTGCCCGGCTCATCGTTGACGAAGCCGCGCAGCATGGGCCGCCGCATCCAAGCGTGTAGCGAATTGGCGCGCCTCGGTAGGTCTTTGTTTTCCCGTGAGACCTTGTAGACGTTGAACTCGTTAGCCGCCAACAGATCCCACATCGCGCGGGCCTTGGCAAATTCCTCAGGGTGTGGAGCAGGCCAGCCATCGGCCACGGTGTAGCCGTAAGGGACTTTGGGCTTCGTGTAGTTACCGGCCTCTTCCGAGCGCCGCAGCCCGTTCTTGATCGCGATCTGTTTATACATGCTGCTGACTTCGTTCACGACGCTGAGCACGCCTGTGGTCAACCTTGCCGATGGGTTGGAGATGTCACCAGGTGTTCCATCAAGGAACGTGACCTCGACGTTCATCTCTTGGCAAAGGCGCAGCAGCTCGATGTCTTCCCCGCGTCTGGAGGCCCTGGAGAGATTGCAAAGCATGACTCCAGTCACTTTTCCGGTGCGGATCATTTCGACCAAGGTCTCCCAACCCGGTCGCCTGACTGAGGTTTTAAAGGCAGAGCGCCCGTGCTCAACGATGACCTGATGGCACCCAGCTGCTACTAGCTGTTCCTTCTGTCCCTTGATGGACAGCTCCTGGGAGACCATCTTTGTAGAGGTCCTTGCGTAACCAATGATCAAACCACCAGGAGCCGGGGCAAGAAGACCATATATCATCTGAGTGGTCCGGCTATTGCACCCCTAAAGAGCCGGCCACGACTGAACGTGATTATTAACGATTCGCTCCTGCGGGCTCAGGCCCGGCTCGGAATGGTTCGCCCATTCCTGGAGTCCAATGTCCAAGGCTCCAGCATCGACCTCACCCTCGGCGCCCATATCAAGGTTGAGGCACCTGTCGGTACTGGCCTCGATTGGTTCGACACTGACATCACTGCCGACCCTTACGACCTTCAGCCAGGGGAGTTCATCCTGGCTCACACGGCCGAGACGATCACTGTCCCGCCTGACTGCGGTGCCATGGTCCTGCTCCGTTCCTCGGCTGCTCGAGCAGGATTTGAACACAGCCTCGCAGGATGGTGCGACCCAGGCTTCTCAGGGCAGATCACCCTCGAGCTACGCAACAACCTTCGCTTCCGCTCCCTGCAGGTCGAAGCCGGCATGCGCATCTGCCAGCTGGTTGTTCACCAGCTAAAGCAACCCGCCACCCAGCAATACGGCGAACGGGGCAGCTACCAAGGCCAACTCGGTGCAACCGCAAGCAATAACAACTTCAAAAGGGAGGCTGCCTGATGACTGATCAGATCGACTGCCCGAAGTGCGGGCGGCCTGATATGCGCATCATCCGCACAAGACAGCGCACAGATGGACTGCTCGCCACTCAGTACCGCTGCCGTAATTCAAACTGCCTTTGCAATATCACCGAACTGTCTGGCAAGAAGACAGGGCCAACACGAACACGAACACGCCAGCTCACCCCTGACGATGTACTGCGCATTTTGACCAGCTCAGAAGGCCCAGTCGAAATGGCCGCGGCTATTGGCTGCCATCGCCAGACCATTTCTGACGTGCGTTGTGGTCGCTCTTACACGGACTTTCACCCAGAAGTTCAACGCCCTGGCTCATACAAAAAGCAGATCGAGGCCAATAGCTGCTCACGCTGCATTCATTGGTTGAATCGCTGCACCATGGATTTCCCCGAAGGGGAGCATGGCAGCTTCGCCAACCTCTGCCCCTGCTACACGACAAATCACAGTGCGTCGATTTCTGATGGCATAACTCGTTCTGGCTGCGTAACCAGAATGAGAGAGATCGCCTACGTATAAGCCCAATGCCTCAGGAGAATCTGGAACCGTTCTTCCGCTATTACGCAGGTGAACCCCATCAGATGGAAGCGGTTCAGCTTCTGCAGCAATCAATGCCTGCAAGCTTGCTGAAATCGGACTCCGCTTGGATTGAGCACTACCGGAACAAACCGGAAGGGGAAGCGCTTCTCGCTAACCCGCTAAATGTTTCGTTTGACTCCCAGCTCGATAACCCGAGTGGTGAGGGGTTCCGTGAGTGCTTCAGTTCCAGCTGTGCAATGGCAGCGAAATTTTGGCTCCCTGAATTGCAGCTCGATGAGTACCACCGACGCCGGCCCAAATACGGAGACAGCACCGATCCGTCAGCGCAAATTCGCTGC
>CAXQPR010000070.1:0-24373 GCA_964225855.1 Salipiger bermudensis | reverse complement strand
AGCGCGGTGCCCACCCGCACGGCGGGGCGTTGGGCGCGGGCTTGCACCACCTGTTCCAGACCGGCAGTGAGCTGACGGGCCCACAGGCGATTGTCGCTCGGCCGATGTCGCTGGTGACCCGGCTGCTCCGAGCGCCCGAAGCCGATCAGGTCGAGGCCGTAGACCTGGAATCCAGCCGCCGCCAGCGGTGCTGCATTGTGGCGCCAGTGGTCGCTGCTGGCGCCAAAGCCGTGCAGCAGCACCAGCGGCTTGCCTTCGCTGGGGCCGAGCACCCGCCAGTGGCTTTGCAGGCCCTGCCATTGCCAAAGGGCAGAGTCTCCCCAGTCGCTCAGCCGCCCATCCGCCTGCGCGGCAGTCTGGAGAGCGGTTGCATCCACGGACGTCTGAGCCAGAACATTTCTCACTATCGCGACGGTGCAGCTCAGCTGGAGCTGGGGACCGGTTTTTTTCGGCCGGATTCCCGTCCTTCCCGTGACTTGTCGGTGCTGCTGGCGGCCTGGCAGCTGCAGCAGCGGGGGGATCGCCCCTGCCGTTGGTTGGATCTCATGGCGGGTTGCGGCATTCGTTCTCTGCGTTGGGGTCTGGAAGCTCTGGGCTCGGCAGCTGCCCCTGCAGGACCCGTAAGGCTCACTGTCAATGACGCCGATGCAGAGCGGGATGGTCTGCTGCGGCGCAATCTGGCTGCCCTGGAAGGAACTCCTCTGGCAGTGGATCTAAAGCAGCAGCCGGCGGAAGTCTTGTTGCGCCGTGCCTATCTCGAGAAGCAACATTTTGATCTGATCGATCTCGATGCGTTTGGCTGCCCCAATGCGCTCTTGCAGGCGGCATTGCAGGCGCTTGCTTTTGGCGGGGTGCTGCTGCTGGCTAGCACCGATGGCCGTTCGCCTACAGGCCACGACCGCCCTGCGGCCGTGCGCCGATTTGGGGCGTCAGCACGAGCGCACCCTGCCAGCTGGGAACTGGCCTTGCGCCTGCAACTGGCTGCGCTGGCCAGAGAGGCCTGGATGCTTGGTCGGGGGCTAGAGCCCTTGGTTTGTTTCAGCGATGGCCGCACCTTTCGCTTGGCGGTGCGGTTGACCCAACGCGCTGCAGCCCATGAGGAGCGGCAGTTGGGGCTGTTGGCCCGCTGTGAGGCTTGCGGAGATCAGGCCCAGCAGTCATTGCTGAAGCTGCAGGGCTGGCCTGCCTGTGGCTGCGGTCTTGGGCAGGGGCGCTGGGCCGTGAGTGGCCCTCTCTGGCTCGGGCCTTTGCAGTCTCCTGGGGTGATCGGCGAGCTTCTGGCTCTGGCCGATGGCATGGACGTCACCCTTGCCCCTGCCGGCCGCCGTTTGCTCCAGCGTTTGCAGCACGATCCAGGCCTGCCGGTGGGGTGCTGGTCGACTGCGGAGTTGGCCCGGCGCTTGCAGTTGCCGGGGCCTCCAGGTCTCACGGATCTCGTGGATGCTTTGCGGGCATCGGGGCATCAGGCCAACGCCAGCGGTGTGATGGCCGGACAGGTCCGCACGGATGCCCCCCTCGACAGCTTGTTGCAGAGTTGCCGCAATCTGGGCGGTAAGGATCGTTAAATAGGTGTCGAACGATTTGTCCTCACCATGGCCTCGGAGATTTTTGGAACTGCTGCGATCTTCTGGGTTCTGATCCCTGTGGGTCTGGCGGGTGGTGCTTTGCTGCTGAAGCTTCAAGGCGACAACTGATCGCACGGCCTCCCGCGATCGGCGAGGTCTCCAACTAGGCTCCTTCCCTTGCGAGTGCGGACCCCATGCAGGTTCTGGTGGTTGGAGCAACCGGCACACTTGGCCGGCAGATTGCCCGTCAAGCCCTAGACGCCGGCCATCAGGTGCGCTGCATGGTGCGTACCCCACGCAAAGCCTCGTTCCTGCAGGAGTGGGGATGTGAGCTGACTCGGGGGGATCTGCTTGAGCCCGCCAGCCTGGATTACGCGCTCGAGGGCGTCGATGCGGTGATCGATGCCGCCACAAGCCGCCCGGATGATCCCCGCAGCGTTTACCAGACTGACTGGGACGGCAAGCTCAACCTTTTTCGTGCCTGCGAGACAGCAGGGGTAAAGCGCTTCATCTTCATGTCTCTGTTGGCGGCTGAGAAGCACCGTCAGGTGCCGCTGATGGAGATCAAGTACTGCAGCGAAAAGCTGCTGCAAAGCTCCGATCTGGATTACACGATCCTTCAGGGTGCGGCCTTCATGCAGGGCGTGATCGGTCAGTTCGCCATTCCGGTGCTCGAGAGCCAGACCGTTTGGGTGAGTGGAAGCCCTTCGGCCATCTCCTACATGAACACTCAGGATGTGGCCCGTTTTGCTGTTGCGGCCCTGACTCGTCCTGAAACAGTGCGTCGCAGCTTCCCCGTGGTTGGCCCGAAGGCTTGGAACACGGGCGAAGTGGTGCAGCTCTGTGAGCTTTACAGCGACAAAACGGCTCGGGTGTTCCGTGTGCCGCCCGCGTTGATGCAGGCGATGCAAGGGGTGTGCAACTTCTTTGAACCGGCAGTGAACGTGGCTGAGCGCCTGGCGTTTGCTGAAGTCACTGGAGGCTCCACCGGCCTGACGGCTCCGATGGAGGAGAGCTACAGCGCGTTCGGTCTTGAAGAATCCGAAACCACCACGCTGGAGTCGTACATCCGCGAGTACTACGACACGATCCTCAAGCGCCTGCGCGACATGGAAGCGGATCTCGATAAAGACGCCAAGAAGAAGCTGCCCTTCTGATTCCTCCCTGCCAGGTTTGGATCGCAGGTGACTTGAAAAAAACCTTCCTGCCGTTGCCGAGATGCTGTCGCTTGTGTAGTGCAAATGTACTGACGCTTGGTTAGGGTAGTGCCTGTGTTTTCAAGGGTCGGCTGAGAGGTCTGTCGCGCAAGTCAAAAATCTGCAGCGTCGCCTCGACAACCTCAACCGCGAAGCAGAGGCGGAGCTCACCAAGGCCTGCGGTCATGAGCTGTGGCGCACCCTTGGCTTTGATGCGTTCGACGGTCTCGAGGACGCCAGTCGCAGGGCCACGGCGAATTACTACTACGGGCAGTGGCAAACGGTGCGGGAGCTTCAGGACGCTTTGGGCTAGGGATTTCGGCGATTCCTGGAGTCTGCTCAAAGTGCCGATTTGTTACCTGTAGTTGTTACCCGTCTGAGGGCGCCAGGAAGCCTTAAGCACCTTTCTGGATAGTCGCTTTTCTTTGCTTCCAGAGGTGCTTCTCCCTTATTGAGGCCCGCCATTACCCCTCCGGGGGGTGGTCGCCTGGGGCCTCACGAGAACAGGGGCTCGAGAATCCGAGGTAAAAACAAGCGGTTTTCCGTCCGCCACCACCGGGGAAAAGCATGGAAGAGTCAAGGTTTGCAGCTTTTTCGGTAGCTACGCCTGCCCCTCTAGGCCGCTTCAGCAGGTTGAGCGCCTCACCAAGCGCTGCAGGCAGTGGGCACCGACATGGCAGAAGGAGATGGGCTCGGCTCCTGAGGCGGGGTGATTACCACCTCACCTTGATTTCACCTCCATTAGGTCCCTCAAAGGTGACTGCTCCCTTCGAATTACGTGGCTCGTAGTAAGGCCCCCAATCAATGGGACGACGGCCAGTCCACCAAGGCCCATTTCGCGCACAGCGGCCTTCACCTGCGTAGTGATACCCGATAGCGCAGACCTGGTGGTCACGTCGATGCTTGGGCTTGCAGTAACCAGAACCCAACTGAGATCCCGTCTGCACCCAATGCGCATCAGCTCCGCAATTTTCAATCGCCTGAGCTGGGAGCGAGGCGGCTGTGATGATTTGCGCAACTGTAAGCATCGCGGCAGCTGCTGAACCTATTCGAAGCATCTGATTGGGGTGGGACCCTCAAACTGGCAACACCGATCTGTTTTGTCAGCTGTTTTTCGCGGTCATGAGGTTAAGCCCAGATCTGTATGACCTGTCAGCACTTCGCTTATGGGGTGGATCAGCACTGCCACACCCTGGTGGGCTGCAACCTCAGGCACCAGCTGCAGCAGCAGGGTGAGCATCTGATCAAGCGGTGTCAGCAGTGGACGCTGACGTGGCAGAAGGCGATGGGCTGGGATCTTGAGATGGAACGATGCATTCGGACAGCTTTTTCAATCGGTAAAGACGGCTCGTCAACGCAGCACACCACGGTCATTTTTGTATCGCCAAGTACTGTTTGGCGTCCATGGAGCGTCCTGCTCAACATCGTGATCCTGCTGGTTCGGAACAGGTCAAGACAGTGAAACCGCAAGAGAATTGCGGCAAGAAGTCTCCAGAGGGAGAGGCCAGGTCGATCTCGCTCCCTAAGTTGCAAGAAGAGCGGAGGATGCGAGTTTTCTTTTAGCCCCCCGTTGTTCTTGTTGCGGGCGCCAACGTGGCAGAAGGAGATGGGCTGGGCTCCTGAGGCGGGGTGATCCCTCAGTTGAGGGAGCCGGAGTGAGTCAAAGATCACTCAGATGGGGGAAGCAAAAGGAGTCCCAAAGGAGTGAGGGTGAAGGGGGCCCCAGGAGCTGCGATCATGGGGCGCCCCATTCACCACCGGGCCGGAGAAGGCTCATCACCCCAAAGCAATGAACATCTACAAGTGACGCGCCGCGACTTACGCATTCCTGTTCGCTGTCATCGGTCTTCCGATTGGTGGTGGCCTCGTTCTCAATGCTTATCAACTACACAGCTGCAATACAGGCAATACAGAAGACTGCTCAAAGGTCAACACCAGCTTCTTTCAAGCTCTGATCGCCAATCAGGCATATTCCGATGAGCTCAAAGCAAAGAGACAAGCCGAAGCTAAAGCTGAAGCCTCTCGTGACGAGCAGAGAGCTCAAGCTGAAGCTGATCGCAATCAGCAAAAGAAAGCTCGTGAAGCTCGTGAAGCCCTGAACAATAAGGCTCGCAGGCTTGCGTTTGCTTGCATTCAGAGCCTCAAGCCAGCACTGAAAGACCCTGACAGCTTTCGTGAAATTGGTCGCGGGCTGACTAAGGCGACAGATAGCACCATGACTGTTTGGGTCAGGTATTCCGCCACCAACGGCTTCGGCGGCCGTGTTCAGAACGTTCAGGAATGCACCTACCCGCTTTGAGGCACCTTGATTTCTTTATAACCACCAGCATCGCTGCGCAGGTGGTGACTAAGTTCTGAGCCCCTGTGACCAAGATCACAGCTGGCGTTGAGCCAGGTCAATGAAGCGGGCGGCTGTCACGGCGATGGTGTGTGAGACGGAGGGAGACCTCCCCAATCACTTTCCCAGGAACACCATGCTCAACACCGAACTCACCCTTTCACAGCTCCGAGAAATCAGCGGCTGTGGAGCCCCTAAAAACGAATTTGCGAAGTACCTAAAACCAAAAGCCAAGAAAGAAATCAAACCCCTGAAGCCCCTCACCCTGAAAGACGTCATGAATAACGGCGGCTCTCCCGGTCCTTTCCTGCCTGGTCCTGATTACTTCAGCCAATATGCAAACAGTGCCTATAGCCATCACGTTCGTTGGATGTAGGTCACGTTCTAAACGTTGAGTCAAACCCCGCTGAGAGCGGGGTTTGTTGATGGCCTGTGCTCGCTCCAGAGACGTGCAAAAGCAGTGGCCAATGATGCTGGGGTCTCAGGGTGTTTCGGAGTGATCGCCCAAGGCCTGGAGTCGCCTGCTTGGATGGTCGAACATTTGATCAAATTGGATTGATGAGTAGCTGTTGCGGACCTTCGGCATCTCTCGACCAGACCCAAGCCGTTGACGACCGCTACGGCGCTGCGGCGTTGGAGCAGGAGGCATGCCTTTGCACCCCCGTGGCCTTCAATCCGAAATGGCTGGAGGTGATCCCTCCTGAAGTGGTGGAGAGGGATTACGGCTGTGGCGACCCCACCCGTTGGGTCGAATCCGGCGACACAGTGTTGGATCTGGGCAGCGGCAGCGGCAAGAATGCTTTTATCTGTTCCCAAGTGGTGGGCGCCGAAGGTGCCGTGATCGGTGTTGATCGCAATGCCGACATGTTGGCCCTCTCCCGTGGCGCTGCTCCTCTGGTTGCTGAGCGCATCGGATACAGCAACGTGCGCTTTGTTGAGGGTGCGATTGAAGCGCTCGATGCCGCTGGTTCTGATGGTGAGCCCCTGATTGCCGATGCCAGCGTTGATCTGGTGCTCAGCAACTGTGTGCTCAATCTGGTGAATCCCTCAGCGCGTGTGCGCTTGCTGGCCAACATCCGCCGGGTGCTGCGGCCGGGTGGTCGGGTGGCGATCAGCGACATTGTTTGCGACCGCCCCGTTCCCCTCGCTCTTCAGCAGGACCCCGATCTCTGGAGTGGCTGCATCAGTGGGGCGTGGGAAGAGCAGGCTTTCCTTGATGACTTCGCGGCCCTCGGTTTCGAGAAGGTTGCCTATGCCGATCGCTCGGAGCAGCCCTGGAAAGTGGTGGAAGGGATTGAGTTTCGGGCGGTCACCCTCGTGGGCGCCCTCCCCGGCGGCCACGAGGCCACGGCGTCTCCCGCTGCTGCACCGTCCTGCTGCTGAGGAGACGCAGCAGCCGTTGCTCTTCCCCCTGGCTGGCGGGGCGCCACTGGCCAGGGCTGAGGCCTTCAAGGCCGAGGGGTTCCTCTCCATCCATCAGATCAATCGTGGTGCGAATCAGTCGAAGGGTGGGCAGGCCCACGGCCGCGGTCATGCGCCTGACCTGACGGTTACGCCCCTCTCTGAGGGAGAGGGCAATCCAGCTGGTGGGAATGCGGGCTCTGGTGCGAATGGGTGGATCGCGAGGCGGCAGCGTCTCGCTTAGTTCTGGGGCCAGCTTTTGTGCCCGAGCGGGAAGGGTCAGCTTTCCCTGAATGGGCAATCCCTGTTCCAGCTGGCTCAGCTGTCTGTCTGTTGCTTCTCCTTCCACTTGGGCCCAATACGTGCGCCAGTGGCCAAAACGGGGATCGGTCAGGCGTTGCTGAAGCCGACCATTGCTGGTGAGCAGCAGCAAACCCTCGCTGTCGGCATCCAGTCGCCCTGCTGCATACACCTCAGGCACGGGGACCCAATCGGCCAGGCATCCCCAGCGGCTGCCCTGTTCTCGGGTGAATTGGCTGAGCACGCCATAGGGCTTGTGCAGCAGAAGGATTGCCGAACCACGGTGCGGGCTGCTCACCACCGGTTGCGGGGCGTCGTTTTAGTTGTGAGCGCCGAAACAGAGCAGCAGGGCTTCGCCCCAACTGCTGGCCCCATTGAGATGGTCGTCGTGAAGATGCTTGATCTTGTCGGCCTGCATCTTCATCAACGTGGCCTGGGTGAAGGTGTGACCCTGGCTTGCAGCCAAATCAACCACATGTTGTGGGGTCGGGGCCTGGCGCACCTGTTCGCGCAGCTGCGAATCAGATTGCACCAGGGATGAAAAAGCGGTCAGGGCGGATTCAGACACGGATCTGAAACAACGCAGAGCCCGAAGACTAGATAGAGCTCTGACGAGCGCGCCACAGATTGACGACCCCAATCGAGATCAGCAGCAAGCCCAGATCGAGAGTGAGCGGAGGCAGGATCATCGGGACGCTTCAGTCATCGAGACCTTAGAAGCAAACCTCCACAGCCTGGGAGTGCAGGTGGCCACCTAAACTGGCTTCATTAGAGAGATTGCTCGCAGTCCCGCATGATCGAAACCTCGGGTGTCATTGAGAAGGAACAGGGCAACGGGTTTTACCTGGTGACCCTCGAACAGCCCGCAGGTCACCAGTGCCTTTGCCGTGCTGCTGGAAAGCTCACCAAGTTCCGCATCAAACTGCTGGCGGGTGACAAGGTGCTGGTGGAGATCAGCCCTTATGACCTGACCCGCGGCCGCATCACGTACCGCGAGCGCAACGCCGGAGCACCTGGCGGTCGTCCCGGCGGCAACCGTCCCGGTGGTCCTCGCCGCCGCTGATCCAGATCTGATCCACTGCTGTCCGGCATCCCATGAAGGGATGCCGTTTTTTTTGTGCTCAGGCCTTCACCAGCAGCTGTTCGATCGCCGTTTTGAACTCACTGCGTTGTTTGACGCCACGCCACTGCTGCTTGAGTTCCTTGGCGTGGAAGAGCTGCACAGTGGGCGTGCCGTTCACACCAGCCTGCTCGGCGATGGCCTGCTCGGCTTCGATGTCAATTTCGATGCCTTGAGCCTGGCCCTCGAGTTCGCTCAGCACCCGTTTGAGCTGGGGTTTGAGCACGTGGCAAGGGCCGCAGCTTGGGGAGGAATACACCACCAGCAGGGGCTTGTTGCTGTCGTGATAGAGCTTGCGAAGGGCGTAGCTGCCCTTCTGCCACAGAGCATTGGGGTCATAGGTGGCTTCGTTGACCGCCTCAGTCACCTGTGGGGCTTCAGCCTGTTTGGGTTCCACCGAGTCGCGGCTCACCAGTTGGGCCAGGTTGTGATGACTCAGCCAGCGTTCCGCTGCCAGAGCGGCCTGGCACCCGCTGCCGGCGGCGGTGATTCCCTGGCGCCATTCGGCATCGGCCACATCACCGGCGGCATACACCCCTTCCTCTGAGGTTTCCGGTCTGCCGGGCTGAGTGGTCAGGTATCCCTTGCCATCGCATTGGAGCTGGCCTCGCACCAGTTCGGTGTTCGGTGTGTGGCCGATGGCATAAAACAATCCACGCACTGCCAGCTCGGTCTGCTCGCCATTGCTGCGGTTGCGCAGGGTCAAGGAGTGGAGCCAGTCAGCGCCGTTGGCATCCACCACTTCGGTGTTCCAGTGAACGGTGATCTGGGGATTGGCCTGCACGCGATCGGCCATGGCGGCGCTCGCTCTCAGTTGATCGGAGCGCACCAGCAGGTGCACATGGCTGCCGTATTTGGTCAGATACACCGCTTCTTCACAGGCGGAGTCTCCGCCTCCCACCACCGCGAGTTCAGCATTGCGGAATTGTGGTGTGGCGCCATCACAGATCGCGCAGGCGCTGATGCCGCTGCTCCAGAACTGGTCTTCGCTCGGAAGCCCCAGACGGTTGGCGCTGGCACCAGTGGCGAGGATCACCGCCTGGGCGCGGATGGTGCGGCCTTCGGTTTCGATTTGGAACGGACGCGAGCTGAGATCAATCGCATCGGCGTCAGCCTCAACCAGGCGTGTGCCCCAGCGTTCGGCCTGGGCCTTCATCAGGTCCATCAGGTCGGGGCCCAGGACACCATCGGGGAAGCCAGGGAAGTTCTCGACATGGGTGGTGGTCATCAGCTGACCACCGGGGATGCCACCGCGCTGGAAGCCTGTGATCAAGATCGGACTCAGGTTGGCTCGGGCCGCATAGATCGCTGCCGTGTAGCCGGCGGGCCCTGAACCAACGATCACAAGGTTTTCAATCCCATCTCCTGCATTGGAGACGGTCCCAGGCTGCCCAGCAGCGGTCATGGCTTATGCGGATTGGCTATGAGTTGAGCCTAGGATCTTGTCTGCTCCCCTGGGGACACGTGGGGAATTGGCTGAGAATTCACTAATGAAACCGGAAAGTATTAATCGCTCGTTAATACTTTCTTTAGATTTCCAGGGTGTTGTCACTGGTGTCTCGGTCGATCAGAGGCCGCTTACTGGGCATGCGTGGTGCCATCAGCACCGATTGCTCAAGCATGTCGTCGTCTTCGCCGATGCAGGTGATCCATTCGCAGAATTCTTGGCTGATCGCATAACTGTCTTCATAGCGTTCAGCGCTGTCCAGCACTGCGATCCTGGTGCTCGCCCAGCAGGTGGCAACGCTGACTCGACGTTCCCTGGCTGCGTCCATGATCTGCTCCCAGATGGAACCAGGCTGCTCGGCCGAGGGGGCCATTCGCGCCTGAATTGGCACAAACTTCGCATTTATCCACGCAGGCTGATGTCGCTATCGCTGCAAAAATTGGGGTAATTCCGGGGTGCGCAAGCGGATCATGGCGCCAGCTCCATCGTTGACGGCTTCCAGGGGCAAGCTCGGGCCTCGCCAGCTGCCTGCGCCACCATCCTCGCTCTCGTCCGTCGCTTGTTCGCTGCGGATGCGGTATGGCTCCGAGAACGACCAGCTGCGCGCGTAACCCATCAGAAGTGGATCGGCTGGCGCAAAGATGTAGGAGGAGTCGCGAGGGATCGCTTCGACGGTGGCTCGGTCGCTTCCCATGCGGACTGCACGGGTGATTCCCTGCACAAATCGGCTGCGCGTCACCACGGTGGTGAGATAGGCCACGACCCGCAGACGGGGGGCATCGAAGCCTTCAGCGCACATGTCGATGCTGACCAGCCAGTCCGCAGGGCCGTCCTGAAACTGGCTGAGGCGACGGGATGCCTCGGGATCCTGGGAATGCACCAGATCCACACGATCACCTTCCTCCTCCAGCAGTCGCCCGATTGCAGTGGCGTGATCGATGTCGCGGGCGATCACCAGGCCGCCGGCTCGGGGGTGCGACTGGCGCACTGTGTCCAGTTGGCGGCGGGCGCGCAGCAGCAGTTGCAACGCGATGCTGCTGGAGTCAGCCAGGCGGATGGCGCGTCGCAGATTGCGGGCACGCCAGCTTTCCCGGTGTTCGGCCGAGAGTGGCGACACATCTCTGTCGGGCTGCCCCTCGCGGCTGTGTTCCACCCACCCGTCCTGGAAACGGAATTCAAGAGGGCGCACATCGCCTGCGGCGATTAACTCCCGAGGTTCCACGCACAGGTCCGGGCTGATCTGCTCCACCAGCTCCCCCTGTTGCTCCACCCGCACGCGCCGTGCAGCGCAGAACGCCAAATTGTCGGCGCGAAATGGCGTGCCGGTCAGCCCCAGCCGCAAGCGGCAGCCATGGCTGAGATCCAGAAACGTGCGCCCCCAGATCGGACCGTCCGGTTCGTCGGGATCTACCCCCAGGTGGTGGGCTTCATCGGCAATCGCCAGCCACTCCTGCCCTGCCCATGCAACCAGCGCCTGCTGCAGGGTCTCCAGCTGGCGCCCTGCAGCCTGGTAGGTCAGTAGCCAGCCATCGGCTGAGTTGAGGGCTTCTGGGTCGCTTGCGGAGGTTGACCACTCTTCGAGGCGCAGGCCCAAGCGGGATGCGGCGGCACTCCACTGCCGCAGGATCGAGGTGCGATGGCAGAAGACCACAAAGCGCCGCAGGTGTCCCTCCTGCTGCATGGCCTGAAACCCCAGTAGGGCACCCAGGGTTTTGCCGGCTCCAGGGCCGGCATGCACCAGCACGTCGCGGCCGCTGGTCGAAGTGGGTGCCAGGCGTCGCCTCAGCAGCTGAATCAGCTGCTGTTGCCAAACCCGCGGCCGAATGCGCCCCTGCTCCGCAGCAGAACCCAGATCAAAGGACGTGCCGGCGATGGGACTCGTTCGCAAGATGAGTCTTTCTAACCATTCCAAACCGGTCGGGCATCCCTAACTTCCGGCCATCAGCCCACGGGATGGATCCATTCACGTCATGGCCCGTCGTTACCGCACCCCTGGATCAACTCCCCAGCAGCGGCAGCTGCTGGAGAACTGCTGGCAGGAGGACTGCGACATTGATCCGTTGATCCTGCGGGCGCGGCTCCTCCGCCATCAGGGGCGCCGCCTGCTGGCCCAGGGGCTTGAGCAGGAACTCACCCCCCTGTTTTGAGACGGAACGCTTAAGGCCGAAAGCGTTGGCGGCTTAAAGCGCTTCGGCGTGGTTGGTCAGTAGCCGTTCCACTTCTTCCAATCCTTCGCCAGCGGCTGTGCGGGCCAGGTCGAAATTGCCCCCAGCATCTCCCAGCAGCTGAGCGGCGCAGCGATCCAGCAGATCCTCCTTCTGCTCGCTCAGCAGCGTGAGCAGTTCCTGCTCGATCAGGTGCTGCACCGCCTGGCGCTGCAGATGTTGATCACTGGCTTCTTCAAACGTGCCTTGCACCAGTTCCTGAATGAACAGACGGTGCACCTCATTGCTGCGCAGGAAACTCTCTGTGGCATTGATGATCCCGTCCACCAGGGTCCGATCGGGTTCGGAACCCTGTTCCGCGAGCTTGAACTCCCAATCGAGATGGCGGCGCTGCCATCCGGCGGCATGCAGGCTCGGCATCACCGTTTGGGTGAATGTGTCCACGGACATCTCATAGATGCGCTCGGCCAGGCGCTCGCACCAGGCCCGTCCGTGATCCCGAAGCACGCTTTGCATCGCAGCACGTTGCACCGCATGCCCGCCGTGATGGCTATGGCAGACGCCGTCAGGACATTCGATCGCCGAGAGGCCCATGGGATTGCTGTGGGGATCTCTCCGGCTTAGCCAGCAGGTCCGGATCACCACGCAATCTTCAGGAAAGCTGCGGTAAGGGAAAGGGCGACCCCGTAATCTCCCTTGGGTCGGCGGCGTCATGATCTTGCCCAGACTCTTAATCCCTGTAGAGACAGCAGCGGCGGAGACCCGTGTTGCTGCATCGCCAGAAACAGTCAAGAAATTCATCGGTCTGGGCTGTTCGGTGGCAATCGAACGCGGAGCTGGTGCTTCTGCCGGTTTCGTCGATTCCGCCTACACCGAAGCCGGTGCCGAGCTGGTGAGCGTTGCGGATGCGCAGGCCTGGGGACAGGCGGACCTCCTTCTCTGCGTTCAAACTCCAGCGCCTCAAAATCTGGCCCGCTTGCGCCGTGGTGCCCTGGTGGTGGGACTGCTGTCTCCCTACAGCAATCAGGCGCTTGCCTCCTCTCTCCAAAGTGGTGGCCTGTCGGCCATGGCCCTGGAGCTGTTGCCCCGCATTAGCCGGGCCCAGTCGGCCGACGCCCTCTCCTCGCAGGCCAACATCGCCGGTTACAAGTCGGTGCTTCTTGCGTCCGCCGCACTCGACCGTTATTTCCCGATGCTGATGACAGCTGCGGGCACGGTGCAGCCCGCCAAGGTGGTGATCCTGGGTGCTGGTGTGGCCGGCCTGCAGGCGGTGGCCACCGCCCGTCGTCTGGGGGCTGTGGTGTTCGTCAGCGATATCCGCCCCGCAGTGAAGGAGCAGGTGGAATCCCTTGGGGCTCGCTTCATCGAACCGCCTGAGCTCGAAGACAAACCCTCCGAATCCGGTGGCTACGCCAAGCAGGCCTCTGAAGCTTTCCTGGCTGCCCAGCGTCAGCAGCTGTCGGATCAGTTGGCTGAAGCTGATGTGGCGATCTGCACCGCCCAGGTGCCTGGCCGTCAGGCTCCTCGCCTGATCAGCGAAGACATGCTGGATCGCATGCGCCCCGGCTCTGTCGTGGTTGACCTGGCTGTGGCTCAGGGCGGTAACTGCGCTGACACCAAGCCCTCCCAGACTGTGGATCGCAAGGGCGTGAAGCTGGTCGGTGCCAACGATCTGCCCTGCACGGTGCCCAACCACGCCAGTGCCCTCTACGCCCGCAACCTGCTGGCACTGCTGGAGCCCGCCCTCAAGGACGGCCAGCTCAGCCTTGACACCGACGACGAGCTGATCGCCGGTTGTCTGATCGCTCAAGACGGGAGCATCCGTCGCGGCGACGTTCTCACCCCCGGAGCCAACTGATGGATTCTCTGATTCTTCTGGGGGCGGCCAGCGCCCCGCAAACTCCCCCGTTGGTGAATGCCCTCTGGGTCCTGCTGCTGGGCAGCCTTCTGGGACTTGAACTGATCGGCAAGGTGCCCCCCACCCTGCATACGCCGCTGATGAGTGGTGCCAACGCCATTTCAGGCATCACGGTGTTGGCCGCCCTCACCGCGATCATCAAGGCCGATGGCAGCGTTCCGCTGCTGGTGCTGGGTTCTGTCTCCCTGGGCTTCGCCCTCTTCAACGTGATCGGTGGCTTCCTGGTCACTGATCGCATGCTCGCCATGTTCAGCCGCAAGCCCGCCCGCAAGGAGAACCGCTGATGGAGTTCCTCACTTACGCAATCGACCTTGTTGCCGTTCTGCTTCTGGCGCTTGGCATCAAGGGTCTTTCCAAAGTGCGCTCCGCCCGGGGTGCGAACCAGGTCGCGGCCATCGCCATGGCCCTGGCCGTTCTGGGTCTGCTGATCAGCTACGCCGGCGAGCCATCGTTCAATGCCCAGGCCTGGACCTGGATTATCGGCGGCACCGTGGTTGGTGGTGTGCTGGGCGCGGTCATGGCCCAGCGGGTGCCGATGACCTCCATGCCGGAGACCGTTGCCCTGTTCAACGGCTGCGGCGGCATGTCGTCCCTGCTGGTCGCCCTGGCAGCAGCCTTCTTCCCCAGCGCTCTCGAAGCCAGCGGCATGGTGGCCGTGGTGTCGATCGTGATCTCCGTGTTTGTCGGTGCGATCACCTTCACCGGATCCATTGTCGCCATGGCCAAGTTGCAGGGCTGGCTCTCCACTCCGGCCTGGATGCAGAGCAAGGCGCGTCACTTCGTCAACATCGCCTTGGCCGTGGCCTGCCTTGTTGGCGCCATTGACCTGATTGCCAACAATGGCTCCAGTGTTCAGGGCCTTTGGCTGCTGGTGATTGCCTCCAGCGTGCTGGGCATTGGCGTGACCCTGCCGATCGGCGGCGCCGACATGCCTGTGGTGATCTCGCTGCTGAACAGCTATTCCGGTGTGGCGGCGGCGGCTGCCGGTTTCGTGGTCGGCAGCCAGTTGCTGATCGTCGCTGGCGCCATGGTTGGTGCTGCTGGCCTGATCCTGACCCAGGTCATGTGCAATGGCATGAACCGCTCGCTGGTGTCGGTGCTCTTCGGTGGCGCACTGGGTGCGTCGGCCGCCTCTGGCGGTGGTGGCGGGGAGTACACCAACATCACCAGCTGCAGTGTCGAGGAGTGTGCTCTCACCCTCGAAGCTGCTGAGCGTGTGGTGATTGTTCCTGGGTATGGCCTTGCCGTGGCTCAGGCTCAGCACACCCTGCGGGAAGTCACCCGTTGCCTGGAAGCTGCGGGCATTGAGGTGGCTTATGCGATCCACCCCGTGGCTGGCCGCATGCCCGGTCACATGAATGTGCTGCTTGCCGAGGCCGATGTGCCTTATGAGCAGCTCAAAGAGATGGATGTGATCAATCCCGAGTTCCCTGCCACCGACGTGGTGCTGGTGCTCGGTGCCAACGACGTGGTCAACCCCCAGGCCAAGAACGATCCCGAGTCGCCTCTCTACGGCATGCCTGTGCTTGATGTGCAGCAGGCCCGCACCGTGTTTGTGGTCAAGCGCGGTATGAGCGCTGGTTACTCCGGCATCAAAAACGACCTGTTCGAGCTGGGGAACACCTCGATGGTCTTCGGCGATGCCAAGAAGGTGCTCGGTGATCTGCTGGTCGAGCTCAAGGAGCTCGGCGTCGGCAAGAAGTGAGCCCCGTTCAGTGAACCTGCACGCCTCCAGCGTGATTGATGACCCCCTGCTGCTGAAGCAGTTGGGGGTTTCTGTCTATCGGCAGCGCTTGCCTTGGCTGGGGGGGGACTTGCAAACCCTGCGCGACACCTTGCGCCCGGTGGCGCTTCCCCTTGACCACGGCACACCGATTCAAATTGCGGTGCCGGCTTTGGCGAGTGGTGCGGCTGATGCCGGCCATCTGCTGGCCTATCTCGACCGGCCTCTCGGCCGCGATGGTGCGCCCGCCCCTGCTCCGAAAGGCCTGGTGGTGGTGCTCCATGGTCTGGGGGGTTCCAGTCGTCGTGAAGGCTTGCGCCGCCTTGGGCTCAGCCTTCAAGGGGCTGGTTTCGCTGTCCTGCGTTTAAACCTGCGGGGTGCTGATCCAGGCCGTCATCTCGCTGGTGGCACCTATGCCGCCTCCTGCAACAGCGACCTGCTGCCGGTGCTGGAGCGTGCCCGCCTGCTGGCATCAGAGTTGGCGACTGAGGCCGCGGCTGCGGTGCCCCTGCCCCTCTACGGCGCTGGCATCTCCCTGGGGGGAACGATGCTGCTCAATGCCTGCCTGACGGCGCCAGGGGTGCTGGATGGTCTGTTCTGCGCCAGTAGCCCGCTTGATCTGGCGGCTTGTAGCGCCTCGATTGAGCGCCCCCGCAATCGCATCTATCAACGCTGGTTGCTGCAGCGTCTGGTGCGTCAGACCCTTGCAGATCCCTTTGGCGTCAGTGCCCTGGAAGCTGAGCAGTTGGGCAGTTCCCCGCCCCGCTCCATTCGGGCTTTCGATGCCGCTGTCACAGCGCCCCGTTGGGGGTTTGCATCCGTTGACGCCTACTACCGCGGCGCCTCGCCGCTGCCGCAGCTGCTGGATCAGCCCGATCGCTTGCCCCCCACCCTGCTGCTCCAGGCGTTGGATGACCCCTGGGTGCCCGCAGTGTCTGTTCAACGGTTGCAGGCTGCCCAGGCGTCGGCCAGCAGAGTCAGCGCTGATTCAGCCAGGCCCCTCGAGGTGCTGCTCACGGCTCGCGGTGGCCACAACGGTTTTCACGGCCCAGGGGATCGGCTGCCCACGGGCTGCTGGTCGGATCGGGTCGCCTGTGCCTGGCTCAACCAGCGCTGTGTGCTGGATCAACAGCGGTAATGCGCACCATCAGAGAGTGCTGAGCGGATTGCGAGGAGTCTGAGCGCCACGTGTTTCTGCTCCGTCATGACCCAACAACAAGCCGAAGCCGTGCTGGCTTTGGCTGATGCTCTGCTGAAGCGGGGGCGCTGCCGGTCGGCCGAGTTGCTTCTTGCGTTGATGGAAGCCGAACTGGAGGCTCTGGAGCAGGATCAGCTCGAAGGCCGACTTTGAATGTTTTCTCCCAGGGCCCCGTTGACCAGCAGAGATGGTTGCAAGGGGGTCTGCTTCAGCATCCACTGGCGGCAAGGTCTGCCCTCCAGCACGTGCTCCCGCAGGATGACCTCCATCCGCTCTGGCGTGACACCGCCGTACCAGATTCCATCGGGCCAGATCAGCAGCACTGGCCCTTGTTCGCACACCCGTAGGCAGTCGACTTTTGAGCGCAGCACGATGCCTTGCGCGCGAGCCGGATTCTCGAGATCAAGCTCCCGAACAAGTCGTTTGAGCGCATCCCAGCTGGCGCTGCCATCCACGGGATCACAGCATTTGGCCTTGGCCGGGGTGGCGCAGAGCAGCAGGTGGTGACTGATCAACGGTTGCGCTGTCGCGGAAGGGGTCACGCCGCGAGGGCTGCCGGCATGCGACGGGTGCCCCGGCTGACCTGTTCGCGCACAGCCTGACGGGCCCATTGGTCCACGGCCAGCACGTCATCGAGCTGGGGATGGCCGATCAGGTCGGCCTTGTGGCGTTCGCAGGCCGCTTCGATCACCATCGGGATGTCGAGGAAGTGGATCTTCTCCTCGAGGAACTGGGCCACAGCTTCTTCGTTGGCGGCATTCATCACCGCGGGCATGGTGCCGCCGGCCCGGCCTGCGGCATAGGCCAGCTCCATGCAGGGGTATTTGGCTGGATCGGGTTTGCGGAAGGTCAGCTGGCCGACTTCGGTGAGATCGAGGCGTCGCCATGGCGTTTCCTGGCGTTCCGGCCAGCTGAGGCAGTAGAGGATCGGCAGTTTCATGTCGGGCCAGCCCAGTTGGGCCAGCACGGAGGAATCCGCCAGTTCGATCATCGAGTGGATGATCGATTGGGGATGGATCACGATCTCGATGTGGTCGTAATCGAGGCCGAACAGGTAGTGGGCTTCGATCACCTCCAGCCCCTTGTTCATCAAGGAGGCGGAGTCGACGGTGATCTTGCGCCCCATGCTCCAGTTGGGGTGTGAAGTGGCATCGGCCACCGTGGCCTTTTCGAGATCACGCGCATCCCAGTCGCGGAAGGCACCACCGGAGGCGGTGAGCTGAATGCGGCGCAGGCCCGGTGTGGGCACACCCGTGGAGAGGCGTGCATTGTCAGCCCATGGGGTGCCCTGGAGGCACTGGAAGATGGCGGAATGCTCGGAGTCGGCGGGCAGCAGACGGCTGCCGCTCTTCTTCAATTCCGGCAGCACCACCGGTCCGGCGGCGATCAGAGTTTCCTTGTTGGCCAGGGCCAGATCCTTACCCGCACGGATGGCGGCCAGGGTGGGCAGCAGGCCGGCGCAGCCGACGATGCCGGTCACCACCAGATCGGCGCTCTCCCAGGAAGCGGCCACATTCAATCCGTCGGGACCACCCACCAACTGGGGTGTGGCGGCATCACCCACACCTGCAGCCTTAAGGCGCTCCTTCAGTTCCGGCAGCAGGGTGGTGTCGGCCAGGGCCACCACTTCCGGGCGATGCTCCTGGATCTGCTCCACCAGCAGGGCCAGATTGCGCCCGGCGGTGAGCGCCACCACCTTGTACTGCTCGGGAAAGTCCCTTGCGATGTCGAGGGTTTGGGTGCCGATCGAGCCCGTGGAGCCCAGCACGCTGATGGCTTTCACGTCGATCCAGCAGTTGGGATCAGTTTCCCATGCCGAACCCTGGCAAACTTCGCCCAGATCAACGGAGTCCTTGGGCGGATGGCGGTGAAGGAGCACTGGGGCTCAAGGTTGGGATTTGTGCTGGCGGCCGCCGGCAGTGCCGTCGGTCTCGGAAATCTCTGGGGCTTTGCCTACAGAGCTTCCCAGGGCGGCGGTGGCGCGTTTTTGCTGCTGTATCTGCTGATTGTGTTGGTGGTCTGCCTGCCGGTTCTAGTGGCTGAGATGGCTTTAGGCCGCAGCACCGGTCACAGTCCTCTGCTGGCGCCGGTGACGGCGGCCGGTAAGGGCTGGCAACCTCTCGGATGGCTGTTTATCGCTGCATCCTGCGGGATCCTGGCCTTCTATGCCGTGTTGATGGGCTGGACAGGTCACACCCTCATCCATTCCCTCGTTGTGGGTCTTCCTGCTGATCAGGAGGCGGCCTCCACATTTTTTGCCGGTGTGAGCAAGGGCAACAGCGTTCTTGTCGGTCAAGGGCTGTCGCTGGTGCTCACCGCAGCGGTGGTGGCCACAGGGGTGCAAGGCGGGATTGAGCGCCTGTCCCGTTGGGCCTTGCCACTGCTGTTCGCCTTGCTGATCGGTCTGGCGATCTGGGCGTCGGGGCTCGCCGGGGCCGCAGCGGGTCGTGAGACCTTCCTGCTCAATTTCGACAGCGCTCAGCTGTTCAACCTGACCACGATCCGTAACGCCTTCAACCAGGCCTTCTTCTCGATTGGCACGGGCATTGGTTGCATCCTGGCTTACGCGGCCTATCTGGATCGCCGTGCCCATCTGCCTCGGGAAGCCGTTGCGGTGGTGGGGATGGACACGGCCGTCGGTCTGCTCGCCGGTCTGGTCACCTTCCCGGTGGTGATGAGTTTTGGGTTGCAGAACACCGTGGGGGAATCCACCATCGGTGCCTTGTTTATTTCCATTCCCACCGGCCTCGCGTCGCTCGGACAGACCGGTCAGGTGGTGGCGGTGTTGTTCTTCTTCCTGGCTTACCTGGCGGCGATCACATCCTCGGTTTCTTTGCTGGAGGTCCCTGTGGCGTCGTTGGTGGATCGTCTCGGTTGGACGCGTCGTCGGGCGGTCACCATTGCCGCAGCAGTGATCTTTGTGCTGGGTCTTCCCTCGGCGACCTACGGACCAGCGCTCGATTTCATGAGCGATGTCTTTGGCGGCGTGTTGCTGATCGTGGGCGGTTTGTTGATCTCGTTGCTGATGGGTTGGCGCGCTTCCGCCCGTTTTCGCGAGGATCTCGCCCAGTCCGGCACCCCCCTGGGTCTGCGCCGCCTGTTGCTGTTCAGCTTGCGCTGGGTGTCACCGCTGGTGATTGCCATTGGCCTGGTGATCAGCCTCTGGGATCTGCTGGGTGGATGGTCTTCAGCGCTTTGCCCGGTTCTTCCATCTTGGTTCCCGGTCTCCTGGATGGTTTGCGCTCTTGGCTCTGCCCACGGCGGTTGAGCCAAAAGCGCAAACCATCCGTGTTCAGCCCGCTGCTCAGATCAAGGTCTGCAGCAGCTTGGCTGCCAGCTGCACTTCCCGCAGGAAGCACAGCGACGCCAGCATCAACAGCAGCATGGCGCTGATGAACAGGGGCACCACCACTGCGGTGAGGTTGAGCTGGAAGACGACGCTCAGGAACATGGCTGCCACCACCGCGGAGATCAGCAGGGTGGTGGCGGTCAGCAGCGCAATCGCCCGCATGGTGAGCTGCATGCGCTGGCGGTAGATCCTGCGGGTGCGTTCGTCCATGCTTCCTGTCACCTCACTGGAGGCCCGCAGCTGTTTGGCGGTGTCGACGATTCGGGCTAAGCGGCCTGAGAGCACATTCATCAGCGCTCCGATTCCGGCCAGCAGAAACACAGGCGCCACCGAGAGCTGAATTGCCTTGGAGAGGCTCTCGGGCTGCATCGTCACAGCACAGTTGCTGACAGATCTGAACCCTAGGGACGCTGTCCTGCGGAGTCAGGTAGACAGGGAGTGATTGCAGCGAAGCTGTCCATGCTCTGGCTCAAGCGTTGGAACTTCATCGAACGGGCCAAGCTCGAGCGGGAGCTCTGGGAAGCCTTTGAGCGGCGGGAAGATCTCGAATCTCTGGTGGAGGCTCTACGGCAGCGGGTGGACAGCGGCAGCGCAACCGATCAGGACGAAGACCGCTTCCGCCTTGAGGTGTGGACGACGACCCTTGGCCGCATCCGCAAAATCGAAGCGATGATGAAGGATCAGCCGCGCTGACAGCGCTTCAGTTGCGGCGCCATTCGGTGATGCCGCCTGGCTTGTCGATCAGTTCGATGCCCTGGGCGGTCAGTTCGTCGCGGATGCGGTCGGCTTCAGCGAAGTTCTTGGCGGCCTTGGCCGCCTTGCGGGCGGCGATCGCCGCATCAATGGCGGCATCATCGGCACCGTCGCCAGCTGCTTCTGGCTGTTGCTGCTCTTCGCGCAGGCCGATCACTGCGGCCAGTTCCCTCAGCAACTGCCAGCGCTGTTGCAAGACCGCCAGGTCGCTTGCGGCTTGCTCCGGTTGATCGCCCCTGTCGAGGCGGTTGGCAAGACCGCGCAGAGGGCGGGCCAGGTCAAACAGCACGGCCAGAGCCCCGGAGCTGTTGAGGTCGTCGTCCATGGCTGCCACAAACCTCTTCTGCATGGCAGCCAGGTCGCCCTTCACGCTGGCGACAGCCATCTGCGCCTCGGCGTCGAGTAGTTCAGTAGCAGGCCAGCCCAGGGCCTGGGCATGCACCCGTCCCAGCCCAAGGGCGGCGTTGAGCCCTTTCCAGCCGGTGGTAGCGGCTTCGAGCGCTTCAGCGGTGAAATCCAGGGGTTTGCGGTAATGGGCCTGAAGTACAAACAGACGCAGGGTCATCGCCGACACGCCGCTCTCCAGCAGGGCGCGGATCGTTGTGAAGTTGCCCAGGGACTTGCTCATCTTTTCCCCGCCCACATTCACCATGCCGTTGTGCAGCCACACGCGGGCTAGATCGGCGCCGGTTGCCGCTTCCGACTGAGCAATTTCGTTCTCGTGGTGGGGGAACACCAGATCGGCGCCACCGAGGTGAATGTCGATGGTGTCACCCAGTTCTTCCCGCACCATCGCGGAGCATTCGATGTGCCAGCCCGGCCGGCCTTCACCCCAGGGGGAAGGGAAGCTGGGTTCACCCGGTTTGGCGCTCTTCCAGAGGGCGAAATCGAAAGGGTGTTGCTTGCGCGCTTCTTCTGCATCCGCAACGCGGCCGTCGGCGTTGGTTTGCTGTTCGCTCAGGTCACGGCCGCTGAGCTTGCCGTATCCCGCGTGTTTCATCACTGCGAAATACACATCGCCCTCGGCGGAGTAGGCCGCTCCCTTGGCTTCGAGCTCACTGATCAGTCCACGAATGCCATCCAGGCAGCGGGTCGCCCGGGGCATGCGGTCGGGCCTCAGGATCCCGAGCGCATCCATATCGGTATGGAAGGCATCGATATTGCGCTCACTCACCGCGTCCATCGAGCTGTTTTCCTCTGCTGCCCGCTTGAGGATCTTGTCGTCGATGTCGGTGAAGTTCTGAACAAACGTCACCGCGAAACCGCGCCAGAGCAGATAGCGGCGCAGCACATCCCAGTTGATGTAGCTGCGGGCGTGGCCCAGGTGGCAAAGGTCATAGACCGTTACCCCGCAGCAATAGATGGTGACTTCCCCGTCCTTAAGTGGCTGAAAGGGTTCCGTGCGGCGGGTGAGGGTGTTGGTGAACCGCAGGGACACAGGGATGATCAGGCACTGCCGGCGAGGTTACGGCGCGACTCACACCGAAGGCACGCCACAGACAGTTTTCTTCAGCGCCTATCCTCTGCCGCCTCCAGTGCGCTGGCGGCTTGCATCATTGTTGTACTGATCCAATTCAGCCTGCGAAGCGCCACCGGAAATACCTTCGAGCTGGTGCTCTTTGAGTTCTTGCGGGTCTTTCGCATTTTCCTTGTTCTTGTTGCTGGTGTCGTCAGCCATGTCCTTTTTGCGACTTGATTGCATCTCTAACACTGGTTGCAAGTGCAGTGTTGAAATTTCATTGAAATCTCAGCTGAATTTGGATTTATTTCGCCTCCATCCAGTTGGCGCCGCTGCCCGTTTCAACCACTAAGGGCACACTCAACTTGATTGCGTTTTCCATGGTCTGCACCACCAGCTGACGCACCGTCTCCAGAGCCGCTGGCTCCACCTCCAGCACCAGTTCATCGTGCACCTGCAGCAGGAGCTGTGCTGGCAGGGCCTGTTGCTCGAGCGCGGTCTGGAGCTGCACCATGGCCAGCTTGATGATGTCGGCGCTCGATCCCTGAATGGGGGCATTGGCAGCGGCCCGAAGTTGCTGGGCTTCCATGCCGCCGCGGCGGGCCACATCCAGATCGATCTCCAGGGGGTCTTTGCCCAGAAGGCGGCCAAGGCCGTTGCGATCGAAGTGGAAGGGGCGGCGGCGGCCCAGGATCGTCTCCACGTATCCACGGCTGAGGGCCAGGCGCTCCTGCAGTTCGAGGAACGCAAACACCTTGGGATAGCGCTTTTTGTATTTGGCCAGAAAATCTTTGGCCTCCGCCTGGCTGACGCCGGTTTCGCGGGCGAAACGCTGGGCACCCATGCCATAAATCACACCGAAGTTGATGGTTTTGCCCAAGCGGCGCTCATCCGCACTCACCTCCTCTTTCTCCAGGAGCAGGCGGGCGGTCAGGGCATGCACGTCATCGCCGTCGCGGTAGGCCCGCTGGAGCACCTCCTCGCCAGAGAGATGGGTCAGGATGCGCAGCTCGATCTGGGAGTAGTCGGCGCTGAGCAGCTGCCAGCCCTCCTGGGGAAGAAAGGCTTTGCGGATTCGGCGCGAGAACTCCGTGCGCACCGGAATGTTCTGCAGGTTGGGGTTGCTGCTGCTGAGCCGACCTGTGGCGGTCACTGCCTGGTTGAAGTCGGTGTGCACCCGCCCTGTTTCCGCTTCCACCAGTTGGGGGAGTGCTTCCACATAGGTGCTCTTGAGCTTGCTGAGCACGCGGTGTTCCAGCAGAAGCGGCACCACCGGGTGGTCGCCCTCCAGCTTTTCGAGCACGGTGGCATCGGTGCTCCAGCCTGTTTTGGTGCGGCGGGATTTTTTGCGGTTCAGTCCGAGGGTGTCGAACAGCAGCTCCCCCAGCTGCTTGGGAGAGGCGAGGTTGAAGCTGGTGCCAGCCACCGCTTGGGCTTCCCTTTCCAACCGCTCCAGGGTGGCGCCCAGTTCGGCCGAGAGCTCCTGGAGGTAGGGCACATCAATGCGGATCCCGGTGGCTTCCATCAGGGCCAGCACTGGTTCGAGCGGCAATTCCACCCGCTCAAGCAGGGCCGGCAGCTGCTCTCCCATGCTCGTCAGTTGCTGGCGCAGGTCCAGAGCCAGGCGCCGGGTGAGATGCACATCCATGGCGCAATAGAGCGCGGCCTGGTTCACCGGCACTGCTGCAAAAGTGCTGGCCTTACCGTCCTTGGCCTTGCCCACCAGATCGGTGAACAGGGTGGGGGTGATGCCGTAGTCCCGCTGGGCCATCAGGTCGAGGCCATGCTTGGCCGCGGCATCGCGGAGGTAGTCCGCCAGCAGGGTGTCCATCACCACCCCCCCCAGCATTAGGCCGTGACGCAGCAGGATCAGACGGTCGTATTTGGCGTTCTGCAGGGCTTTGGGGTGATCGCTGCTGGCCAGCCAGGGAGCCAGGGCCTGGAGCACGACATCGAGAGCCAGCTGCTCTGGCACCCCAGCCTCTGCTTCCCCGTCTGTGGCGGCCGGAGCCGTATGGCCGACCGGGATGTAGGCCAGGTCGTTGAGGCCTGAGCCCCAACACACGCCGACGCCGACGAGCTGGGCTTTGAAGGGGTTGAGGTCGCTGGTTTCCGTGTCGACGGCCACAGGAGCCAGGGGATCCCGGCAGGCCATCAAACGCTCCACCAGGGCGGTGAGCTGGGCGGGGGTGGTGATCAGCTCTGGTTGAAGGTCCGGCCGTGGACTGGCGCTCTCACTGCTTGTTGCGGGTTCGTTCGCCGCTGCTGGATCCGGGGCAATGGCGCTGGATGAGGCCGATGCTTTGGTTTTGCTGCCGCTGGTTTTGGCGTTCTCGAGCAGGTGGCTATTGGCTGCGAGTCCCCCCGTGGAGAAGGTGGCGATGAAGGCCGGCACCTGGCGCACCAGGCTGTTGAGTTCGAGGGTCTCCAGCTGCTGTTGA
>CAXQPR010000069.1:0-53926 GCA_964225855.1 Salipiger bermudensis | reverse complement strand
ATCATCAGGATCAGCGATTCCACGATCAGCAACAGCACCACCCACCACCAGGAGGGATCCACACCAGCGCGGCCCCGTTGGACGGTGTCAAATGGGTTGCCGCTCTGCAGGACGGCAATCCAGGGCAGAAAGGTCTGGTTGATGGCCAGATAGAGGAAGACGACGACGGCTGCGATCAATGGAATCGCCGCCAGCGCCTGATGCACCTGCGCCAGCCCGCCGGCGATCACCATGGCGATCACCAGGATGATCCCGAAGATCAGAGCCAGCACGAGTTGGTTCACGAACAGGCGCCCTGCGGCCCCACCGTCCCAACGGGCAAGGTCGGCGAAGCTGGGTTTCTCGCCGTCGAGGGCCTTCCAGGCCCCTCGGATCAGCCCATTCACGCCCCAGAGGCTGACGATCGTGCTGCCAACGAAAGACACGATGGTGCCCACGATCACGCCGGGCCCCACGCTGTCGCTGCTGGTGGCTGTGGCCACGTTGCCAATGATCTGAAAGACCACTGACAGCAGCCCGGTGAGCAGCACGAACAACACGAAGGGCCAAGGAGAGCGCGTGAAGGCGTTCCAGCCGTCCTCGACGGCCTTCATCACCTGGAGCCGGGGGCTGCCGCTGGCATCGGTCATCGCTTTGGCGTGGCAAGGGTGCTCTGGCCGGAACGTAGCGATGGCAGCAGTTGTTTTCAGGTGTTCTGTCGCATTTGCACCACCACCTCGCTGATTAGTTGGATCGCTGCGTCGATGTCGCCGCCTTGGGTGGGGCGTCCGAGGCTGAGGCGCAGCGAGGCATTGGCCTGCTCCCGGCTGCGTCCGATCGCCTGCAGGACGTGGGAGGGTGTGCCTGCACTGCAGGCCGAGCCGCTGCTGCACAGCAAGCGGGAGCGCAAGGCTTGCTGGAGTCGGTTTCCGTTCACTCCCTCCACGGTGATGTTGAGGTTGTGGGGCAAGCGTGGCTCGAGGGCGCCATTGAGTTGCACATCGCCCACCTGATCCTGCAGCCCTTGCCAGAGGCGGTTGCGCAAGCTCTCCAGCCGGATCCGGCGTTCCTCCTGATCGCGAAGCGCCAGTTCTGCTGCCCTGGAGAAACCCACAATCAGCGGCACCGGCAGGGTGCCGGGGCGCAGGCCCTGTTCTTGCCCTCCGCCGAACAGCAGCGGTTGCAACGGCAGCCCTTCACGCACCACCAGTGCACCAATGCCCTTGGGGCCATAGAGCTTGTGGCCACTGAGGCTGGCGAGTTGCACTCCCAGGGAGGTGGGATGAAAGGGCAAGTGCCCGAAGGCCTGAGCCGCGTCACTGTGCAAACGGACTCCATGGGCCTGGCAGATGGCCGCCAGCTCCTTCAGGGGCTGCAGCACGCCGATTTCATTGTTGGCGGCCATCACGCTCACCAGCAGCGTGTCGGGTTGCAGGGCCTCCTCCAATTGCGCCGGTTTCACGAGGCCATCGCTGCCTGGTTCCAGCAGGGTCAACCGGAACCCCTCGCGCCGCAGCTGCTGCAGAGGATCGAGCACGGCATGGTGTTCGCTGCTCACGCTGATCAGGTGTCCGCGATGGCCGGTTTGTTCCGCCATCGCTCGGGCATGGCCCAGCAGGGCGAGGTTGTTGGCTTCCGTGGCGCCGCTGGTGAAGACCAGCTGTGTGGGATCCACCTTGAGGCAGGCGGCCAGGCGCTCACGGGCATCACTCACGGCTGCGGCTGCGGTGAGCCCCAGCCGGTGCTGGCGGCTCGAGGGGTTGCCCCATTGCTGCTGCCACCAGGGTTCCATGGCTTCAAGCACCTCTGGGGCGCAGGGGGTGGTGGCTTGAAAGTCAAGCGCCACGGGACTGGAGCGCCGAGGCAGAGGCAGGGAAGGGCTTGGCAGCATGGTGTGACCTCAGCTCCCGATGCGATGCAGGCCGCACAACGAGTCCTCAGTCTGATCGTTCTGGCCGGTGGTGCGCTGATGAACCCTTGCCCAGCGGGTGCGATTGATCGTGGGGAGGTGCTGGACCAGATGCGGCGCATGCGCCCGGCCGACCTCACCAGCTTGGAAACCCGTCCCGTGGCGAATGGCACTTACACCCTGGGGATCTTTTCCATCTCCACTGACCCGGCCGACCCGGCTTTGCGTCGCTACAAGCTCTGGAAGGAGTACCCCAACGATCTGGTCATTCCCACCGAGTCGGCCAATTGCAGTCTTGATGCGCCGGTGCGGGTGAAGCGGGATGAGCAAGCGATTTATGTGCGCCGTCTCAATCCCGGGGGGTTGATCACCGAGGCCAATCGTGAAGACCATTTGGTGTGGTGGGCGGCCTGTGTGCCGGAGCAGGCCGGCGTCGACCCGGCGACCCTGGCGGGCAAAGCCAAAGAACTTGGTTATTCCACCCTTCTTGTGGAGAGCACAGAGACGTTGCGCCTGCCCCGATAGACGCCCCTCTTAGATTTTGGGTAGTGCATGAAGGGCCATGACCGCCACTCCGCCTCTGGACGCCGACCCCCAGGGCGCAGATGACGCCAATCGGCCGGCAGCGCGGCTGCTGTTGGTGGATGACGAACCGGGTCTGCGTTCGGCTGTGCAGGCCTATCTCGAGGATGAGGGCTTTGTGGTGACCACGGCGGTGGATGGTCTCGATGGGTGGGAGAAAGCCCAGCAGCAGATGCCTGATCTGGTGATCAGTGACGTGATGATGCCGCGCTGCGATGGCTATGGCCTGCTGGAAAAGATGCGCGCCGATGAGCGGCTCGGTGGTACGCCCGTGATCTTCCTCACCGCCAAGGGCATGACGGCTGATCGCACCCAGGGGTACCTGGCAGGGGTCGATGACTACATCCCTAAGCCCTTTGATCCCGATGAATTGGTAGCTCGGGTACGCAATGTGGTGCGCCGTCAGGATCGCTTGCTGACGGAGGCTGCCCGCTTCGCTGATGCGGATGTGGGGCAGATGGCCAAGCAGATCAGCGAGATCCGCTCCATGCTCACCGGTTCAGCGGAGGCCGCGGCGTCTCCGGAAACCCCTCAGCTCAGCTTCACCCCCCGGGAAGCCAGTGTGTTGCAGCTGGTGGCTGAGGGGCTGATGAACAAGGAAATCGCCCGGCAGCTGGAAACCTCCATTCGCAACGTCGAGAAGTATGTGAGCCGCCTGTTCATCAAGACGGGCACTTCCAGTCGCACCGAGCTGGTGCGTTTTGCTCTCCAGCATCATCTGGTTGACTGATGGCTGTCCCCGCCTGGGGAGCGTTGGAGGGTTGGCGACCAGCAGCTCTCAACCAGGGCTGGACCTACCACGACCGCATCACTGCGTCGGAGTCAGGCCAATGGCTCACGGCCGTGATGGCCTCTCGCTACAGCCATTCCTCAGCCGAGCAATGGGAGCAGCGTCTGTTGGCTGGTGAACTGCGCCGGGATGGTGGCTGGCTGCAGGCGGATGTGGTGGTTGAACGGGGCGATCGGATCAGTTGGCAGCGTCCTCCCTGGCTTGAAGCGTCGGTGCCGGATCAGTGGCAGACGATCCATGACGACGGTGATCTGCTGGTGATCAACAAGCCCTCCGGTTTGCCGGTGATGCCCGGTGGAGGATTCCTGCTCCACACCCTCACGGCCCTGCTGGAGCAGCGCAGCCGGGAGCGAGGGGAGGCTCTGGCTCCCAAGCCTGTGCACCGTCTCGGTCGGTTTACCTCGGGGCTTCAGGTATGCGCGCGCCGGCCCGAGACCCGGGCTGCTCTCTCCGCCCATTTCCGGCCGCAGGGAGGGTGTTGCAAGCTCTATCAAGCCTGGAGCCAGCGGGTGGAGGGCTTGGAACTCGCAGATCCTTTGGCGGTTTGCACCGATGTGGTGGAACGCCCTCACCCCCTGCTGGGTTGGGTCTGGGGGCCTGAGCCTGCAGGGGATCAACCCGTGCGACGACGACTCACCGCTCTGTCTGAGCTCACCTTGTTGGATCGGCGGCCCGAGGGGGATCTCCTTCAGGTGGCGATCACGACCGGTCGGCCTCATCAGATTCGTATTCACCTCGCTCAGCTGGGTTCCCCCCTGCTGGGTGACCCGCTTTATCTCAGGGGGCGACGCTTGGATCCGGCGGTCACCCCCGGCGATGGCGGGTATCTGCTGCATGCCTGGCGGTTGCAGGGGCTCTTCGCGATCGATGGGAACAAGGGGGCGTTGGAGGCCCCGCCGCCGTTTGGGTTTTCTCATCCATCGTTTGGCGATGGCACGCTGGAAGCCCGAGCTGGGGTGGACAACGGTTGATGGCGGAGGTGGGGGCATCACCCACGGATCAGCTCTTGTTGGAGCGGATCGGGGTTCGTGGTGGTGCGTTTACTGCTGCAAAGGCTGCTGTTGCCACTGGATTGCCCATGGATGTGGTGGAACCGAGGCTGCTGGCCTTGGCGGTGGCCAGTGGGGCACGGATGCGGGTTAGTGGCGCTGGCGAAGTCAGTTATGGCTTCCCGCCGCACTTGCGTCGGCTGTTGCTGTCCCGCTCCTGGAGGTTGCGCTTGCGAGCAAGCCTTCATGAGCTGTGGACGCTGGTGTTCCGCCTGATCCGTTGCGGGTTTGGCGTTGTGTTGGTGCTGCTGGTGCTGGTGGTGAGCGTGGCGGTGGTGGTGCTTGGTTTGGCGCTTCTAATACGTCTTGATGACGATGCTGGGGATGCGCTTGGTGGGCTGGTGGGCGGAACGCTTGAACTCCTGGCCCGGCTCGTGGTGGCGGTGGTGACCGATCAGCTCTGGTGGGGATCCCCTGGCCACTACCCCAGTGGGGAAGGCCAGTCATCACCGAAGCGAGTGGCGTTTCTTGAGTCGGTGTATTCCATCCTGTTTGGGGATGGTGATCCCAACCAGGGCCTGGAACAGCAACGTTGGAAGCGCATCGGTGGCCTCCTGCAACGCAATGGTGGCGTCGTGATTGCCGAGGATCTGGCTCCTCTGCTCAACCTGCCAGCCCCCCCAAAGGATCCCCAGTTGGCAACCGACTGCGCCGATCAGGGAATGTTGCCGGTGCTGCTCCACTTCGATGGTCGCCCTGAGGTCACGGAGCAGGGGCAGCTGGTGTATCGCTTCCCTGCGCTTCAGGGGCAACCCGTTGAAGGGAGCGCGCCAGAACAGCCATCGCCTCCTTTACGGGAACGACGGATCCCTTTCACCCACGCGACCCAGGAGCAGCAATTTGGCTATTGGGTGCTGACGTTGTCGCTGTTGCTGCTCTCTGTGCTGTTGTTGCAGTGGAGCGTGACGCTCTCAACTGTGCTGACGATGCTTGCCCTGGTTGGTTTGGCTTACGCAGGACTGCTGCTGGTTGTGCCGCTGCTGCGATCGTTGTGGTGGAGACGTCGCAATGCCGAGATTCAAACGCGCAATCGTTTGCGCAGGCTGTGGCTGGATTGGACCTTGACGTCTGCGGGGTTGTTGCAGCCCAAGCGGCGTGCAGCATCGCTTTGGCGGGACCGTCAACCTGTGGGCGAACGACAGATCGTTTACTCCACAGACCGAGATTGTTTGGAGCAGGAATTTGACCGCTGAGTCAGGGGTCCGCGGCAGATGTGACCCTTCGCTCTCTTAACCCTGCCTTCACGACGCTGTTGTCAGCATGGGGGATATGGCCGATCTTTCCGTGCGACTTCCCGTTGCTGGTTCCGCTGCTGCCCTGCTGCTGCTGATTGCTGGCTGCGGACTGATGCCCGACGCCAAGCGTGATCGGCAACCCGAAGCGACGAAGGCGTTGCAACTGGCGTTCTGCAGCATCAAAAGCGGCCAGTTTTTTGATGACAACAACGACGCTGTCGTGAGCGTGGGGGATCGGATCACGTATGTGGTCCGGGTGGCTCTGGCACCGGAAGAAGGCACGCCGTCTTGTACCAATCCCACAGGCAATTTCTACGGCGCTGAGCAGATTGTTGAGCGTCGCGAGGTTGGTGAGGGTCACGCCCAGTTCCTGACAGATCTGCAGGGAACGGTGATGCTCCCAGATGGCAATCTGCGCCTGATGGCCATGGGCACCATCCAGATCACGGAGGGGGAGCTCTCTTCAATGGTTCGCAGCGGCTCTCAAAGGTTTGCCACGCAAACGCTCTTCCCTGGGGCCCATCCGTTGTCAGTGCAAGGACAAGGCGGTCAATTCGCAGGCTTGATCGGTTCCGCCCAGCTGAAGACGGGCAACCCACCGGTGTTGGAGGTTCGTCTCTTCCCTCAGGTGACTTTGAGCCGTTGATCGCGTGGAACCTCTGTCTGATTCAGGTCCGGTCTGGGATCGATATCTCCAACGTTGGCGCGACGCCGGTCTGATTGATGACGCTGCGGCGGCATCGATCGTGGCCTGGGAACAAGAGCGCCTTGAAGGCAGTCAGGGGAAGGCTCAGCCTGCGCTGACCTGGCCTGTGCGGTTGATGGTGCTGCTGGGCTCGCTGCTGCTGGCGGCGGGAGTGCTGTTGTTTGTAGCTGCCCATTGGGATCAGCTTTCACCACTCAGCCGGTTTGGATTGCTCTGGTTGTGCACCGTGGCGATGCATCTCGGTGGTCACTGGTTTGCGCAGCGTTTGCCCGTGATGTCGAAGGGGCTGCATGCCGTGGGAACGATCAGCCTGGGGGCAGGGGTGTTCCTCTGCGCGCAGATCTTCAACCTCGAGGTCAATTGGTCGCTCCGTTGGGGCCTGCTGCTTTGGTCGCTGGCTGCTGCTGCCGGTTGGTGGCTATTGCGTCAGGGGCCGCAGCTGGTGCTGCTGAGCTTGCTGCTGCCTGGCTGGTTGGGGGCGCTGCTGGCCTTGGAGCTGGAGCGCTTCGATCCGGAGTTCAGTTCCTGGGCCGGGGTTCCCTGGGTGGTGAGCAGTGTGTTGCTGGCCCTCACCTATTTCACGGCGCCGATGCGCCCTGTTGCGGGCCCCGTCCGGCGTGTGTTGCTCTGGGTTGGGGGCCTTTTGTTGCCTCCCGGGTTGATTGTGTTGGCGCTGGCGGCCTCTTCAAAACCACCAATCCCTCCTCCGTCGAGCTGGCCCATGCTGCTGGCCTGGGGGCTGCTGTTGGGGTTGCCCATGCTGCTGGCCTGGCTGTTACGCCGTCATCGGGCCTGGCCGTTGGCCGTGGCTTTGGTCTGGATTCTGGTCGACCTGCAGGTGCAAGGTCAGGAGCTCACAGCGCTCAGCTTTCTGTGGTGGGGGCTGGGGGCCATTGGCCTGATGGCTTGGGGCACGGCGGAGGCCCGTGCTGAACGCATCAATTTCGGCACCGCCCTGTTTGCCATCACCTTGATGGGCTTTTACATCGCTGAAGTGATGGGGCGCTTGGAACGCTCGTTGAGTTTGCTCGGTTTGGGTTTGCTGTTTCTGGCTGGCGGCTGGGGCTTGAACCGTTTGCGTCGCTCGCTGTTGCCTGTTCAAAAGGAGCCCCTGCCATGACCATGCGGCGTGCGGGTGTGTTTCTGGCGCTGGTCCAAGCCGGCCTGTTGCTGCTGGTTGGCCTGACCTTCTGGATGGAGCGCCTCACCGCACCGCGGCTTTGGGCCCTGGCGCAACCGGTGGATCCCAATCTCCCGATCCGTGGGCGTTACGTCAGCCTGCGGCTGCTCGTGCCGCTATCGGGGGACGCGACGTCTGAAACCACGACTCAGTCTGTGACTCTGCAGGCGCAAGGGGACCGCCTGGTTGCCCATAACGATGGAGACGGTGAGCGCTATCCCGGTGCGTTGATCCGCCGGGACGGGCAAGCCCTGGTGGAGTTGAGCGAGCCCTTGGCCCTGTTTATCCCTCCAGACGTCAACGATCCGTCGCGCCGTCCGTCCACGGATCCCCTTTGGGTTGAGGTGACCTTGCCGCGGAGCGGGCCCCCTCGTCCGATTCAGCTCGGTGTTGTGCGGGAGGGACGCGTGCGTCCCCTGAGCCTGCGTTAAGCGAATCAGCCGTTGAGCGGCGTCAAGTTCAGGCCTTGCGGAACTCGATCAGGCGCGAGAAGTAGAAGGGGGCCTGGTTCAGGCTGCGGCGCACCAGCTTGAAGCCACAGGCTTCAGCGGCTTTGACGATGCCGGCTTCCTTCAGGGTGTAGGCCCGGGTGGTTTTGCTGGGGCCGGGGAACAGCTGGCCGATCCCCTTGAGCAGTGCCAGCAGCGGGGTGTAAGGGGCAAAGCTCACAATCAGGCGCTCTTCGGTGAGGCTGCAGAGGTGCTTCACCATCTCCTCGGCCGCGGGCTGGGGGTAATGGATGAAGACGTCCAGGCAGCAAACGGTGTGGAAGGAACCGCGGATGCTTTCCAGGTCGGAGGCGCTGAAGCTGAGCTTGCCCATGTCCAGCCCGGCCTCACGGGCGCGACGGTCGGCCTCCTGGGCCATGGCTTCGGAAATATCGCTGGCGGTGATGGATCCGGCCCCGGCAGCGGCCAGGGGCAGGCTGAGGCTGCCCACGCCGCAGCCGGCATCACAGAAGCTCACCTCGCTGAGTTCGCCACTGTCCTTGATCCAGCTCAGCACTTCATCGACGGTTTTCTGGTGGCCGATGCGGATGTTGCGCTGCACCTTGTTCACATCGTCGCTTTCGCTGTAGATGCGGTTCCAGCGATCGAAGCCAGTGGTCTCGAAGTACCCCTTCACCTCCTGCTTTTCGGTCTGCTTGTCGTTCAGCAGCTGCTCGGGAGCCATGGGCAGGGGTGGGGACGAATCGGCGGGATCCTAGGCAGCGTGCTGCCAGTGGAGCCGACTCTGGTCGTGATCCCAGCGCCAGCGCAGCAGCGCATCCAGGCGGCACCCCACCAGCTGATGTGCAGCATCAAGGCTGATCTCAGGAGCGATCACTTCCCTCGGGGCCATGGTGGCGGCCCAGATCGATGCCTCCGGGCGCTGCCCCCAGGCGGCCAGTCGGCTGGCCCCCTCCAGCTGGGGCAGGGTCACGCCCGCCAGGGTGCCGTCTTCCAAACGGCAGGTGCCCTTCTCCACCACCAGCACCCGCTCATCCCAGCGGTGCTGTCCATCCGCAAGGCCATAGGGGGCGAGGGCATCGCTCACCAGCACCAGTTGATCGCCGGCGAGCTGCTGCAGCAGCACACCCATGGTGGGGTGCACGTGCACGCCGTCGGCAATCAGGCCAAGGGCGACCCCTCCGCTCCGGCAGGCTTCCGCCACCGGTCCAGGGGCGCGGTGATGCAGACCCGGCATCGCATTGAAGGCATGGGTGAGCATGCCCACCCCCGCCGCAAAGGACTGGCTGGCTTGTTCGGCAGTGGCGGCGCTGTGGCCGAGTGCCACGGTGATGCCCAGCTCCCTCAGGCGGGTGATCACCGCTGCGGCACCCTCCAGCTCCGGGGCCAGGGTGACCAGGGCAATGTCGTGCTCGAAGCCGCTGATGCGGGCGTTGAGGGCCTCCACGCTGGGAATGCAGAGATGCTCGCGGGGGTGGGCTCCGCGGCGCGCCTCGGCGAGAAACGGCCCCTCGAGGTGGGCTCCGAGTAGGCGACAGCGCCGGGGCTGGTCGTGAGCCCGGGCTGCTCGCAGCACGGCCAGGGCCTGGCGCAGGGGCGCAACCCCACAGGTCACCAGGGTGGGGCTGATCGCTTCCACGCCGTCCTGCCAGAGCAGGTCAAGCAACTCCAGCAGTCGCGGCAGGTCGCGCTCCTGCAGTTCGGGGAAGGCCAGACCGAGCCCACCATTGATCTGCAGATCGACCCCCATCGGGCTGAGCCAATCCCCTTGCCAGTTTTCGCCCGCCATCGACGCCCCCGCTCGCATCGGCGTCAGGGCCTGAAGGCGCCCCGCGTCATCCACCAGGGCTGACCAGTGCTCAGGTGATTCCGCGCTGGTGCCATTGGGGCGGCGCGGAAGGCGGATGTTGGTGATCCGACGCATGGCAGGTGACTGGTCGAGTCGGTGCGGGACGATGTCAGTCTCGCCAGTTCGCCTTCGCCCTGTCAGAGCCGTGATCGCATCCCCCCCATCCGCGCCATCGCATCAGCCCAGGGTGGCGGTGATCATGGGCAGCGATTCCGACCTGCCCACCATGCATCCGGCGGTGCAGGCCCTTCAGGATCTGGGGGTTGCGGTGGAGGTTCGGGTGCTCTCCGCCCATCGCACTCCGCTTGAGATGGTGGCCTTCGCCCAGCAGGCCCGGGATCAGGGCTTCGGCGTGATCGTGGCTGGCGCCGGTGGTGCGGCCCATCTCCCCGGCATGGTCGCATCGCTCACCACGCTCCCCGTGATCGGGGTGCCTGTGAAGAGTCGGGCACTCTCTGGGGTGGATTCTCTGCATTCCATCGTGCAGATGCCGGGTGGCATTCCTGTGGCCACGGTGGCGATTGGGGGTGGACTGAATGCCGGCCTGCTGGCTGCCCAGATCCTGGCGGTGGCGGATGCGGGCTTGGCGGCGCGGTTGGAGGCCTACCGCCAGAGCCTGCACGACACCGTGGTGGCCAAGGATGCGCGCCTGGTGGATCTTGGTGCCACGGCCTATCTGGAGCGCATGCCTGGCCGTTGATCGCCAGGCGGCCTGTTGGGGCCTTGAAGCACTGCCCACAATGAGGCGACGTTGACTGTCGTCATGGCCTGGCCCATCTGGCTGCGTTGGGCATTGGCCCTGCCGCTGTTCACCCTCAATCTCTATGTCTGCCGGCAGTTGTTGCTGCCTCTGGCCCCCTTCCCCGGCCTGTTCCTCACCTCAGCTCTGATCGCTTTCCTGCTGGACATCCCCAGACGATGGCTGACAGGCCGCGGCCTTCCCCGTTGGTTAGCGATTTTGGTGGTGACGCTGCTCACCGTGGGGGCTCTGGTGCTCGCCGGCTTCACCCTGGTGCCGCTGTTGATTGATCAGCTGGTGCAACTGATCAATGCCTTGCCCAGCTGGCTTGCGGCGGCCGAGGGATGGATCAATCGGGTGCAGGAGTGGGCGCTGCAGCGGGGGCTGCCCAGTGATTTTGGTGATCTCAGCAGTGATCTACTGACCCGCATCAGCCGGGTGGCCAGTCAGCTCAGCCAGCGTCTGCTCGGCATTCTCGGTGCCACCCTCGGCACCACGATCAACACCGTGATCGTGCTGGTGCTGGCGGTGTTCTTTCTGCTGGGGGGGGAGTCAATCACGGCCGGGCTTGTCCGCTGGCTGCCGGCCTCCTGGAGAGACCTGGTGGTCTCCACCATCACCCGCACCTTCCGTGGTTACTTCGCCGGGCAGGTGCTGCTGGCGCTGATCCTCAGCCTGGGTCAGATCGTGGTGTTCACGGTGCTGCGGATTCCCTATGGGGTGCTGTTCGCAGTGCTGATCGGCTTCACCACCTTGATCCCCTATGCCAGTGCTCTCACGATCGTGGCTGTGAGCGCGCTGTTGGCGGTGCAGGACCCGAGCACCGGCCTCGAAATCCTTGTGGCAGCCATTCTTGTGGGCCAAATCGTGGATCAGGTGATTCAGCCCCACCTGATGGGAAATCTGTTGGGTCTGCAACCCGCCTGGTTGTTGATCGTCCTGCCCTTGGGGGCCAGGGCAGGCGATCTGTTCGGTTTCGGTTCGTTGCTGGGATTGCTGCTGGCGGTGCCGGTGGCCAGCTGTACCAAGACCTTTGTCGATGCCTGGCAGGAATCCCTCAGGCCTGGGCAGGAATGACGCCGCGTTCGATCAGGGCGTTCACCACCTGCTCAACGCAGGCCTCCAGAGCAGCCGCACCGGTATCGACCGACAGCTCGGGGGCTTCCGGGGCTTCGTAGGGGCTGGAGATTCCGGTGAACTCTTTGATTTCGCCGGCCCGGGCCTTGGCATAGAGCCCTTTGGTGTCGCGCTCCTCGCAGACACCAAGATCGGCAGAGCAGAACACTTCGATGAAATCGCCGTCGTCGACCAGGGCGCGAGCTTTGTCGCGGTCGGCACGGAAGGGGGAGACGAAGGCGGTCAGCACGATCACCCCGGAGTCGAGGAACAGCTTCGCCACTTCGCCGATCCGGCGGATGTTCTCCTCGCGGTCGGCGTCGGAAAATCCCAGGTCCTTGCAGAGGCCGTGGCGAACGTTGTCGCCATCCAGCACGTAGGTGGCCAGTCCTCGTTCAAATAAGGCCTGGTTCACGGCGTTGGCCAGCGTGCTTTTGCCGGCGCCGCTCAGGCCGGTGAACCAGAGGATGGCGCTGCGATGACCGCGCTGATCTGCCCGTGCAGCCCGATCCACAGAGGCGTGGTGCCAGGCGATGTTGGTGGATGCGCCCTGGTTGGTGAGCTGGCCGTAGGTGGGGGATGCGGTCATGGGGGGTCGGCGTTCTCGTGGCGCCATTGTCTCCCACCCCCGTTTTGTCAGCCGCCGGCGCGCTTGGGGCGATAGCCCTCCTTGGTGAGCAGCTCCAGGGTGAGATCCACCTGGTCCCCCTGCAGTTCCACCACACCGTCTTTGGCGGTCCCACCACTGCCGATACGGCTTTTCAGTTTTTTGAGCAGGGTCTTGAAGCCGGCGTCATCTAGTTCCAGCCCGCGGATCACGGTGACTGTTTTGCCACCCCGTCCTCCACGCGTTGGCTGCACCCGCACCATCTGCTGCGCTTTGGGCGTGGGCTCGGATGCCGGGCCGCTTGGGCGCTGCAGACTGTCAGCGCTGCTGAATTCTTGCCAGCCTCCCTTCGGCATTGCTCACCCGCAATCCACCCCATCCTGCCGTTCTCTGTCGCCTCGCTGATGACTGCTCCCATCGCCGCCCCTGGTTGGGCTGACTCCAGCCAAGGTTTGGGACGTTGGATCGAACGACTGATCCGGATTGGCCTTCTGCGCCGGCCTTTGTTCTTTCAGGCGCGTCAGTTGATCATTCGCACGGCAGAACGGAACGGCATTCCTTGGCGCCAACGACGGGCGGAATTGCAGGCGGCCGCGGCACCGCTGCTGGCCCAAAGCACGGCTGCGGAGGTCGACACTCCGGGGTATTACTTCGCCCGTTTTCATGCCTATGAGCAGGGCAATCTCTGCTGGCAGGCTGCCGCGGAAGCGGAGCAGGCCACGGATGCCATGGCTCTGCGGGTCTGGCCCGAGGAGAATCTTTCCCCCGAGCAAGCCCAGACGCGGCTTCGGGACGCAATCCATGCTGCGGTGGAGCCCCTTCTCAGTGGCCCGTTGCACCAGGTGCTGGATCTCGGCTGTTCCGTTGGGGTGAGCACGCAGGCCCTGGCGGGTTGGTTGCGCCAACGGGCAGACCGTCAGGGGGAGGCCCCACCCAGGGTCATGGGCCTTGATCTCTCTCCGGAAATGTTGGCGGTCGCACGGGTTCGTGACCGGAATGGAGCCGTGACGGAGTGGCGCCATGGAGCCGCGGAACACACCGGTCTGCCGAATGGCTCCGTCGATTTGATCAGTGTGCAGTTCGTCTGCCATGAGCTGCCTCAGGCCGCAACCCGTGATGTGCTGGCGGAGGCGTTTCGTGTGTTGCGTCCCGGTGGTGCGCTGGTGATGGTGGATCAAGATCCGGCTTCATCGGTGCTGCAGCGGTTGCCGGCACCGGTGGCCACGTTGCTGAAGAGCACCGAGCCCTACATCGAGCAGTATTTCGCCCTGGATATGGAAGCCGCTCTCCGGGATGCGGGTTTCCATGCGCTGGAGGTGAGTGCCTGTGATCCTCGGCATCGTGTGATCGCCTGCTTACGCTGAGTCAACGCTTCAGAGGCCGCACGCGCGGTCAGACGCTCTGTGACCAGCACCCTGCCCCCTAAGCCCACCGCTCAGGATCTGGCCGTGAGTTCGCGGCCCGCAGCTTCGGGCCGGTTCGGTCGCTTCGGTGGGCAATACGTGCCTGAAACTTTGATGCCGGCGCTGGCCGAGCTGGAACAAGCGGCGGCTGAGGCCTGGAAGGATCCTGCGTTTACGTCTGAACTCGACCGCTTGCTGCGGTCCTATGTCGGCCGCGCCACGCCGCTCTACGAGGCCGAGCGGCTCACCGAGCACTACCGACGTGCTGATGGGGGGCCTCGCATCTGGCTGAAGCGCGAGGACCTCAATCACACCGGTGCCCACAAAATCAACAACGCTCTCGGGCAGGCGCTGCTGGCGCTGCGCATGGGCAAGAAGCGGATCATTGCCGAGACCGGTGCCGGTCAGCACGGGGTGGCCACCGCCACCGTCTGTGCCCGTTTCGGTCTGGAGTGCGTTGTCTACATGGGCGCCGAAGACATGCGCCGTCAGGCCCTGAATGTGTTCCGCATGCGCTTGCTCGGTGCCACCGTGCAACCGGTCACTGCGGGAACCGCCACCCTCAAGGACGCCACCAGCGAAGCGATCCGTGACTGGGTGACCAACGTGGAGACCACCCACTACATCCTCGGTTCAGTGGCGGGGCCGCATCCCTATCCCATGTTGGTTCGCGATTTCCATGCGGTGATCGGCAAAGAAACGCGCCAGCAATGCAGTGAAGCCTTCGGTCGCTTGCCGGATGTCCTGTTGGCCTGTGTTGGGGGTGGTTCCAACGCCATGGGCTTGTTCCATGAGTTTGTGACCTGTCCTGATGTGCGCCTGATCGGCGTTGAAGCTGCAGGCGATGGGGTCGAGACGGGGCGCCATGCCGCGACCATGACGGAAGGGCGTGCTGGTGTATTGCACGGTGCGATGAGCCTTCTCCTGCAGGACCAGGACGGCCAGGTTCAAGAGGCGCATTCGATCAGTGCTGGCCTCGACTATCCCGGTGTGGGCCCTGAACACAGCTACCTGCGGGAGATTGGTCGTGCGGAATACGGTGCTGTGACCGACGCGGAAGCGCTCGCCGCCCTGCAGCTGGTCAGTCAGCTCGAGGGAATCATTCCTGCCCTGGAGACCGCCCATGCGTTCGCCTGGTTGGAGACCCTTTGCCCCACACTCCCTGACGGCACTGAAGTGGTGCTCAACTGCAGTGGCCGCGGCGACAAAGACGTCAACACGGTGGCTGAAAAGCTGGGTAGCGCTTTGGGGGGCTAAGCCGTCCCTTCCCCTTCGCCTTCAGGCCAGCAAGCGTTCCAGGGTGCGGGCCACCGACTGCACGGCAGCCAGAGCCGTTGCATAGGCCATGCGCATGGGGCCCACCAGGGCCACCTGGCCGATGCCTTCGCCTCCGCTGCGGTAGGTCGCCTGCACCACGGAGCAGTGGTGCAGAGCCGGTTGGGGGTGTTCCTCGCCGATCCAAACCCCACGGCTGGGGGCGCGGTTCGTCGGCACCAGGGCGTTCGGTCGGTCATCCATCAGTTCCAGCAGCGGGCGCACCCGGGCGCTCTGGCTGAATTCCGGCTCGGCGATCAGCCGTGACACGCCGTGGAACAGGGCTGTCGCTTCCTGGGGCGTTTGCAGCTGCTGGTGGCTGTTGATGGCATCGCGCAGGGTGCGGCCGCAGGCCTGGAGTTCCCCGGGCAGCGCTTGCCAGTCGAGCCAACCGTTGCCGTTCTGCTCCAGCTGGCGTCGGGTCCATGTCTCCATCGCTTCGAGTTGCCCTTCACTGCCGTGCGGAAGCCGCAGGTTGAGGTGGTGGGCTTGGCTGGAGCTCTCCACCAGCATCACCAGCAGGCGATCGTCACTGCGCACAAGCCGAATGGCCTCCAGGGCCGGTTGCCGGCGGCTCGGATGGGTGATCAGGCTCATCAGACCGGTGAAATCGGTGAGCCTGCGGGTCATCTGTTGCAGCAGGTCGTCGAGGGCGGCCCAACGCAGGCTGAGTTGGGTGAGCTCCTGCTCGAGATGCTGAGCGGCCGCTCCTGGTTGTGGCAGCAGGCAATCCACGTAGTGCCTGTATCCCTTTGCGCTGGGCACACGGCCGGCAGAGGTGTGGGGCTGGGTCAGAAGGCCTCGCTGCTCCAGGGCTCCCATCGCCGAGCGCACTGTGGCTGAGCTGGCTTGCAGCCCGAATCGTCTCACCAGGGTGCGACTGCCCACCGGTTCGATCGTGTCGACGTAGTGATGAACCGTCGCCCGCAGCACCTCCTGTTGTCGGCTGGGCAGAGAATCCACGGCGTTGGTGTCACCAGCGCGATCGTACGGGGGGTGGCTCAGTAGCGCGGAACACTGGAATCGACCTGCACACTCCAGGCATCGATGCCTCCCTCCAGGTTCCAGACGCTGAGCTCTGGCCGTTGAGCGAGGAGCCAGCAACCGAATTGCCAGCTGCGCACGCCGGCGTGGCAAAGCACCACCACGGGTTGGTCAACGTCGAACTGGTCAGGCAGTCCATCCATCCATTGCTCGGCGGCACTGAGGGGTAGATGCTCCACAGGGCCAGGGAAGGGAGCGATGGCCAATTCCTGTTGCTCTCTCACATCCACGACCTTGGGGCGCGGCGTGTCGTTCAGGAGTCGCTGCAGCTCCAGGGCGGAGAGGGGCCTGGGAAGGCCGGCGGGAGAGGTGTCAGGCATGGCTGGATTCTGAAGCCACCCCTGGCATCCACCCGCAGATGGACAAAGATGTCGTCAAGTGACCTGATCGCCGGCCCATGAAGGCCCGCTCCTTTTTTCTTGCTGTTGCTGCTGCGGTGGTGGTGATGCTCACCGCTGCTGCCGGCCTGTGGTGGGCGATGGCGCAGCAGAGTCCGCTGCGACTGGCGCAGCAGCCCCTTGCGCTGCCGCGGGCAGCGCGCTTCGTTCCCCGTCAGTCGGCCCTCAGCTTGCACTGGCTTGTGGATCCAGGGCGTCTTCCTGCCTACGCCCAGGCTGTGGCGCCTGCGAAGCAACGTCGGGATGCCCGGGATGCCGTTCAGCAGTTGCGGGATGGGGCTTTCGCTCTGGCAGGTCTTGAGTTCAGTGATGAATTGGCCGACTGGATCGGACCTCAGGTGAGCCTTTCGCTGCTGGATCCAGCGCCTGGGGAAGGACGTCTTGGCTGGGTGCTGGCGCTCTCCAGCCGTGATCAGGATGGTGCAAAACGCTTCCTGCAGCGCTTCTGGCAGACCCGCAGCCTGGCCGGCACCGACCTACAGATCAGCCGTTATCGCGGCATGGGGGTGATCAGTGGCCGTGGTGCGCTGTTGGGCCGGGACCCCCAGCCCCTCGCCACAGCTCTGATCGATGACGACCTGTTGTTGTTGGCGTCCGGCCGGGGGGTCCTTGAGCAGGCCCTCGATGTATCCCAGCTCGATGCAATGCATCAGCTCGGCGATGAGGATCTGAAGCGGCGCCTCAACCAGTTGGGTGAAGGGGTGGCGGTCGTGACGGCCTCGCCGCAGGCTCTCAGCACGTGGTTGGGGATGCCGGCCGAGCTGGTGCAGCATCCCGACTTGGAAGGCCTGGTGGCGGCCCTCGGGTTCCAGGGGGCTGATCTGAGCGTGGATGGCATGTTGCGCTTTCGCGCCCCTGTGGTGGCCACCGGGTCTTCAGGGGGTGCAGCGATGGCAGCCGCAGGGGAGGCTTTGTTGAGCGGAGCCGGCGGTGATGCCCAGGCACTGGCCCTGCTCAACAACCCCTCAGGGCTGTTGCAGTCGGGGAGCAAAGACCCGCTGGCGCAATGGATTGGCCCCGTCGTGCTGGCGCAGCTGAAGGCTCTCTCCGCTCCGGCTGTGGATGCGATCACCACCCGCACCGATGGTCCTCTGCTGTGGGAACAACAGCCTCAGGGCTGGTTGCTGGGCACCCGGGCTGGTCATCCTGGCTCGGAGGCTGTGGACGCTGCTTTGCAGCAACAGGGTCTTGCCGCCTCGTCTCTGGAGGCGGATCGAGGACCACTCACTGTTTGGACCAAGCTCCAGCGCAAACGCAGCCATGGCACCGATTCGCTCCAGGCTGAGTTGGCGGTAGCCCTTGCCAAGGATGGCAATCAGGAGTGGTGGGGCGGCAGCCTGGATGCTCTCCAACAGCGCCGCGACGAGAAAGCCCTGCAGCCTCGGCTTCAGCAGCTGACCGCCCTGGCCGATCGGGAGACACGACTCCCGCAGCAACTGGCGTTGTCCGCCCCGCTCAGTCGCGAGCAGCTGCGGCAGTGGCGGCCTTGGGCGTTTGTGCAAACCGTGGCGGGTCGCTCTCTGCTCGAACCGGTTCAGGGCCTGGCGCTGGCGGTCGGACCCGCATCGTCATCTGACAACGCCACAGGTCGTGAACAGCCTGATGGCAGTGACACCCTGCGCCTGCGTGTGCTCCTCAACCTGGGTTGATCTGTTTCTGTTCCGCCATGGCATCGCCCAGGAGCGCATCCAGGGTCAGGATCACCCGGATCGTTCGCTCACGGTGCGGGGGAGGCAACGCACTGAAGCTGTGGTCAACTATCTGGCCCGGCTCGGAGTCCGTGCAGAACGGCTGATCAGCAGTCCCTACACCCGTGCTCTGGAAACCGCGCGGCTGGCCCATCGGGCTGGCCTCGCCCCGCTCCCGGAAGTGTCCGATTGGCTCGTTCCAGGGGGGGATCCTCAGGCCCTGTTCCCCTTTCAGGAAAGCAGTGTGCTCCTGGTCGGTCATGAACCGGATCTCAGCTCCCTGGCGGCTGTCTTGATCGGTGCGCCTGCTGGAGCTCTGCGCTTGCGGAAGGCGGGTTGGTTGCATCTCCAGTTGCCAGCGGGCGCTGCAACGTGGCGGGGGGCAGCGCGCCTTGAGTTGCTGCTGCGGCCTGGAGTGCTGCAGGGTTGAAGGCGGGTGTCGCACGGTGCCGATTAGGTTGCTTGGGCGACGCAGGTTGGGGGTGGCACAGGCTTCCGCAGACGAGATCCGCCACGAGCGCACGGGCATCGTGTTCCGTCCGGGCTTGGATGGCGTGCCTGCCACCCAGTCATCCATCTGCGACATCGATGGCCAGTTGGGCCTTTTGTCGTATCGCGGATACCCCCTCGAAGAGCTGGCGGCGGAAAGCACATTTCTGGAAACGGCCTATTTGCTGATCTGGGGGGAACTGCCTACGGCGGATCAGCTGCAGGCCTTTGAGCACGAGGTGCAGATGCACCGGCGGGTGAGCTTCCGGGTGCGGGACATGATGAAGTGCTTCCCGGCCACCGGCCATCCCATGGATGCCCTCCAGTCCAGTGCGGCATCCCTGGGGTTGTTCTATTCCAGGCGGGCGATTGACGACCCCAAATACATCTACGCCGCAGTGGTGCGGCTGATCGCCAAAATCCCCACAATGGTGGCGGCATTCCAGCTGATCCGGAAAGGTCAGGATCCGATTCAGCCACGGGATGACCTGGCTTATTCAGCCAACTTCCTCTACATGCTCACCGAGCGGGAGCCGGACCCCTTTGCCGCTCGGATCTTTGATCGCTGTCTGATGCTCCATGCCGAGCACAGCCTGAATGCGAGCACCTTCAGTGCGCGCGTCACCGCGAGCACCCTGACTGATCCCTATGCGGTGGTGGCTTCGGCTGTCGGCACCTTGGCCGGCCCGCTGCACGGTGGGGCGAATGAGGATGTGCTGGCGATGCTGGAGGAGATCGGTTCGCCTGATCAGGCTGCGTCTTACCTCGATGATGCCATTGCCAAGAAGCGCAAGGTGATGGGCTTCGGGCACCGGGAATACAAGGTCAAGGATCCGCGCGCGGTGATCCTTCAGGCGCTTGCTGAGGAGATGTTCCAGCGCTTCGGGCACGACGATCTGTACGACGTGGCCCGTGCTCTCGAGGACGCGGCTGAAACCCGTCTCGGTCCGAAGGGGATTTATCCGAATGTCGATTTCTATTCCGGGCTTGTGTACCGCAAGCTGGGCATTCCCCGGGATCTGTTCACGCCGGTGTTTGCGATCTCACGCGTGGCTGGCTGGCTGGCCCACTGGCGCGAACAGCTCGGTGCCAACAGGATTTTCCGCCCTTCGCAGATCTACACCGGCAGTGAACAGCGCCGTTGGATGCCGCTCGAAAGCCGCCTTCCGGCTGCGGGCGCCTAAGTTGCACCCATCACAACCGTGAACATGGTGCCCTCCCTCGCCACCACAACGACGGCCCTGGTGACCCCCGGCCTCGATCTGGAGCGCAGCTTCAGTGAGGCTTTGCAAGGGTTTGGCCTCTCACCTGATCTCGCTCACCTGATCTGGCTGCCGCTTCCGATGCTGCTGGTGCTGGTGGCGGCTGTGGTGGGGGTGTTGGTCACCGTCTGGCTGGAGCGCAAAATCTCGGCCGCCGTTCAGCAGCGCATTGGTCCGGAATATGCCGGTGCCTTGGGGGTTCTTCAGCCGCTGGCCGATGGCCTCAAGCTGCTGGTGAAGGAAGACATCATTCCGGCCCGCGCCGACAGCCTGCTGTTCACCCTCGGCCCCGTGCTGGTGGTGGTGCCAGTGATTCTGTCTTGGTTGATCGTGCCGTTCGGTCAGAACCTGTTGGTCAGCAATGTCGGGATCGGCATTTTCCTGTGGATTTCGCTCAGCAGCATCCAGCCCATCGGCCTGCTGATGAGTGGTTATGCCTCCAACAACAAATATTCCCTGTTAGGTGGTCTGAGGGCCGCGGCTCAGTCGATCAGCTACGAGATCCCACTGGCTCTGGCCGTTTTGGCGATCGTGATGATGAGCAACTCGCTCAGCACCATCGACATCGTCAACCAGCAGACCGGTGCGGGTCTACTGAGCTGGAATATCTGGCGACAGCCAGTGGGTTTTCTGATCTTCTGGATCTGCGCCCTGGCCGAATGTGAGCGCCTTCCCTTCGATCTCCCTGAGGCTGAAGAGGAACTGGTTGCCGGCTACCAGACTGAATATGCCGGCATGAAGTTTGCCCTCTTCTATCTGGGCAGCTACATCAATCTGGTCCTATCTGCGCTTCTGGTCTCTGTTCTCTACCTCGGCGGCTGGAGCTTCCCGATTCCGGTCGAGTGGCTGGCTGGCTGGCTGGGGCAGTCGGTTGATGCGCCATTGGTGCAGGTGATCACGGGCACCGTGGGCATCGTGATGACTGTGTTGAAGGCCTACTTGCTGGTGTTCTTCGCCATCCTGCTGCGTTGGACCACGCCCCGGGTTCGCATTGACCAGCTGCTCAACCTGGGGTGGAAGTTCCTCTTGCCTCTGGCTCTGGTCAATTTGCTGGTCACGGCAGCTCTCAAGCTCGCTTTCCCTGTCGCTTTCGGCGGCTGAACCGGCGCTCGCAATTTCTCACCCGCTCCCCGTTTTTCTGCACCCAGGCCATGTTCGGATTCCTCAAGCAGGTTGGTGATTACACCAGGGATGCTGTTGATGCCGCCCGCAACCTGACCCAGGGGTTGGCGGTCACGTTTGACCACATGAAGCGCCGTCCTGTGACGGTGCAGTACCCCTACGAGAAGCTGATTCCTTCGGAGCGCTACAGGGGGCGGATCCACTACGAGTTCGACAAGTGCATCGCCTGTGAGGTGTGTGTTCGGGTCTGCCCGATCAATCTCCCGGTCGTCGATTGGGTGATGAACAAGGCGACCAAGAAGAAGGAGCTCCGCAATTATTCGATCGACTTCGGCGTCTGCATTTTTTGCGGCAACTGCGTGGAGTACTGCCCCACCAACTGCCTGTCGATGACTGAGGAGTACGAGCTCGCGGCCTTTGATCGCCACAGCCTCAATTTCGACAACGTCGCTTTGGGACGCCTTCCCACCAGCGTCACCACGGACCCCTCGGTGCAGCCGTTGCGCGAGCTCGCCTATCTGCCAGCGGGTGAGATGGATCCCCACGGCGTTGCCGCTGATCGCCCTCGCGCCGGACAGCTTCCTGATCAGGTGCTGGCTACCCTGCCCAAGTCAGCAGCGGATGAGGGAGAATCCTCAACGTCTGCACCCAGCAAGGAGGAGAACGCAGGATGACGATTGCTGCGTCCACCCAGCTCATCTGTTTCCTCGTGCTCGCATCCGTCGTCGCCATCGGCGCACTCGGTGTGGTGCTTCTCAGCAACATCGTTTACTCCGCCTTCCTGCTGGGAGGTGTGTTCATGGCAGTGGCAGGGCTCTACCTGCTTCTCAATGCCAGTTTTGTGGCAGCAGCCCAGGTTCTGGTCTACGTCGGTGCGGTCAACGTGCTGATCTTGTTCGCGATCATGCTCGTGAACAAGCGCGAAGATCTCGCCCCCATCAAGGGTCTCCAGACCCGGCGCCTGATTTCCGGTGGTGTCTGTGCCGGTCTCTTCGCTCTCTTGGTGCGGGTGGCACTGACCACCCCCTGGGCTGTGCCTGGCCCCGCCGCAGTGGGTGAAGACGCCACCGTGCGGATTGGTGAACATCTCTTCACCGACTACCTGCTTCCCTTTGAGCTCGCTTCCGTTCTGTTGTTGATGGCAATGATCGGTGCGATCGTGCTGGCACGCCGTGATGTGCAGTCAACCGACCTGGGTACAGGACAGGCTGCTGATCAGGGCTTAATCGAAAAGTCACGCACCCCTTTGCTTGTTGATCAGCCTCCGGCCTGATCGACGAAGCCGGGTCCCCACTCGTTTCATCGTTCCGTTTTTATTGCTGCCCCATGTCTGAGCTGTTGAACGGATCCGTTCCTCTGGAGGCTTTCCTCCTGCTGGCTGCAGTGCTGTTCTGCACCGGTGTCTGGGGATTGATCAACAGCCGCAACGCCGTGCGGGTGCTGATGAGCATTGAGCTGATGCTCAACGCTGTGAATATCAACCTAATGGCCTTCTCCTCCTACGTGGATGGCGATCTCATCCGTGGGCAGGTGTTTGCCGTGTTCGTGATCACCGTGGCAGCTGCTGAAGCTGCTGTTGGCCTGGCAATTCTTTTGTCGCTTTATCGCAACCGCGTCACAGTGGATATGGAACGCTTCAACCTGCTGCGCTGGTGATGGCCGGCGCCTGATCTTCATGCGCCTCGATCGGGTCTGGTTGATTTACAGAGCAGACAGTCCCGTGGCGCTGCGAGAGGCGCGGCGATGCGCCAAGGATCTGTTGTGCCTTGGTGTTCAGGTCACTCTGGCGATGAGTGGCCAGACTGCCGATCCCTATCCCGGCTTGCTGGCCACCCAGCCGCAGCTGCCTGATCTGGCAGTGGTACTGGGGGGGGATGGAACGGTGCTGGGCGCTGCCCGCCATCTTGCGGTCCATGAGGTGCCGATCCTCTGTTTCAACGTGGGCGGTCATCTGGGTTTTCTGACCCATGAGCCCTCCATGCTTGGAGGCATTGAACTCTGGGAGCGTCTGCAGACCGATCAGTTCGCTGTGGAGCGACGGATGATGTTGCAGGCCACGGTGCATCACGGCCGTGATCTGCGTTGTGCCCTTGAGCAGGGCCAAAGCGTTCCAGCCACAGGCGTTGAAGGCCCTGAGCGTCACTGGGCCCTGAATGATTTGTATCTGCGGCCCCATCAAGAGGATCTGGCTTCCACCTGCACCTTGGAGCTGGAGATTGATGGCGAGGTGGTGGATCAGGTGCGGGGTGATGGTCTCATCCTGGCCACGCCTACCGGCTCCACGGGATATGCCATGGCCTCCGGGGGGCCGATTCTGCATCCGGGGATCGATGCGATCATCGTCAGCCCGATCTGCCCCATGAGTCTGTCCAGCCGTCCAGTGGTGGTGCCTCCGCGCGCGCGACTGATGATCTGGCCCCTTGGGGAAGGAGTGCAACAGGTCAAGCTCTGGAAGGATGGCGTTTCCGGCACGGTTCTCGATCCGGGTGAGTGCTGTGTGGTGCAGCGGGCTCCCCATTACGCATTGATGCTGCAGCTTGATCAGAGGCCGTCTTACTACCGCACGCTTGCCCAGAAGTTGCATTGGGCCGGCAGTCTGGTGGCTTCCACTCCTTCTCCGAACTGACGTTGCCCATGGCCCTGGAGATCGAACGTCGCTTTCTGGTCAGCTCTGAAGAGTGGCGGGCTGTGGCTGGGCCGCCTCAGGCGCTGCGTCAGGGGTACCTGGCCAGTTCGGAGCAAGGGGTCACCGTGCGTCTTCGCATCAAGGATGAGCAGCAGGCTTGGTTGACGCTCAAAGCTCCTGCGGGAGGCTTTGCCCGCCATGAGTTCGAGTATCCGCTGCCCCTCGCGGATGCTGAGGATCTCTGGCTTCTGGCTCCCCAGCAACTCACCAAGACCCGCTATTCCCTGAACCTCTCCGGTGGGGATTGGGTTGTGGATTGCTTTGCCGTCGAGAACGCTCCCCTTGTGCTCGCAGAGGTGGAACTTCCTTCTGTTGATACGGCCCTGGATTTACCCCCCTGGTGTGGCCTGGAAATCACAGGGGACAACCGTTGGAGCAATGCGGCCCTGGCCCTCCATCCTCTGTCGCGTTGGCCGCGTGACTTGAAAGATTCTTTTGATTTGCTTTAGGTTTGGGAGATAGGTGTCGGGGGCTGCCCGGCGCAGCTGCTTGATAACCCTGATTGCGGAGATGAGGTGATGTACGGCCTCTATGACAACGACGGCATCCTCCGCTTCATGGGTGGTGATGTTGAGGCCTGCGAGGCCTATGCCCAGCTCTTCGGGCTTCCTCTTTCAAGATGTTCGCTCTTGCCGATGCCTCGGCCGGCGGTGCCGGGATTCAGGAAGCGTCGTTCCCGTCGTCAGGAAGGACGCAGCAATTGAAGCCGTCCCTGCAGATTTTGCCGTGATCCATCGCCCAGTTCAGCAGCGCGACTCGGTTTTTTGATCCGGTTTTCGTGAACACATTGCTCACGTGGTTATCCACGGTGCGTTTGCTGATTGTGAGCCGTTCGGCAATCTCCTGATTCGTTAGCCCTTCAGCCACCAGCTCGATGATCTCCAGTTCGCGTCCGGAGAGGGAAACGCCGATTGAGCCCGGAGTGCCACCGCTGCTCATTGTCGCTGCCTCCCGTCATTCGATCATCCTAGGCACGTTCCACCAGTCTGATCCCGATCCCCCATAGTGGCCTCTGGGTGAACGCAATCAGGGATGGAGACCACGGCGCTGCAGCGCACTTTGGCGGCCGGGGCAGCAACGATTACAGCTGAGGTCATGCCTCCCAGGGGTGGTGATGTGTCCCACACCCTGGCCATGGCAGAAGCGCTGCGCGGCCGTGTGCATGCCATCAATGTCACCGATGGCAGTCGTGCCGTGATGCGCATGAGCAGCTTGGCCGTGTGTCGCCTGCTGCTGGATGCAGGTCTGGAGCCTGTGCTTCAGATGGCTTGCCGTGATCGCAATCGCATCGGTTTGCAGGCTGATCTGCTCGGTGCCCATGCCCTTGGGATCCGCAATCTGCTGTGTCTCACTGGTGATCCGGTGCGGGCCGGTGATCAGCCGGCCGCTCGGCCGGTGAATGAGCTCGAATCCGTTCGCCTGCTTCGCCAGGTCACGGCGTTCAACCGCGGCGAAGATCCTGTGAAGGAGCGTCTCCCGGATGGCCCGACGGCGTTGTTTGCAGGAGCGGCTGCAGATCCCCATTGCCTCAGCCAGAGTGGGTTGTTGCGTCGTCTGGAGCGCAAACGTGATGCCGGTGCCCGCTTTGTGCAGACGCAGATGGTGATGGATGCGGCCGTGCTTGAGAGCTTTTGCCGTCAGGTGGCCGAGCCGCTGGAGTTGCCCGTTTTGGCGGGGGTGTTTCTGCTGAAGTCGGCCAAGAATGCCCAATTCATCAATCGCATGGTGCCGGGTGCCTGTATCCCGGAGCACCTGATTGCGCGCCTTGAGGCGGCAGCTGATCCAGCGGCTGAGGGCATCGCCATAGCAGCCGAACAAGTGCGCACCTATCTCGGTGTCGCCCAGGGCGTGCATTTGATGGCCGTGCGCGCCGAGGAGCGCCTCCCTCTGGTGCTGGATCAGGCGGGGATCAGCCGCCTGGCGTCGGTGTGAGGTCTGTGCCCAGCAGTTCGGCCATGGCCTTTTGCTGCGGGGAAGGTTCGATCAAATCGGCTCTGCGGGCATCAGTGATCAGCCAGTCGAGGGCTGCCTCCTGTAGATCAAAGTGGTCGCCGTCTTTACCCACGCAATAGCGGCCGAACACCAGTTTTTCCACCAACTGGACGCCTGGGCCAATGCGCGAATAGTCAAAGATGATCGAGTTGTCGATCACTGCGCCTTCGCAGATCGAGCAACTGGGACCAATCATGGCCGGGCCGATCAAGGTGGCGCCGTCTTCAATCTTGGTCATGCCACCCACGTAGATCGGGCCCTGCACGTTGATCTTGTCCCAATTGGCGGCCACGTTCAGACCCGTGAAGACTCCAGGACACACTTCCTTGCCCGGGATGCTCACCTGGCGCACTTCGCCCAGCAGCACGCTGCGGATTGCTTGCCAGTAGTCGGGCACTTTGCCGATATCCACCCACTCGAAATCCATCGGCAGGGCATAGAAGGGTGCGTCCAGAGCCACCAGCTTCGGAAATAGATCAGAGCCGATGTCAAAGGCTTGACCAGAGGGAATGTGCTCGAAGATCTCCGGCTCGAAAATGTAGATGCCGGTATTGATCGTGTCGCTCAGGGCTTCGTCAACACTCGGCTTTTCCTGGAAGGCGCTGATGCGGCCAGCGTCATCAGTCACGACAACGCCATAGCTGCTCACCTGGTCTCGGGGGACGCGTTTGGTGACGATGCTGGCAATCGCTCCTGTCTCCCGGTGGCGGCGGACCGCTTCGCTTAGGTCGAGATCGATCAGGGCATCGCCGCAGAGCACCACGAAGGTGTCATCGAAAAAGGGCTGAAAATCCTGAATCTTCTTGAGACCGCCAGCGGATCCCAGGGCATCGCCGATCAGTTCGCCATCTTCAATGCGGCCTTCAAAGCTGTAAGCGATTTCCACGCCGAAGCGCTGTCCATCGCGGAAATAGTTTTCGATCTCCTCGGCGAGGTGGGAGACGTTCACCATCACCTCTTTGACCCCGTGCTCCTTCAGCAGCTCCAGCAGAAATTCCATCACTGGCTTCTGCAGGATGGGAATCATCGGCTTGGGGATCACATGCGTGATCGGCTGGACCCGCGTCCCCTTGCCGGCCGCCAAGATCATCGCCTTCATGGCGCTTCAGGCTTCAGATCGATAGGTCAACATAAAGGTCAGATCAAGCAGCAACCGCTTCTCCGGCCGGCACAACAGCTGGCACGTCAAGCCTGGTGATCGGCAGTTGGGCCATGCTCCCGGGGGCGAGAAGACGTTTCAGTTGGAGTGGCCCATGCAGGGATCCTTCCTGCTGCAGTTCCACTTGCCCCTGGGAGGAGAGGAACAGTAGGGCCCAGAACACGCCGACCCGGTCGGTGTCGAGATCAGGGGGGGCTACTTCGCACCAGCGGTGAACAAGTTGTTCGAAATCGGTCCAGTGCAGACCCTCTTCCCATTCCTGGAGAAAGACCCCGAGGGCAGCGGTGGTCTCGGGCAGTTTCTCGCGGTGGGCCAGAGCGGCCACCTGGGCGATCGCTTCGCGGTTACTGAAGCGTTTTTTCTTCTGTCGCCGACGCATGTCCAGCTCGTCGGTTTCTAGCTGCTCCGCAATCGATTCCAGCTGTTCGATCAGCTCGCCAAGGGTCACCGGTCTCCGTAGAGGCGGAGGTGCCACAGGACGCCGCTCCAGGTGCCGTTCCGGTCGTCTCGGCAAGTTGAAGGCGGGATCCAACCAGCCTTGGTCGCCCAGCTCAGCTTCAAAGCCTTCTTCGAAGACCGGCTCGGGCGGAAAGGTTTGTGCCTCCAGCAGTTCGGCTTTGAGGCCGACCAGCACCGAGGCGGCGAGGAAAGCCTCACTGCTGTCGGCCAGATCGCGTTCATAGCTTCCGCCACGGCCCCCCAGGGCAGCGTGCACCTGACGCGGCACTTCAATGCGTTGGCGCAGCTGGTCGAGGAAGCCATCGACCACAGCGATCACATCCACATCCCAGGGATCGAGGTCGCCCCGTTGGGCGGCGTCCTGGAGAAGCCTGATGGCGAGGCGTGCTCCGGCATCAGCGCGCTGACTTCGGCTGATCTCGGACACCACTCACTTCAGTCTGATCGCAAGGTATCGGTGTTGAGGCCCCTGCGCCAGCTCAGGATGCACTGACATCGAGATGCTCGACCTCAGCATCCGGGCTGTCATCGTCGTTGACCTTGGCGGAGGGCAGCAGGCCGAGCTGGGTCTCCACGGTGGACCGGTAGCGGTTGAGGTCGGTTTCCAGTTCCTGGATGCGCACCTGTTGGGCTTGCATCTCCTCGTCTTTGCCGACCGTTTCCACCGTGTTCAGCATGCCGCTCCAGGCGGCGAAGAACCAGGCGGAGATGGCGCCCACCCCTGAAGCCACAAGTAACAGTGCCGCCAGTGGCAGGGTGTATTGGAGGCCGGGAAGGAAGTGCACCGTGGTGGCCGCGGTGTTCTCCAACGTGAAGAACACCATGGCCAGGCCGAAGGCGAAGATCAGGCCGAAATTGATCTGGCGCATGGTGAGAAGGGGTCGTCTGTGAAACGTACGGGCGACGGCCTCGCCCGTCTGTTCAGAAGGCCGAACAGACGAAGTTCGTTACGCGTTCGTTAGCCCTGGGGCAGAGGTGGCGCTTGCAGTACCGCCGGGGTGAGCGGTGCACTGCGCAGCAGGGGAGCGGTTGGTTGGGTGATCCGCTCCATGGCCACCACATCGCGGCTGACCAAGGCCTCGATCGAGCTGCGATAGCTGTCGGTCATCAGCTTGGGGTAGAGGCCGATGCCGATGATTGGCACCAGCAGGCAGCCGATCACATACACCTCACGGGGCTCCGCATCCACCAGGTTGGTGTGGGACACCAGGTCGTTGTTTTCCTTCCCGAAGAAGATCTCCCGCAGCATGGAGAGCAGGTAAATGGGGGTGAGGATCACCCCGATGGCGGCCAGGCCATCGATCACGATCCGGAAGGTCAGGCTGTAGGCCTCGTCGGTGGCGAAGCCTGCAAACACCATCAGTTCGCTCACGAAGCCACTCATGCCCGGGAGGGCCAGGGAGGCCAGGGAGCAAACGGTCCAGAGCGCAAACATGATGCGCATTTTCTGGCCCACACCCCCCATCTCATCGAGTTGAAGGGTGTGGGTGCGGTCGTAGGTGGCTCCCACCAGAAAGAAGAGGCTCGCGCCGATCAGTCCGTGGCTGATCATCTGAAGCATGGCGCCACTGGTGCCCAGGTCGCTGAAGCTGCCGATGCCGATCAACACGAAGCCCATATGGCTGATCGAGCTGTAGGCGATTTTGCGTTTGAGGTTCCTTTGCGCAAAGGACGTCAGCGCCGCATAAATGATGTTCACCACGCCGAGCACCACGAGCAGTGGTGCGAACTGGGCGTGGGCTTCCGGCAGCATTTCGGCGTTGAAACGCAGCAGGGCATAACCGCCCATCTTCAGCAGGATGCCGGCCAGAAGCATGTGCACCGGTGCTGTGGCTTCGCCGTGGGCATCCGGTAGCCAGGTGTGCAAGGGAACGATCGGTAGCTTCACCCCAAAGGCAATCAGCAGGCCGGCGTAACAGAGCAGCTGGAAGCCAGTGCCGAAGCCCTTCTGGGCCAGAACGCCGTATTCAAAATTGGGGGTGCCGCCACCGAAGAAGCCCATGGCCAGGGCAGCCAGCAGGATGAACAGGGAGCTACCGGCGGTGTAGAGGATGAATTTGGTGGCGGCATATTGACGTTTCTTTCCGCCCCAGATCGCCAGTAGCAGATACACCGGAAGCAGTTCCAGTTCCCAGGCCAGGAAGAACAGGAGCATGTCCTGCACAGCGAACACTGCGATCTGGCCGCCATCCATGGCCAGGATCAGGAAAAAGAACAACTTTGGCTTGAAGGTGACCGGCCAGGCGGCCAACACCGCCAGGGCTGTGATGAAGCTGGTCAGCAGGATCAGCGGCATCGAGAGACCGTCGGCCCCGACAGCCCAGGTGAGGCCCAGATCGGGCAACCAGCTCACCCGTTCGGCGAGTTGCAGACCACTAACGCTTGGGTCGTAGCCGTCGAGATAGGCCCCGACGGTGATCAGGAAGGTGATCAGTGCGATTCCAAGGGCAAACCAGCGCACCTGCTTGCCTTCACCCTTGTCCGGAATGAACGGAACAATCAGCGCGCCGACGATCGGGAACAGGATCGACAGGCTCAGCCAGGGCACATCGGTGGAAATCGACTCGGGTCGCAGTCCCACCAGTTGCGGATCAAACGGGGGGCTGACGGCAAACTCCAGCACGGGCAAGCCTTTTCAGGTCTCGCTGGAGTGTAAAAACTATTGTTGGTTTGTACACGCTGGATGGTCGTTGGGACACAGAGCGTCAGACAACGGCCCTGGCTTCAAGGGAAGGGACGCCGACCGGTCAGCTGATCGGACTGCCGAGAACGCCGAACAACACCACCATGGCGATCACGCCGCCGAACACGATCAAGGCATAGAACTGGGCGCGCCCAGTTTCGAAATACTTGAGGCCTTCGCCACTGCCCAGCGTGAGTAGACCGGTGAGGTTGACCACACCGTCGACAACCTTGGCGTCAACTTCGAGCACTTCTCGTGCCAGCTTGCGGCTGCCGCGCACAAACAGCTTTTCGTTGATCAGATCGAGGTACCACTTGTTGGCCAGGAAGGCATTGACGGCTGGCACCCGCGCGGCCACCAGTTCACCCAGGTCGATCGTGCGCAGGGCATAGGCCAGAACGGCGATGGTGATGCCGGTGACCGAGATCGCCACCGATGCGCCGGCCAAGGGCAGGAATTCGCCCCAGCTGAAGTGCTCAGCCATTTCTGCAGCTTCTTCAGGGTTGAGCAGCCCTGCAAAACGGCTGTTCCAGGGGGTGCCCAGCAGACCAATCAGCACAGAGGGAACTGCGAGCACGGCCAGGGGAAGCGTCATCGGCCATGGGGACTCGTGCACGCTGCCGCCATGGTGAGCGTGCTCTTCGTCGACGCTCTTGCCAGCAGCGGCCATCAGCTGGTGCTGCAAGGCACTGTCGTTGCCCCGGAACTCTCCTTCAAAGGTGAGGAAGTAGAGGCGGAACATGTAGAAGGCGGTCATGCCCGCCGTCAGGAAGCCGACGGCCCAAAGCAGTGGATAGGTGTTGAAGGCCTGGCCAAGGATCTCGTCCTTGCTCCAGAAACCCGCCAGAGGAGGGATGCCGCTGATGGCAACGCAGCCGATGAAGAAGGTGATGGCCGTGATCGGCATCTTCTGCCGGAGCCCGCCCATCAGGCGCATGTCCTGCGCCAGGACAGGTTCATGCCCGACAACGTCTTCCATCGCATGGATCACCGATCCCGAGCCCAGGAAGAGCATGGCTTTGAAGAAGGCATGGGTCACCAGGTGGAACATCCCGGCAACGGGAGCACCACAACCCATGGCCAGCATCATGTAACCCAGCTGCGACACGGTGCTGTAGGCCAGCCCTTTTTTGAGGTCCATCTGGGTGAGAGCGATGGAGGCTCCCAGGAAGCAGGTGATGGTTCCGACCACTGCAATGACCAGGCCCACACTGGGGAACTGGGCATAGAGAGGCTCGAGACGGGCGACCAGAAATACTCCTGCCGCCACCATGGTGGCGGCGTGGATCAGCGCTGAAATCGGTGTGGGGCCCTCCATGGCGTCGGGCAGCCACACATGCAGAGGGAACTGGGCCGACTTGGCCATCGGACCCATAAAGACAAACAGGCAGAGCGCCAAGGCGGCCCAGCCAGGAACCGTGCCATTGCTGATGGCGGCAGCCAAGCCATCGGCAATGCCTTGGAAGTCGAAGCTGCCTGTGGCCCAGAAAAGGCCGAGAATGCCGAGCAGAAGGCCGAAGTCACCGACCCTGTTCACGATGAAAGCTTTCTGGGCAGCGTGAGCGGCACCGTCGCGGTCATACCAGAAGCCCACAAGCAGGTAGGAGCACATACCCACCAGCTCCCAGAAGACGTAGATCTCCAGCAGGTTGGGACTGATCACCAACCCCAGCATTGAGCTGCTGAACAACGCCAGATAGGTGAAGAAGCGCACGTAGCTCTTGTCGTGCGCCATGTAGCCATGGGAGTAGATCAGCACCAACAAAGCGATGGTGGTGACCAGGGCCAGCATCACGGATCCCAGGGGATCCACCACGTAGCCCATCGGCAGGCTGAAGCTGCCAGCGCTCGCCCAAACAAAGAGATGCTCAACCGGGGGGGCGCCGCTGAACTGTTCAAACAGCACCGCATAACTGATCACGGCGGCAGCACCGACACAGCTGAGGAGCAAGACGGCGACCGGCTTGCGCAAGCGATTGATCGTGCGGTTGAAACTGATCAATCCCATGCCGGTGATCAGCGCTCCGATCAGCGGAAGCACTGGGATCAACCAGGCGTAGTCAGCGGCCGAGTGCATCCGGACGAGGCAGGATTCCGATGAGTTTAGGCAGCTCAGCCCAGCAGGCTCTCGAGTCGGGAGTGGAGAAACGCCGTGGTGCCGATCGGAATGAAGCGGTGCGCCCACCAGAACACACCCACGGCAATGACAATTCCTAGCTGGGCAGGGCGCAGAAATTCGCTCCAGGTCAGCTGTTGGCGACCATCCAGCACGGCAACGAAGGGGACCACGGAGGTGTTGGCTCTTAATTCCGTAAACGCATCACCGAAGCGGGCCTGCAGGCGGCGATCGCCATGCCAGACCGCAAACAGGTGATGGCCGATCAGGCCGATGCAGGTGACCACCATGAAACTGCTCCCGATCCAGAGGGCATGGCTGATGCACCAGAGGATCTGGCCCACCGCCTGGGGGTGGCGGCTGATACGAATGATCCCGGTGGCGTACATGCGCACCTGAGGTTTGAGCACCGCTGGGATTTCCAGCAGGTTGTAAGTGGCCGGATAGAGGAAGAGAAAACTAATGGCGGTCAGCACCCAGATCACGGGGATGAGGCCAGGCACACCCTGCAGGTTCCAAAGGCGAATGCCGTCGTAGCGGTGGGCCAGGAAGTAGCCGATCACCACAACAGCGGAGGGAATACTGGCGGCAGCAAACAGCAAACGCCAGGCACGGGCACCGATTTTGGCCTCAGCGCTGCTGCGCAGAGCGGCTCCACCGCTGTGGATCACGGCGAACAGCACCAGAAGGGCAAACATCACCAGGCTGGAGTGGTGAATGCTGCCGTTGATGGCCTCGGTCACAGACCTCTGCGTTGAACGATGCGCCGATTCTGAAAGTTCGCCGGTCGGGTCCGGGGCCAGGTTGTGTCCCTGAGGCGGGCATCCCACCTACAGTTTTTTTGGTTCTTCCTGCCCGGGTGGGCAGGCCCCCATGGCCGATCTGCCCTTCACCCTGGATCAACTGCGCATTCTGCGGGCCATCGTCAGCGAGGGCAGTTTCAAGAAAGCTGCTGACAGCTTGTTCGTCACCCAGCCGGCCGTCAGCCTGCAGATCCAGAACCTCGAGAAGCAGCTTGAGGTGTCACTGTTCGATCGCGGTGGCCGCAAAGCTCAGCTCACTGAGGCAGGCCATCTGCTGCTGGGCTACTGCGATCGGATCCTCAGCCAGTGTCATGAGGCCTGCCGAGCCCTTGATGACCTCCACAACCTCAAGGGTGGATCGTTGGTGGTCGGTGCCAGCCAGACCACGGGCACCTATCTGATGCCCCGGATGATCGGACTGTTCCGGCAGAAATACCCGGATGTGGCGGTGCAGTTGCACGTGCACAGCACACGCCGCACCGGCTGGAGCGTGGCCAATGGCCAGATCGATCTGGCGATCATCGGTGGGGAGTTGCCGTCTGAACTCAATGAGTTGCTGCAGGTGGTGCCCTACGCCAGTGATGAACTGGCTTTGGTTTTGCCGGTGAAGCACCCGCTGGCGCGGTTGATGGAATTGAGCAAAGACGACCTTTACCGCCTTGGTTTCGTCTGCCTGGATTCCCAATCCACCACGCGCAAGATGGTCGACCAGCTGTTGGCCCGTTCAGGGCTCGACGTCCAGCGTCTGCGGATCGAGATGGAGCTGAATTCGCTGGAAGCGATCAAAAACGCAGTGCAGGCAGGCCTTGGAGCTGCGTTCCTGCCGGTGGTGTCGATTGAGCGAGAGTTGAATGCCGGCACCCTCCACAAGCCTGCGGTGGTGGATCTGCAGGTGCGCCGCCAGCTCAAATTGATCAGTCATCCCGCCCGGTATTGCTCCCGGGCTTCCGATGCCTTCCGCAGGGACGTACTCCCTCTATTCGCCAGCCCCGACAGCCCGTTGCGCCAGGTGCGCACAGGTCTGGCGACGGCCGATGAGGACGGCGAGAGCCGCCCTGCAACGGCTCAGAACTGATCCGCTTCCGGGGTCAGGCCCACGGAGTCGTCGGCCACGCCTTTGGTGATGAATTTGTTTTCGCGCACGTCCGTTTGGTAGACGCAGCGCACAACGGGTTTGTCGCGGATGGAGCCGATGTAGGCGAAGGTGTTCATCCGCTGCTTGCACTCCCGCTCCTGGGCGGGGGTGATCGCTCCTTCCTTGCGCAGCACGGCCCAGTTCTCCCGTCGGATCACACACCCGGCCTGCAGAGCCGGCTGGGTGACGAAGCTGCTCACCGGGTTCATGGTCGTGTACATCTCCAGGTCCATCACATAGGCACTGGCGCCCCACTGCCTGCAGAACTCGGGATCCGGTACGGCCATGTCGAGCTGCTGGCTGCTGGCGATGTTGCCCTGATCGCCCTGGGTGGTGCTGGTCACAGCACTGCCAATACCGATGCCCACCACGAGCACACCGGCGAGTACCGCTGCTGTGGCCGTGTTGAACTTCATCCCACCTCCCCCGGGTGGTCCTCCCGGAGGTTGTCCCCCTGGGGGGCGACCTCCGGGGCCGTAGCGCCCAGAGGGGGGCTGCCGGTCATAGCCGCCCCGGTCATCACGCGACCGGCTGTCCCGAGGATCTCTGCCCTGGGGACCGTCGTAGCGCGGGCGGTCGTAGGGGGAGCGGCTCACAGCAGTTCAGGCGAGCGAGGTAGTCCCATCGAGTAATTCAGCACCCGACAATCGGGGTTGTAGCTCAGTTCTCCGGCTTGGAGCAGCTGGCGGATGCAGCCTTCCAGTTCTGACCCGATGCGGCGCAGGTTGTAGTCGCTCAGCTCAGCACCGGCATGGCTTTCGACCAGGTCTTTGAACCGCTGCTGCACCTTGGCAATACAGCTGTCGCTCCAGATGAATTCGTTGTCGGGATCGAGATCGAGGGTCAGCTGCTCGGGGTCAGGCACCAGGTTGTTGTTCTCCACCTTGGCGGTGAACAGCCGCACGTGGCGGGTGGTGCACTTGAGCAGGGTCTCAGCCATGGCAGCAATGAAGTCCCGGAGAAAACCGGAACGGCGGTTCGACCGACTTTAGGAAGCAAGCGGGGGAGGGCAGCTTTTAAGGTTAGTTGCAATTTCTAAGCACCACCATGCGCATCGCCATTGCAGGGGCCGGTTTGGCTGGACTCTCCTGCGCGAAGTATCTGGCGGATGCCGGTCATACCCCAGTGGTGCTCGAATCCCGTGATGTGCTCGGTGGCAAGGTTGCTGCGTGGAAGGACGAGGACGGCGATTGGTACGAGACCGGCCTTCACATCTTTTTCGGCGCCTACCCGAACATGCTTCAGCTGTTCAAGGAGCTGAACATCGAGGACCGGCTGCAGTGGAAGAGCCACTCGATGATCTTCAACCAGCCTGAGGAGCCTGGCACCTACAGCCGTTTCGATTTCCCCGACCTCCCCGCGCCCGTGAATGGCGTGGCGGCGATCCTGGGCAACAACGACATGCTCACCTGGCCGGAGAAGATCAGCTTCGGTCTCGGTCTCGTGCCCGCCATGCTGCGCGGACAGGGCTATGTCGAAGAGTGCGATAAGTACTCCTGGACCGAGTGGCTTCGCATCCACAACATTCCAGAGCGGGTGAATGACGAGGTGTTCATCGCCATGAGCAAGGCGCTCAATTTCATTGATCCCGATGAAATCTCCGCCACGGTGGTGCTCACTGCCCTCAATCGCTTCTTGCAGGAGAAGAACGGGTCTCAGATGGCCTTCCTGGATGGAGCTCCCCCGGAACGGCTCTGTCAGCCCATCGTTGAGCACATTGAAGCTCGTGGGGGCGAGGTGCACCTCAACAGCCCTCTGCGTGAGATCAAGCTCAATGCCGATGGCAGCGTTGCTTCTTTCCTGATTGGCGGTGTGAAGGGGCAGGAAACCCGGGAAATCCACGCCGATGCCTATGTCAGTGCCTTGCCGGTGGATCCCTTCAAGCTGCTGCTACCCGAGCCTTGGAAGCAGATGGAGGTGTTCCAAAAGCTGGATGGTCTGCGTGGTGTCCCTGTGATCAACCTGCACCTGTGGTTTGACCGCAAGCTCACCGACATCGACCACTTGCTGTTCAGCCGCTCCCCTCTGCTCAGCGTCTACGCCGACATGAGCATCACCTGCCGGGAATACGAGGATCCCGATAAGTCCATGCTCGAGCTGGTGTTCGCCCCTGCAAAGGACTGGATCGGTCGCCCGGACGAGGAAATCATCGAGGCCACCATGGGCGAGCTCAAGAAGCTGTTCCCGATGCATTTCGAAGGCGACAATCCCGCCACCCTGCGCAAATACAAGGTGGTGAAGACTCCCCTGTCGGTCTACAAGACCACTCCCGGTTGCCAGCAGCTTCGTCCGGATCAGACCACGCCGATCAAGAATTTCTTCCTGGCGGGCGACTACACCATGCAGCGTTATCTGGCGTCGATGGAAGGTGCTGTGCTCAGTGGCAAGCTCTGCGCTGGTGCAGTGGACCGGAAGAGCGGCCAGCTGGCATCATCGACCCCTGTCAGCGCGCCGGTGTCGGCCTGAGTCATGCCCCTCGCCGCACTGGATCTCGAGGCTGCCTACGAGAGTTGTCGGCAAGAGACCGCGACCTGGGCGAAAACGTTTTATCTCGGCACCCTGCTGCTTCCCCCTGAGAAGCGCAGGGCCATCTGGGCCATCTATGTCTGGTGCCGTCGCACCGATGAATTGATGGACAGTGCTGAGGCCCAGGCGCGTCCTGTGTCTGAGCTGGCTGAGCGTCTCGATCGCTGGGAAGGCAATACCCGTGCGCTGTTTGAGGGCAAGGTCACCAACGACTTGGATGCGGTGATGGTGGACACGCTTGAGCGCTTCCCCCAGTCGATCCAGCCTTACCTCGACATGATCGAAGGTCAGCGGATGGATCTCACCTGGACGCGGTATCCAACGTTTGAGGATCTACGTCTCTATTGCTATCGGGTGGCTGGGACCGTCGGCTTGATGACCGAAGGGGTGATGGGCATTGATCAGGCCTACACCACCGCTCCCTGGAGTCATGTACCCAACACCTCCGATGCGGCGGTGGCCTTGGGGATCGCCAACCAACTCACCAACATCCTGCGCGATGTCGGTGAAGATCGAGGACGAGGTCGGATCTATCTGCCTCAGGAGGATCTGGAGCGGTTCGGCTACAGCGAAGAGGATCTGATGGCAGGGCGTCTCAATGACGCCTGGAAGGCCCTGATGGCCTTTCAGTTGGAGCGGGCCCGTGAGTGGTTTGCGCGCTCTGAAGCGGGCATTCGCTGGCTGTCAGCCGATGCTCGCTGGCCTGTTTGGACCTCACTGCGCCTGTATCGCGGCATTCTTGATGTGATCGAGCAGCTCGACTACGACGTATTCCAAAACCGGGCTTATGTGGGGCGTCTTGGAAAGATGCTCGAGTTGCCTTGTTCTTACGTGATCGCCCAGACCCGTTGATTGGGTCTCTGTTGGGCTGTTTCCAGCCATAAAAAAAGCCCGGGTTCAACCCGGGCTTTTTGATGAGTATCTGGCTTGTTGGCGCTCAGACGGCGGTTTTCTGATTTGCCAGGAGATCCTTGAGCTTGGACAGCTCACCGGCCCAGCGGGGATCGGGAGCTTCCTCAGCTTTGGCATCGCTGTGGACAACCTTGTTGACGGCTTTGCGGGCAGAGCCAGGAGCATGGGAAGCGCCGGGGCCGCCACGGCGACCAGCGCCACCTGCGTTGTTGTCGCGGCGCTCGGAGCGCTCGATGCGCAGGGCATTGCCGCCGAAATCTTTGCCGTTGAGCTGTTCGATCACCGCATCAGCGACTTTCTCGTCGTTGACGTTGGCGAAACCGAAACCACGGCATGCACCGGTTTCCCGGTCGAGCACGGCTTTGAAGCGGATTCCTTCCCCGACGCTGGCCAGCAGGCTCTCCAGCTCCTTGGATTCAAAAGTCTGCGGCAGGTTGCCGACGTAAAGGCGAGCGCTCATGGAAGGGGGGGAAGGATGAAAGATCCGGTCAGTTCGATCGATGTCGACACTGCAAGGGCAGTTAATCACAGCGCGGTGGCTGGGAGGCCATCCACCACTGGCGAGCGGCGGTCAATGCCACCTCTCGGTTCGGCAGGCGACCGAAGGCTCGTTCCACAGCAAGGTGCTGCAGGAGCTGCCCGAGTTGGGGACCGGGGGTGATGCCCAGCTCGTGTTGCAAGGTGGTGCCGTCCAGCGGCGGCTGGGGATGGAATAACGGGTCGATGGGATTGCGCCAACGGTCCAGCCACGCCTCTTGAAAGGGGGGCTCAAGCTGGATGATCAGTGCCGGGAGGTCATCGCCCAGTTCGGTGTGGAGCTTCAAGCGTTGTGCTTCGGGCAAGGAGCCGAAACCGACGCCGTCGTCCAACTGCTGCCAGCGGCGTAACACCAGGCAGCGCTGAATCTGCCTGCGGCTGAAGCGCAAGGCCTTGAGACCGTGGTCGCTGAGCAGTCCGGTCAGCCGCACGAGGGGCAGGGCGGCCTGCCGTTCCTCTGGAGTGAGTCGGGCCGCGGTCGTTGTGAGGTCGTCTGCACGAGTGGTGTCTTCTGCATCTGCGGTCGGGGCCCAGGGGGCCAGCAGGCCACTGCCGCGCAGCTGCTCCATGGCTCGATCAGCGCCAGGGGCCTGCACCAGCTTGGTCAGTTCGGCCTGAATCCGTTCCGGTGCCGCCTTGGGCAGGGCCTTTCGATGTTTGTTCAGTAAGGGCCAGGTGTCTGCCGCGATCTGGAAGTTCAGTTCGGCTGCGATTCGGATCCCCCGCAACAGGCGCAGGGGATCGTCGATCAGGTTTTGCTCCGCCACGGCGGTCAGCAGCCCAGCTTTGAGGTCCTGCAGTCCGCCGCAGGGGTCCACCAACTCGGGGGTTGGTGCAAGGCGCAGGGCAATCGCGTTGATGCGGTAATCGCGCCGTTGCAGGTCAGCGGTGAGTTCGGCCCCTTCTTGGCGGGCCAGGTCGATCGTCCAGCCTTTCACCACCAACCGGGCCATGTCGCGCTCTTCGTCCAGCACGACGCAGGCACCGCCATAGCGCTTCGCCAGGCGGCGGGTTTCCCCCAGCGCATCTTCAGGCACCACTAGATCCAGGTCGGGGGTCGGGCTGAGCCGTCCGAGGAGGGCATCGCGCACCGCACCGCCCACCAGGGCACTGCCTGATGGCAACGATTCCAGGGGCACCGGCCAGCGTTGCGGGGCTAAGGCATCCCGCAACAGCTCCGCCTGATCGGTGGGATTGGCCTCCAGAATGGAACCCTCAGCGGCAGGGGGAGGCATGTGCATCTGCGTGGATTGCCGCTGGGTGGATCGATGTCAGGCCTATCACGCGGTGGAGCGCCAACATGGCGCTGTTCATCTCACCGAGGACCCGGATCTGGTGCCTGAGCAGCCGCGGATTCATATCAGCGTTCATGATCTCCCCGGTGGTGAGGCCGGGATTGAGTGGGACGTGCGCAGTTGCGCCAGTTTTGAGGCAGACCCAGGGCGTTGGCAGCGCCTGCGGCCGGGCGTGGAGCTGCCTCGATGAGCCGTTGGTTGCTGGCTCTGCACAGTTCCACCCCCGTGCTGGGGGTGGCGGTGCTCGATCTCGATGATGCGCAGGGTAGCCGCCGGGTGCTGACCCGGCCCGCTGGGCGCGAACTCACCAATGGTCTTCCTGCTGCTGTGCAGGAGCTGTTGCCTGCGGATCAGTGGCCCGCAATCGTGCGCCTGGCGGTGGCCACGGGGCCCGGTGGCTTCACAGGCACCCGCCTGACGGTGGTGATGGCGCGCACACTGGCCCAGCAGCTCGACTGCCCGCTCGACGGAATCAGCAGCTTCGCCTTGATGGCACCTCGGCTGGCAGGGCAAGGGACGCTGGCGTCGCCGCAGGACCCCGTCTGGATCGTTCAGACCCTGCCTCGCCGCGGTCAGGTGGGGGGTGCCTACCAAGTCGGTGAGGGTGGCGCCGTTGCGGAGCTGCAGGAGCCCCATCTTCTGGCCGACGGCGAGCTGGTGCAGCCGGCTCTGACCATGACCGAAGACGTGGAGGCTGATGTGAGCTGGTTGCTGGACTGCTGCCTGGCGGCGCATCAACGCGGCGTCGCCAGTCCCTGGGAGGCCGTCTTGCCGATCTACCCCACCTCTCCGGTGGGGGCGGTGTAACGGCGATGGGCAGTCGCTGGGGGTGGGTTGCTGGCGCTGCACTGCTCGGCGTGGTGTGTGCTGTGCCTCTGCGGCCGTACCACCAAGCTCTTGTCACGGCGCAGCCGCCGGAACGGATTCTGGTGCTGGGGGGCGATGTGGATCGGGAGCGGGCCGGCCTGCAGCTGGCGCGCCGTCTCAATCTGCCTCTCGTGGTGAGCGGGGGCAGTAATCCCGAATATGCCCACTGGCTGATGGAGACCGAAGGGTTGCGGGAGGGCCAGGTGGTGCTGGATTACCGCGCCAATGACACCCTCAGTAATTTCACGTCTCTGGTGGATGACCTTCGCCAGGAGGGGGTTCAGCATGTGTTGCTGGTGACCAGCGAAGACCATCTCCCGCGTGCGCTCACGGTGGGCACCCTGGTGGCAGGGAGCCGGGGCATCCGTCTGACCGGTGTTCCCGTGTCCTGCGGTGTGGATTGTGTGCAGGAGAGCCCGGGAAAACGCTGGGGTGATGGCCTACGTGCCCTGGCCTGGGTCGTCACAGGGCGGGATCTGAAACCCTGGGCTCGGGCTCAGTGGGAACGCTTGGTGAGCAGCCCCTGATCCAGCAGGGCGTTGATGCGCCTCTGCAATTCAAGGGTGGTGGCTTCCAGGTCGGGTTTGCGTCGACTGGCCGGAGCGGGAAGCGGTTGCCCCACCCGGATCTGGATGGGCACCAGGCGCAGACGGCTCTGGCCCGGGCCGAGCGCGCGATGGCTATTGATGATCGCCACAGGCAGCAGCGCCGCGCCGCTGCGGGCGGCCAGCAGGGCGGCACCTGGCATGGGTTGATTGACCCGTCCATCGGACTGGCGGGTGCCGTCGAGGAACACGCCCGTGGCCCAGCCCTCCTGCAGACGGGCTGTCGCCGTGCGAATCGCTTCCCGATCACTGGCTCCCCGTTTGACGGGATAGGCCGCAAGGGCCCGGATCAGAGCGCCGAGCAGGGGGACAGCAAACAGTTCGGCTTTGGCCATGAAGGCCACGGGGCGCCCCAGGGCATGACCCAGCAGGGGAGGGTCGAGATGGGAACCGTGGTTCGCGACCACCACCAGTGGGCCCTGCAACGGAACGTTCTGAAGACCGCTGATCCGCCCACGGAACAGGCCCCGGAACAGGGGGAAGACCAGCAGGGCGCTCACCAGCCTGTACGTGAGGCTGGGGCGGGGTGGTTGCGCTACCAGCGCCGGGTTTTCACGGGCCGGATCAGGCTGCACCACGGTCATAGTCCCAGGTCTGCAGCACCGGCCAGCTGGCTGGTGACCACCCCGCTCAGGGAGCGTTTGGCCAGACCACTGAGCACGTTGCCGGGGCCGATCTCCACCAGGGTGTCCACCTCGGCAGCAGTCATCGCCTCCATGGTTTCGCGCCAGCGCACACCACTGGTCATCTGATCCCGCAGGCGTTGCTTGATCACTCCGGCATCGCAGCTGGGGCTGGGGTCGGTGTTACTCAGCACCGGCACGCGGGCATCTTCAAAGGCCACACCGTCGAGGTGGGCGGCGAAGGCGTCCGCCGCTTCGGCCATGAAGGGGGAATGGAAGGCCCCAGACACCGGCAGCGGAATGGCGCGTTTGCAGGTGAGTTCAGCACTCACGGCTTTGACAGCCTCGGGAGTGCCGGACAGCACCACCTGAGCGGCACTGTTGTCATTGGCAATCACCACGCCCTCATGGGCGGCCACCAGGGAGTCGAGCTGGTCGCGATCGAAGCCGATCACGGCTGTCATTGCTCCACCGCCAGCGCTGGCCATCAGGGTGGAGCGCTTGAGCATCAACTCCAGGCCTGTTGCGGCATCGAAAACGCCCGCGGCATAGAGAGCCACCAGCTCTCCCAGGCTGTGGCCGGCCACCAGGGCCGGTTCCCGTCCTTGACGGCGCAGTTCGTCGACGATCAGCGACTCCACCACGAACAGGGCGGGCTGGGTGTTGCGGGTGTCGTTGAGGTCGGTGGGGCCGTCGGCGTCACTGGTTTCGCCACGGCAGATCGCCAGCAGATCACGACCCAGAAGCCGCGAAGCCAGGGCAAAGCGTTCTTCAGCGCCAGGCAGGCTGATCACAGGGTCGGCCATGCCGACTTTCTGAGACCCCTGACCAGGGAACACCCAGGCGATCGCCATCGAAAAGTGCGCGGTTGTGGGGGGAGCCTACGAGGGGCCCTGCCAGCGCAAGAGAGCTGCCCCCCAGCTGAGGCCTGCGCCAAAGCCGCTGCTGGCGATGCGATGGCCGGGCTGAATGCGTCCGTCGCGCACGGCCTCATCGAGCATCAGCGGGATCGTGGCTGCTGAGGTGTTGCCGTAGTGGGCCAGGTTGCTGAGCACCTGGCTGTGGGGAATCGCAAAGCGATCCGCCACGGCATCGAGGATGCGTTGATTCGCTTGATGCAGCAACAGCCAGTCGAGTTGATCGGCACTGGTGGCTGTGTCTTTGAGCAGGGCCTTGAGGATCGCCGGCACTTCCCGGACTGCGAACTTGTAGACCTCCTGCCCGACCATCTGGATCGTTTCGTAGTGGCCGTTCTGATGGCTGCTGCCATCCACCAGTGGTCGACGATCGCGGCTTTGGGGCACGTTCAAGCATTCGCCGCGACTGCCATCACTCCGCATCTGGAAGCCGAGCAGACCGTCTTGGTCTGCCGGGCATGCCTCCAGGGCCAGGGCGCCGGCGCCATCGCCGAACAGCACACAGCTGCGCCGGTCGTCCCAGTCGACCCAGCTGCTCAGTTGGTCGGCCCCGATCACCAGCACCCGCCGCATGGCTCCGGTGCGCAGGAACTGCGACGCCGTGATCAGCGCAAACAGGAAGCCGCTGCAGGCAGCAGTGAGATCGAAAGCCACGGCGTTGCGGGCGCCAAGCAGGGCCTGCACCTTGGACGCCGAGCCGAACAGGTCATCGGGGGTGGAGGTGGCGAGCAGCACCAGATCGAGGCTGTCTGCTTCCCATCCCGCCATGGCAAGGGCCTCGCGTCCGGCGTCGGCGGCCAGGCTGGAGAGGGATTGATCAGGCCCGCAGATGCGACGGGCCTGAATGCCGGTCCGGGTGCGGATCCATTCGTCGTTGGTGTCGACCCGTTGCCCGAGTTGATCGTTGATGATCTGTTGCCCACCGCGGGCACTGCCGCTGGCCACCAGGGCCACGCCGCCGGACGGTCCGGAGAGTGGTGCTGATCCAGCCAAGGGCGATGCCAGACGAAGTGGCGTCAGTCAATCACAGTCGAGGCTGGTGCGGTGCAGTCTCAGACCCCGACGGGCTTGGCGGTGTTGCCGAGTTCGGCCAGATCGTCCATCACCCCATGGCTGGCGGCGGAATGGGCCAGGCGCAGAGCACTCAACACCGACAGGGCACGACTGCTGCCGTGGCCAATCACGCAGATTCCGTTCACGCCCAGCAGCAAAGCGCCACCGTGTTCGGCGTGGTCGAGTCGTTTTTTGATGCGCTTGAGATTGCTCATCAGGAACGCTGAGCCCACCTTGCCGCGGCGGCCACGGGGCAGTTCGGCCTTGAGCACGCCGAGCAGCACGCTGCCCACCGACTCGAGGAATTTGAGCAGCACGTTGCCGGTGAATCCATCACAGACCACCACGTCGAATTCACCGGAAAGCACATCGCGGCCCTCGCAGTTGCCTGCGAAATGGAGACGGGATTCCTCTTTCAGCAATGGGTAGGTCTTGAGGGCGAGATCGTTGCCCTTGCACTCCTCTTCGCCGATGTTCAGCAAACCCACCCGGGGTCGGGACACTTGCAGCACATCCCGGCTGTAAATGTTGCCGAGTAGGGCGAACTGGTGGAGATAGGACGGCTTGCAATCCATGTTGGCGCCCACATCCAGCACCAACACAGGCTGGCCTGGATCCTTGGTGGGGAACAGGGCCCCGATCGCAGGGCGTTCGATGCCCGCCAGCCGCCCCAGCCGGAAAATGGCCGAGGCCATCACAGCGCCTGAGTTGCCCGCCGAATAGACCGCCAGAGCCTCTCCCTTTTTCACCAGGTCCATGGCCACGTTGATGCTGGCATCCCGTTTGCGCCGCACCACCGTCGCCTCTTCATTCATGCCCACGGAGGGACCACTGGCCACCAGGTCGAGGTAACCGGCTTTGCGCGCATCATTCAGCGCTTCAGTCAGTTCCATCTCCTCGGCGGCAGCCAGCACCCGATCGGTTTCTCCGACGAAACGGATGCGGAGGGGCAGGCGGGCGATGGCCTGGAGGCATCCCTCGAGGATCGGTCCAGGCGCATGGTCGCCACCCATGCCATCCACAGCCACCCACAAGCGTTCCGCGTCATCGATGGCGGTGTCGCTATCACTGTTGCCCCCCTGCAGCCGTCGCAGAGGGTCGAAGACCAAGGGTTGCAGCACGGTGCCTGCCACGTTCCCCGCGCTCGACACCACCGTGCCGGCAACAGAGCCCGCGGCGCTTGCCGAGGAGGTGGCAGTGCCCACCAGGCTGGTGACCGCGGCATTGCGGCGGTACCAAATCACAAGACGCCGAACGGCCTTGGAGCGTCGGGGCTTGGCCCGAGCCGACGAATCGCCCACAGGGGGCGTCGCATTGGAGTCAGTTTCCTTCGGAGGCAACGGAGTCAACGATGCGCTGGAACAAATAGCCGGTGCCGCGAGCCGTGAGGATCAGCTCGGGATTCGCCGGATCGTCTTCCAGTTTGGAGCGAAGCCGGGAGATATGAACATCCACCACGCGGGTGTCGACATGGCGTTCCGGGGTATAACCCCACACTTCTTTGAGGATTTCCCCGCGGCTGAAGGGTTCACCGGAACGGCTGACCAGCAGTTCCAGCAGGCTGAATTCCATGCCAGTGAGCCGGATCCGCTCATCGCCGCGGAAGACCTGGCGCTTGTTGGTGTCGATGCGCAGATCGGACACCTGAATCACCCCGGAGTTGGGGATGCCAGCCACCTGTTCTTTGTCCACCCGGCGGAGAACGCAGCGGATGCGCGCTTCCAGTTCCTTGGGGCTGAACGGCTTCACCACGTAGTCATCGGCGCCCAGCTCGAGGCCGGTGATGCGGTCAGCCACATCTCCCAGGGCCGTGAGCATCACGATCGGCACATCCGATTCCTTGCGCAGCTCTTGGCAGACGCCGTAGCCATCCAGCTTCGGCATCATCACGTCGAGCACCACCAGGTCGGGCTCCACGTTGCGGAAGCACTCCAGCGCTTCATTGCCGTCACAAGCGGTGATGACGTTGTAGCCAATCATCGAAAGGCGGGTTTCCAGAATCCGGCGGATGCTGGCTTCGTCATCGACGACGAGGATGGTTTCCTTGGCAGGACTGGCGACTGTCATCAGGCCCGCGGGCACTACAACAACTGGTTACACCTAAGTGGCCAGCTGCCCGATCTATTCACCCCTCGCCAATTTTCTTCATAGTTCGACTTCTTCGCAGGTCGGCTGTCGCTGCCCTTTCCTCCCCCAGTCGTGCCCCGTTCTTCCACCTTGTTCGTTTGCCAGAGCTGTGGGGCGCAGACCCGTCAGTTCTTTGGTCGTTGCAACAGCTGCGGTAGCTGGAATTCCCTGGTGGAGCAGTCGCAGCCGAAAGACGACGGCCGTCGCAGGCGTGCTGGTGCTGACCCCAAGGCGGCTCCTGTGGCGCGCCGATCGACAGCCATGGCTGACCTGGGTGACCAGCCGATGCAACGGCTCGGCAGTGGTTATGACGAATTCGACCGCGTGCTCGGAGGTGGTTTGGTGCCGGGGTCTCTGGTGCTGGTGGGGGGCGATCCGGGCATCGGCAAAAGCACCCTGTTGCTCCAGAGCGCCACGGCCATGGGTGGGGACCGCTCGGTGCTTTACGTCAGTGCGGAGGAATCGGCGCAGCAGGTGAAGTTGCGTTGGCAACGCTTGCAGCGCCGCGGCGCTGATCTGCAGCTGTTGGCGGAAACCGATCTGGAGCTGGTGCTGGAGGAGCTGGAGGCTCTCAGGCCTGATGTGGCGATCATCGACAGCATTCAGGCCATGCACGACGCCAACCTCACCAGTGCGCCGGGCTCGGTGGCCCAGGTGCGGGAGTGTGCGGCTGCCCTGCAGCGGCTGGCCAAGCGCCAGAACACAGCGCTGCTGCTGGTGGGGCATGTCACCAAAGAGGGCGTGCTGGCCGGGCCCAAGGTGTTGGAGCACCTGGTGGATGCGGTGCTCACGTTCGAAGGCGATCGCTTTGCCAGTCATCGCCTGCTGCGTGCCGTCAAGAATCGCTTTGGGGCCACCCATGAGCTGGGTGTGTTCGAAATGCGCGGCCAAGGGCTGGCGGAGGTGTGCAATCCCAGTGAGCTGTTCCTCAGCGGTGAACAAGCCAGTGGAGTAGCCACGATCGTGGCCTGCGAGGGCACCCGTCCCCTGGTGGTGGACCTCCAGGCTCTGGTGAGCACTACCAGCTATGCCAGTCCGCGCCGGACCGCCACGGGGATTGCGGTCAACCGTCTCCACCAGATCCTGGCGGTGCTGGAGAAGCACATGGGGCTGCCGCTTTCGCGGTTCGATTGCTACCTGGCGGTGGCTGGCGGCCTGGATGTGGAGGAGCCCGCGGCCGATCTAGGGGTGGCCGCGGCTGTGGTGGCCAGTTACAGGGATCTGACGCTGCCGGCTGGCACCGTGCTGCTGGGGGAGCTGGGTCTGGGTGGTCAGCTGCGCTCGGTGCCCCAGCTGGAGCTGCGCCTGCAGGAAGCCGCCCGGCTGGGGTTCAGGCGTGCGGTCGTGCCCCAGGCCAGTGGCCTGGGTGCGGTGGCGGCCGCCCTGGGGCTGGAGTTATTGGAGGCCTCTCGGATCACCGAAGCCCTGGTGCTGGCCCTCGGCGATGGAGCGACGTCGCAGGACGATCAGAAGTAGACGTCGACGTTGCTGCGACCAGTCGATTTGAGCCAGTTCTCGATGTCGAGGTAGCCGCCTGGGTTGAGGCGCACTGCCTGGGTCCAGGCTTCGGCCGCCTGATCGAACCAGCTGTCGGCCTCATCGCGGCGACCCTCCTCTTCGGCTGTCCTCCCTCGCTTCTCGAAAATCAACCCCATGTTTTTGAGGCAGGAGGGCTGCTTGGGGTTCTCGTCGAGGGCTTTTTGATAGGTCTCGATCGCCCGGTCTTCCTCTCCGTTACTCATGTAGATGATCGCCATGTTCTTGAGGGTTTCGCCTCGGTCGATCGGGTTTTCCTCGAGCTTCAGGCTTTCCTCGTAGTTCTCCAATGCTTCGGCGTAGTCGCCGTCGTTCTGAGCTGAAAGCCCATCGCGGTAATAGACGTAAGCCTCCTTGGCCCGGGCGTTGATCGGAAGCAGCTTCACGATCAGATCCGCCATCACCGTGAAACTCTTGTCGATGAAGTTGTCGTTGCGGTTGCTGCGGGGCACGGCGGGCCTGTTGGAATGGCTCCCATCCTGAGGCACGCGGCCATGCCTAGCGTGCAAATGTCTCAAACCCTGCTGTGAGTCGCACCTCCACCGCTGGTCCCCACACCACCGTTCTCCTGGATGTAGAGGGCATGAAGTGCGGGGGGTGCGTTCGCGCTGTCGAGCGCACCCTGTTGGAGCAGCCCGGGGTGGAAGAGGCCAGCGTCAATCTGGTGACGCGCAGTGCCTGGTTGAGCCTGGCCGGCGAGGGCCTAGCCCTCGATGGGGTGCTGCAAGCGCTTGAAAATCGCGGTTTCCCTGCCAAAGCCCGCTCCCAGACCGCCCCCGGCGCAGGTGACGAGGATGTGGAGCGCAGCTGGGGTTGGTGGCGTCAGTGGCGGCAGCTGATGGTGGCCTTGGTGCTGCTGGTGCTGTCGGTGTTGGGGCATCTGGCGGAAGGCGGTCACCTGCATCTGCCCGTGGTGGGCGAGCTGTGGTTTCACGCGACCCTTGCCTCGGTGGCGCTGCTCGGGCCTGGTCGTCCGATCCTGGTGGGTGGCTGGAGAGCCGTCCGTTCTGGAGCGCCCAGCATGGACACCCTGGTGGGGCTTGGCGTCAGCAGTGCCTATCTCGCCAGCCTGGTGGCCTTGATCTGGCCCCAGGTGGGCTGGCCCTGTTTCTTCAACGAGCCGGTGATGCTGCTCGGCTTTGTGCTGCTCGGTCGCTTCCTGGAGGAACGGGCCCGGGTGCGAACAGGCCGGGCGTTGCAGCAGTTGGCTGCGTTGCAGCCGAATCAAGCTCGGTTGGTGATGGCTGATGGCAGCGTCAGGGAGGTGCCGGTGGCCGCGTTGCGGCCTGGTGAGCGTCTCCAGCTGCTGGCGGGTGATCGCATCCCCGTCGACGGGGTGGTGATCGAAGGCTGCTCGGCGGTGGATGTCTCGAGCCTCACGGGTGAACCGCTGCCCTTGGAGGCCGCCCCTGGAACGGAGCTCTCCTCTGGCAGCCTCAACCTCGAGGCGACTTTGGTGCTGGAGGCGCAGCGGGTCGGTGCGGAGACCGCCCTGGCTCGGATCATCGCCATGGTCGAGCAGGCCCAGGCCCGGAAGGCTCCGATTCAGGGGCTTGCTGACCGCGTTGCCGGATTCTTCTGTTACGGCGTGATCAGTCTGGCCACGCTCACGTTTCTGTTTTGGTGGCAGGTGGGTCCACGCCTCTGGCCCCAGGTGCTGGCGGCGCCGATGCCAGCAGCCCATCACCATTCCGCGGCCATGGCCGCTGTTCAAGGCCATGGCTTGCATGGCCCCTTGGGGGCAGGGGCTGAAACTCCCTTGGGATTGGCCCTGCAGCTGGCCATTGCCGTGCTGGTGATTGCCTGCCCCTGTGCACTGGGTCTGGCGACCCCCACCGTGATCACAGTGTCGTCCGGGTTGGCGGCCCGTCAGGGCTGGCTGTTTCGGGGTGGGGATGTGATCGAGCTGGCGGCGGGTCTTGATCGCGTTGTCTTCGACAAGACCGGCACGCTCACCCTTGGCCGTCCCTTGGTGGCCGAGGTGCTGGCCAGCGCCGATCCAGCACGCACCCTGCAACTTTCGGCCAGCGTTGAGAACACCAGCCGTCATCCACTGGCCCATGCCCTGCTGCAGGAAGCGCAGCGTCGTGGCTTGCCTCTGCTACCGGTTGTGGGCAGCCGCACCGTCCCCGGAGCGGGGGTGGCTGGTGAGCTCGAGGGGGTTGAGGGCACGGTGCGTGTTGGTGCTCCCGAATGGCTGCAACGGGAGGGCATCGCCTGGCCCGAGCCCTTCCAGGAGGCTCTTGCACAGGCCTCCGCCAGGGGGCAGTCGCTCGTGGCGGTGGCCCTGGATCAGACGCCCCTGGGTTTGATCTGTGTGGACGACCGCGTGCGTCCCGATGCCTCTGTGGCCTTGCAGCGCTTGCGCGGTCAGGGCCTGACCTTGGCGATGCTCAGCGGTGACCGTCAGCCGTCGGTGCAGCGCCTGGGTGATGCGCTCAGCTTCAAGGCTGATCAGCTCGCCTGGCAGTTGCTTCCGGAGCAGAAGCTGGAGCGGTTGGAGCAATACAAGACCACTGGCAGCGTGGCGATGGTGGGGGATGGCATCAACGACGCTCCCGCTCTTGCAGCTGCTGATCTGGGGATCGCCGTGGGCACTGGCACCCAGATCGCTCAGGACACCGCTGACCTGGTGCTGTTGGGAGACCGCCTGGAGGCGGTGCCTGAAGCGCTGCAGCTGGCCAAGCGCACCATGGCCAAGATCCGTCAGAACCTGTTCTGGGCCTTCGGTTACAACCTGCTGGCCTTGCCGGTGGCGGCCGGTGTGTTGCTGCCGGGCTTTGGCTTGCTGCTGTCGCCGCCGCTGGCGGCCCTGTTGATGGCCCTGAGCTCGATCACGGTGGTGCTCAATGCCCTCAGTCTTCGCCTTCCATGACCGGGATGCGGGGTCGCTTTCTGGTCATGGAGGGCATTGATGGGTGCGGTAAGACCACCCAGATGCAGCGCCTGGTGGAGTGGTTGCCTGGCAGCGGTTTGATGCCTGCAGGGGCTCAGTTGGTGCAGACCAGGGAGCCGGGGGGCACCCCACTGGGGCAGTCCCTGCGTCAGTTGTTGCTCCATCCTCCTGAGGCGGTTGCACCAGGCCCGGTGGCTGAACTGCTGCTGTACGCCGCCGATCGAGCCCAGCATGTGGACCAGGTGATTCGTCCTGCCCTGGAGCGGGGCGACTGGGTGCTCAGTGATCGGTTCGCTGGATCGACACTGGCGTATCAGGGCTATGGCCGCGAGCTCAATCGGGAGCTCATTGTTCAACTCGAGCAGATCGCCACAACGGGTCTCCAGCCTGATGCCACCTTCTTGCTGGATCTGCCGCTGGCGGTCAGCCTGGCCCGCCGTGCGGATCAGGCCAATGACCGGATCGAGGCGGCAGGTCAGGCGTTTTTGGAGCGGGTCAGCGAGGGGTTCCGGGTGTTGGCTGAAGGGCGGGGCTGGTGGTGCGTTGATGCGGATCAAGCCCCCGATGCGGTCACAGCGCAGATCAGGGATCGGCTCAAGCGCGGTTTCTCTGAGGGCGGCTGATGGACCCTCTGTTTTCTGATCTGGTGGGCCAGCCGCAAGCGGTGTCGCTGCTGGAGGCCGCCCTCAGGCACCGGCGGGTGGCGCCGGCCTATCTCTTCGCTGGGCCTGATGGTGTGGGCCGGCGTCTGGCTGCTCTGCGGTTTCTGGAGGGGGTGCTTCAGGGAGGGCAGGAGGATCGGCGCGAACGTCGCCGGTTAGAGGCCCGTAACCATCCTGATCTGCTCTGGGTGGAGCCCAGCTATTCCCATCAGGGTCGGTTGATCCCGCGCTCGGAGGCGGAGGAGGCGGGTGTGAGCAAGCGCACGCCGCCGCAATTGCGCTTGGATCAGATCCGCGAGGTGAGTCGTTTCCTGGCTCGACAGCCACTGGAGTCGCCCCGGGGTCTGGTGGTGATTGAAGACCCGGAGGCCATGGCGGAGTCGGCGGCCAACGCTCTGCTCAAAACCCTTGAAGAGCCTGGGCATGGCCTGTTGATTTTGCTGTCAGCGGCGCCCGAACGCCTGCTCACCACCATTCGTTCCCGTTGTCAGCAGATCAGCTTTAAACGCCTCGATCCAGAGCAAATGCAGACGGTGCTTGCGCGCCTGGATGGGGAGCAGCGTGCCCAGGCCGCGGCTGCTCTGGAACTTCCGGAGCTTCGGGCCCTGGCGGCCGGTTCCCCAGGAGCACTGCTGGACCACGCCAGCTTCTGGGAGGCGGTGCCCGACACCCTGCGGCATCGGTTGACGGTGCTGCCCAGCCAACCAGCGGAGGCCTTGGCTCTGGCCAGGGATGTGACCGAAGCCCTCAGTGGCGAACAGCAGCTCTGGTTGATCTCCTGGTGGCAGCACCATCTCTGGTATCACCAGGGTCAAAGCCAGGGGCTGAAACGCCTGGAACGGTTGCGCAGCCACCTGCTCTCGTTTGTGCAGCCTCGTTTGGCCTGGGAAGTCACCTTGCTCGATCTGCTTACGGCTGGATCGAGCAAGGTGATGCCTTAAGCAGGGCCTGACTCAGGCGCTGACGCGTTTGCTCGACTCGTCTTTTTGCTCCCGTTCTTGCCGGGCCTGGGCCAGTACGTCGTGGAGGTCGTCGAGCTGGGCACCGGTGGGCAGTTCCAGGCAGTAGCCAGCTCCGTAGACGGTTTTGATGAACCGTGGCTTGCGGGGGTCCGGCTCCAATTTGGTGCGCAGGTGGCGCACATGCACGCGGATGGTCTCGATGTCGTCGTCGGGCTCATAGCCCCAGACCTCTTTGAGGATCAGGGATGGAGCCACGGTCTGGCCATGGCGTTGCAGCAGGCAGTGGAGCAGTTCGAACTCCAGATGGGTGAGACGCACAGGCGTGTCAAACCAGATGGCTTCGAAGCGCTCGGGCACCAGGGTCAGGGGGCCGTAGCTGAGGATTTCGTTGTGGTTTGAGCTGCCCACGGGGGCACGGTCACTGCGCCGCAGCAGTGCTTTGACCCGCACCTGGAGCTCCTCGAGATCGAAGGGCTTGGTCAGATAGTCATCGGCCCCGGAATTGAAGCCGCTCACTTTGTCCTTCGTGCCTCCCAGGGCCGTGAGCATCAGGATGGGAATGCCGGCAGTGCGCTCATCCCGGCGCAGGCGCTGGCAGAGCGTGAGGCCGTCCACCTTGGGAAGCATCAGATCCAGCAGGATCAGATCCGGGGTGTACTGGAGGGCCAGGGCCTGGCCCTTGATGCCGTCATCGGCTCGCTGCACGTCAAAGCCGTTGTGCTCGAGGTGTCCGCCCACGAGATCACGCATGTCGCTGTCGTCTTCGATCAGGAGGATGCAGGGCTTCATCGGGATGCAGGCTCGGTGAACGATTGGAACGCGACGCGCAGAGAAATGACGTTCGTTCGGATTCTCACAAGATTTGTAGACCCTCTGGCGTGTTGGTGCAGGGGCTTGTCTCTTGCGGTAATACCTCGAAAAGTCAGTCTCTCACTGTGATTTGATCACCATTGATGGCTCTGGAAGCGCCTGTCTTTTCAGAATTTTTTCGGAATCCAGCAGTGGTTTGTTACGCGTTGGACCTTTAAGGCGAGGCCTTTATCGCTGAAGACACAAAAAAACCACAGCTTCGCTGTGGTTAATCAGAGAACTCCCCGGGCGGGATTCGAACCTGCGACCAATCGATTAACAGTCGACCGCTCTACCGCTGAGCTACCGAGGAATGGCCCGACGAATCGGACCCGAAGAACTTACCCCTCAGCCCCTCCGCCCTGCAAGCGGTTGAAGCTGTTTGCGCAGCTTTTGGCCGCTGCTCCAAGGGGCGATGCGGCCTTTTTCCATGCGAGCCGCGCCATCGGCATGGTCCAGCTCATCGAGTCGGTGGGTGACCCAGAGGGCGGTTAATGGCGCCTGGGATCGATGACAGAGCTGTTGCACGGCAGCCAGTACGGTCTGCTGGCTGGCGGGATCCAGGAGGGCTGTGGGTTCGTCCAGCAGCAGCAGATTGGCGTCGCTCGCCAAGGCGCCGGCGATGGCCAGGCGTTGTTTTTGGCCGCCGCTGAGGGTGTGAATGGGCCGGGTGGCCATCCCTGCCAGGCCGACTTGTTCCAACAGGTGGTTGATGCGGGCGTGGCGCTCCACGCTGCTGAGATGGCGGGGCAGATTGAGCAGCAGTTCGCTGCCGCAGCTGGGCAGCAACAGTTGGTGGTCGGGGTTCTGGAACACCAGGGCCGGCTTGAGGGTGCAGTCCAGCTGACCGCTCTGCGGTTGCAGTAAGCCCCCGATCATGCGGAAGAGCGTGCTTTTGCCGCTGCCATTGCTGCCCACCAGCATCCACAGGCCGGGGCCTGGGATGGTGAAGCTGCACTGATCAAGTGCGCGTGTGCCGTTGGGCCAGCTGAAGCTGATCCGGTCAAACCGCAAGCCTGGAGCGGTGAGTTCAGCCATCAAAGGCAAAACCGGGGCGCTTGCTGCCGCCACCAGTGGCGGTTTTTTCGTAGATCTGAACGGCCAGCACTTCGCTGCTGAGCACGCTGACGCGCTTGCCTTCCATTTTTTCGCAATGGAGTTCCAGCAGGCGGGGTTGGCCCTGCTCCATGGTCTGGCGCACCTGCTGATAGAGCGCTTCGGCGGCAGCTTGATCCTTGCGCTGCACCGAAACCGGCATCGGGCTCATCTTGATGGCCAGTTCAATGACGTACACGGTGGCGGGCTGCAAGTCGGCGCATTCTCGCGAATGGAATCCCGGCCTGGTGTGCAGGGTGCACCTAGAGCGGAAAGGCTCGCTCCTGCTCGCTTTGAGTATTTCCACTCATCGCTCTTAGTGCCTGGGGTGGATTTCCCCCCAAGACGGCTCACGCCCATTAGGCTGCGAAACGTAACGCTTCATGAAGCGCTTTTCTCATGACGATCGCTGTAGGACGCGCGCCTCAGCGGGGATGGTTCGACGTCCTCGATGACTGGCTCAAGCGCGACCGCTTCGTTTTTGTCGGCTGGTCCGGCATCCTTCTCCTTCCAACGGCCTA
>CAXQPR010000068.1:0-38581 GCA_964225855.1 Salipiger bermudensis | reverse complement strand
TCACGGCTGGCTGTGAGGTAGGTCATCCGCACAAAGGGTGCGGTAGAGCTCCTGTTCGATGGTCATACCGGCGTGCTCGATGTAGGTGTGCCCATCGCTGAGCAGGAAGGGCTCATGGTTGGAGCGCTCAGGGGTGATGGCTTCCGCCTTGGCGGGCTCGGCCTGGAGTGTCGCCACCACAAACAAGGCGATCAGCAGCTGCAAAGTGAAGACGGGATCGATGGAGAACTGCATAGGTCGGGTGGATTGGGTGTGTGTTTTCAGCCTCCGTGGTTTCACTGATGCGCACCTCCCTCAGTTGAGGGATTTGGACTCCGCTGCTTCCGTATTCCCGAAACAACGCAATTTGGTGCTCTTGAGCACATCAAGTCGCCACCTCGACCGTCTACGCGTGATGTGCTGATTGTCTTGTTGGTATGTCTTTCGACAAGCTCGACCGCACCACGCAGTACATCGTTAATGCAAAGACGCGCGCGTCTGCACTGCTCAATGAGAAAGAGCCAAAGCTCACGGCATTGGAAAAAGCACTGTGGCTGAAATTGAAGCGGGGGCAGCACGCGACTGGCGTCAAGAGTGGTCGTTCAGGCGACCGCGTTGGTGCATGAAGCCCTGCCATGGAAGAGCTGCGTTCCTGTGACGATGCTCGCGCTAGGTGGAATCACTTAACGCTTCCAGCTTGTGTTGTATGCCACATCTCTACTTGGTGCGCTGAGGCCATAACCAAAGTTCTGTTGTCCTCAGTGATGGATTCGTTAACCGCATTTGCGGCTGTTGGGTTAGCAGCTGTGTCTTGGGATAGTCATTTCACCCCAGCGGGCACGCGGGCGTTTCGCCATGCCTTGGATTATCGCGAGCCCTTCTGCCAGATGACCGATGGCGAAATGATTGCCCTTTTGGATGATCTTTTGGACTTGCGACGCTCTTTAGGAGCTCACGACATGATGCTGCAGGCCGCGAAATGTCTTACGAATGCGCAGTGCATGACGGCCTATGCCATGGCCTCCGAATTGATGCGCTCCGATGGCCCATTCGAGCCAGAAGAGCGCCGCTTTCTGGATCACCTTGCGGTGGTTTTGCAGATTTCAAAATTCGAAGCGCAGCGTATCGATGCGGTCTTTGAAATCTTTCATGCCCGGCTCACCCTCAGCAGCACGCTTGAGATGAGTCCGGTTGTTCCTGTATGAGTCGCTGCGCCGCTGGCTCCTGCTGATTCAGAACTTCAGTCAGCAGGGCGGTGTCGATGCAGCTGAGCATCTGCTCAATGCAGCCATAGGTGTGCCCGTTGCCCACCTCGAACCGCTCCGCAAAGGCCTCGGCGTCGAGGCTGTTTTGCCAGCGCAGCGCGTTCTCGCGACCCCAACGCTCCAGCGCTTCGGCTGAAGCAAAGTTCAGCGCCTCTTGATCCCTGGTGTGTTCGCGTGCGTTAAGCAGATCCAGCCCGCAGCGATGGGTGGCGGGCTCGATCGCGCCTTGCTCCAGCAGGTGATCGAGGCGGCGTCGGGCTTGGCTGCAATCCATCCCTTGAGTCTGCCGAGGCTCTCAGGGGTCTTGCCTGCCAACGCGTTGCCCCATTCTTCGTGCGTAGGCTCTGGCGTTCTTCGGACTTCAGCCTGTGCACATCAGTGTTCTGACTGCCGTTGTTGGCACTGGCCTGGCCTACGGGCTTTGGCGGCTGCTGCGCGGGCAGGTCAGACACCAGCAGGCGTCCCCCGAAGTGAGCTCCGCTGCGGCGCCTGCTGGTGCACCGGTTGTGGAGCCCGAGCTCGAGCCTGAAGTCACTGCACCCTGGGTGCTGGAGCGGGTCGATCTGGAGCGCGGCGAAGGCTTCATCTGCGCCCGCAACGGCAGGGACAAGAACTTGCGCTTCGTGGAAGCGCGCACCCGGCTTACTGAGCAGTTCGGTCTGTTCCAGGTGGGCAAGACCAATGCCGATGCGGTGGGCAAGGCAGAGGTGATGCTGATGCTGGTGGCTGACCTGGAAGAACTGGCCACCAACCCCCGCATCCAGGAAGCCCATGCCCGCGGTCTTCCCGTGGTGCTGATGGACGACCTCCTGGCCACCGCAGCCGGCGAGCCGCTACACGGTTACCTCGCGCCCCAGCACGCACTGGCGTACCGCCAGGCCCGTGACGCGTTCCAGCAGCACTGGCAGCAAACCAGCCTCCAACTGCAGCCGGGAATGCAGTATTTCCTCACCCACTCCAATGCCGGTTGTTCCCTGCTCAGTGAGGAAGGCCAGCAACTGGCGGATCTGATCGGGCCGCGGCTGGCGCTCAAGGCCGAGGTGCCCGCTGAGCAACGGGTCGACATGGTGGTGGTGCCCAGCCTGCGCACTTCCTCCCGCAAATACCTGCAGGTGATCGAGCGCGAACAGCCGGTGCTGGTGGTGAAAGCGGCAGATCTCAAGGGCGTGAGCCTCGGCGATTTCATTCCCGCCTGGCGCTGGCGCGGTGGCGACTACTTCCAGTACCCGCTGCTGGAACGCAAGGCCGACTCACACAGCGATGCAGCCGTTGGTTAGAAGGGCGCCATGACCCAGTTCGAGCGCAACCAGATCCGCTCCCGGCTCTACCGGCTGGAGCTCGATGAGCAGTTTGTGGAGCGCTATCTCGCCAAGCTGGATCGCAATTGTGAGTGCTACGCGATGGCCTGCCGCACCATCGATCGCTGGGAGAAACCCGACCCCGCTGCCACCGTGCTCCAGGCGCTGGTGTGCGGCTTGCTGGCGGCAGCGCTTGGGGCCTGGTGGGCGCTTGTGGGCTAGGTCAGCCCCCGGCTGACGGGTCCATGTCTTCCGACTGGGTCAGCAACGGGTCGGGCTTGCCATCGGCGATGGCTTTGGCCCGTTGATAAAAGCCGCCTTCGGTGACGCCACTCTTTTCCAGCTCTGTGGCGATCCTGATCCAGTTGTCGCGTTCCGCTTGATCCATGAGCTCTCGTCAAGAGGGCCCATTGTCTTGGTTTGAAGCGTTGGCTGGCGTGGCGATGCACACCGCGGCGCCCCAAGTGGTGTGCTGGGTGTGGCTTGTCTGGCGATGGCCATCAAAAAAGCCCCGCCATCGGGCAGGGCTTTGATGCTTGGAAGCGCCAACGGCTTCCAATCGAACGGCTGATCAGTCGTCGAACACTTTGCACATCGGCGAACCGGGATGGGTGTCGCAGATCTGATCGAGGATCTTGTCGCGGTGACGGCTCTCGGGGTTGTTGATGCCGGCGTCGTGCTCCGCATCAAATTCTTCTTTGGAATGCTCTTCGAGGGTGTGGAAGGGCACTTCGTACTTGCCGTACTTGTCGTCGGTGTTCGACGGTGACTCAAATTCGTCGTACTTCTGAGTGTTTTCACTCATCGCTCAACGTCCCCGCGGAAGTTCTACAGCCCCTTCAACTTAATCCGTTCTGTGGGCTGATGAAGCGTTTTAACCAACAGTTCTGAATATCACCCCAGCTGAGGCCTGTTGTTGCGCTCAAGAGGTGAGCAGTTGCTGACATGGCTGTGGTCCAGGAGACTCAGGGCTCTGTCCCTTTTGCCCGATGACGGAGGCATGGCGCCTGGCACCTGTGCAGGTATCCCGGCCTCGGGCCGTGTTCCTCGATGCCCTCAGCCTGGGACCGGTACAGCTGGCACCACTGGAGCAATGGTGTGAACTGCAGGCCTGGCCTTCAACCCCATCAGATGAGCGCCTTGAGCGACTGCAGGATGCCGAGATCGCCATCACCAACAAGATTCCTCTTGATGGCGCCTTGCTGCGCCAGCTTCCCAAGCTGCGCCTGATCTGTGTAGCCGCCACCGGCACCGACCAGATCGACCATGGGGCTTGCAATGCGTTGGGCATCCGCGTGCACAACGCCGGCCGCTACAGCCGCGCTTCGGTGGTGCAGATCACCTGGGCCTTGATTCTCGAGCTCTGCTGCGCCATGGATCAACGCCGTCGCGACCTGCGCACCGGTCGCTGGCAGCGCAGCCTGGTGTTTTCGCTGATCGAACCGGAGTTTGATGAACTGCAGGGCCAGACCCTGGTGGTGCTCGGTGCCGGCGATATCGGCCGCGGTGTGCTGGCCATCGGCGAAGCCTTCGGGATGCAGTGCGTGGCTCTCAACAGCCGCAGCAGCAGCGCCGAACTGGAAGCAGCCCTGCGTCAGGCCGATGTGCTCAGCCTGCACGCGCCGCTCACGCCGCACACCCAGCAGCTGATCAATGCCGAGCGGCTCAGCTGGATGAAGCCCACCGCCCGGCTGGTGAACATGGCCCGCGGCGGTCTGGTGAATCTCGAGGATCTCTGCGCTGCCCTGCGTGCCCGTCAGCTCGCCGCGGCTGCCCTCGATGTCTTGCCGGTCGAACCCCCAGGACCGGAGCTCGAGGCCTTGCTTGACACTCCCAACCTGTTGATCAGTCCCCACATGGGCTGGAGTTCTCGCCAGGCCCGCAACCGTTTGGTGCACACCCTGGCTGGCCATCTTCAGGCTTATTGGTGTGAGCTCAACGCATCACCAGCCACGTCACCACGGCCCCCAGCCCCAGGCCCTTGACGAACTGGGCCCAGGTCAGCCCGTAGGTATCCAGCCCCAGGCTGCGCATCATCCAATTCAGCACCTCTTTGTGCTTGCGAACCAGAAGGGAGCTGTCGGCGGTGTTCAGTTGTTGAACACGCTTCAGGTTCAGTTCCGCCAGCTTGGCCATCGCTTCTCACCCCGGTTGCCGAGGACTGTAAGGACCACGGCTGAGCCGTCAGCCGTTGCGATTGCCGATGCCCTTGGATCGCCTCGCGCAATCGGAAGGCCTGAGCGCTCAGCGCACAGGCCCATGCACGCGATGCCAGCCGCCGCGCTGCAGCGTTGACCAACGATCGACCGCTTGCGTCAGGGGGATCACCTGCCTCCCCTGAGGCTCGGGCAGATGGGGCGGCACCCAGTGAAAACGGCGCACCTCAATCAAGGCGTCGCCCAGCGGCGTTCTGTGGGCGCGGAAGTGGAGCAGTTGGTTGTGCTGGCCATGGGCCAACCAATCCCCCGAGGCACTGAAGCCGCCGTGTTGGCTGGGTGCTGGGGTAAGCCATGGCATGTGGGAATGCTCGCCAACAAAAACACGCTTGGTGGTCCCGTTTGTGCATTGTTTGCATGTCACGACCGCTGCATTCGGTTCGTAGCGTCGTGGTCAATCGCGATCGCTTGTGGCGGTGCTCAACCCTGTGACCATTCCCACCCTGTCCGATCAGGAGCTGGACCGGGTGATTGAGATGGCCTGGGAAGACCGCACCAGCTTTGAGGCGATCCACTATCAGTTCGGTCTGTCGGAAGCCGAGGTGATTGCCCTGATGCGTGCTGAGCTCAAGGCATCGTCGTTTCGATCCTGGCGAAAGCGGGTGACTGGGCGCCGCACCAAGCACGCCATCACCAATCCCTCCAACCGCTTTCGGGCCAGCTGCCAGCGCTGATCAGATCAGGGAAGCAGTGCCTCCCTCAGCGCGTAGCGGGCTGGAGGCATCAGCGGCCCTTGGCCCACTGGGTTGTTCCAGATCACCACGTCTCCCCCTGGGTTGCCATCGAAGCGGGGATGGCCCCATCCCTGCAGAGGATCCTTGGCGAATCCGGCCCAGGCCTTGGTGTCAGTGCCCTCAGCAGAAGCGATCATCGATCGAGCACAGCTTCTGGTTGGCGAACCAGGCCCTCCAGGTTTCCTGGGGCCGCCGGTAGATCAGCTTCAGCGGCCAGAGCACCAGAGTGAGCAGGGTTTGGATCAGAGCGGTTTCAAGCCAGCAAGACAGTCGGACCCCCAGGCTGGGGGCCGCGGCAGAGCCGGCGGTGGTGGAGGGATGCAGCACTGCAGTGGCCCTGGTGTCTTGTTTTTAATTAGCCGCCTTTTTCGGGAGCGGCATCGGTGCTTTCACTCTGGTGGCAACGTGAAAACAACGGGATTTCAGCGTTGAAGCGCGTGCCTGAGGGATCAGTCGTCAAAGGCGAAGCGACTTTGCGGTTCAAGGTTATTGCTGTTGCGGCTCAGGTATTGGGCGTTGCTCCAACCTTTCACGATCATGCAGCCCTTGTTGCCGCAGACGCGGAAGTGGTTGTCGCCAAGGGCTTCGATGCTGCAGGCCGCGGAGCGTGGTGGACGGGTTTGCATTGGCCTCCTGATGAATTCAGCCATCTAGTTAGCTAACACGAACCGTTGGTCTCATCGGTCCTGGGAGAAGAAACGCAAGGTAGGAATCCGTGTGCCAGCGTGTTGCTGTTGCCTGAGGTGTGATGGCGTCGACCGGCCGCAGTGTGTTGGTCACTGGAGCGTCCAGCGGCATCGGTCTGGCCACCGCCCATCAATTGCTCGACCGCGGTTGGCGGGTGTTCGCAGCGGCCCGTCGTCAGGAGGCGATGGACTCCCTGAAGCGCTGCGGGGCGGTGGTGTTGCCCCTCGACCTGGCCGATTCACGGTCCCGCCAGCAGTTGGCTGACACCATTCACGCTGAGGTGGGTGCCCTGCATGCCCTGGTCAACAACGCTGGATTTGGCGATGTGGGGCCCGTGGAAACCATGGACCTCGATCGTGCCCGGGCCCTGTTTGAGGTGAATGTGTTTGGCCTGGTGGGGCTCACCCAGCTGTTGCTTCCGCCCATGCGCGAGCGGCGCCGGGGCCGGATCGTGAATCTTTCCTCAATCGCCGGTCGCTTCGTCACACCTGGAGCCGGTTGGTATGGGGCGAGCAAACATGCCCTGGAAGGGATCAGCGATGCCTTGCGTCTGGAGTTGCACCAGTTCGGCGTTCAGGTGGTGCTGGTGGAGCCAGGCCTGATCCGCACCGGTTTCGAGGCCGCTTCGGCGGACGCCATGGCCGCTGAGGGGCGCGATGCGGTGTGGGGGCCAATGATGCGTCAGGTGGCCGCAGGCTGGGCTGATGGGTTCCGCAGAGGCTCCGAGCCGGAGGTGGTGGCTTGCACAATCGTGAAAGCACTGGAGGCATCGGATCCCCTGCCCCGCTATCGCTGCGGCAGGGAGTCGGAGGCGGTGCTGGTGCAGAGGCTGATGCCCACGCGCCTCTGGGATGCCCTGGTGCGGCAACGCATGATCAGCGGTTGAGGAGCATCAGGCCCCAGTCGTATTGAGTCGTATTTCAGTGCTTCCCTCCCGCCCTGGTGGGGCTCTATGAAGGTGGGTGGAAGGGCCCGAGCAGGGCTTTTCTCCTCACACCCCCCGAGAGGCTGCCGCAAGGGGCCTCTTTTTTGTGCCCGCTTTTGGTCTGCTGCGCTGGCACCAGGGCAAAAAGAAACCCCCGCCGAAGGCAGGGGTTCCGAAAGCCGCTCAGGAGTGTGACCTAGTTTCCACCCCGAGAAGCTTTATCTCCTCACGAACGGATACTAGCCAGACGAACTGGCACTGTGCCAGTTGGGTCTGGACCAGATGCTTGGTTGGCACAGCTCCTGGTGGGGGTTTGTTGCAGGCCGTGCAACTCCCGCCATCCTCGCCAGGATGACGTCAGCGCTTCCGCTTCAGCATGCGACGTTCCCATCCGTTCGCAGCCCTGGCCTTGGCGGCTGTGCTGGCCGGCTGCAGTGGTGACGAGACTTCGGCCCAGGATCCCTCGGCATTGAGCGGGCCGATCACCATCGCCATCGACCTCAAGGCGCCTGGCAAGAGTGAAGGCGAGATGCTGCGGGGTGATCAGCGCACGGCGTTTCAGGTGGGCTTCGGGCGCTATGGCGTCACCTGCGCCGGCACCCGTTTTGAGGAGGGATACACGCCCCTGGGGCGTTTCAAGGTGAACGCAATCCTGAGTCAGGATCAGTTCGTGATGGATCCGAAGCTGGTCAAGCAATCCGGCAAAAGCGAAGCCGATCTCAAAGCCAGCCTGTTCAAGAACATGAACGCCATCGACTTCAGTGGTGATGGCGAGACGGGTGAATACGGGATTGGCTACATCAGTCTGGAGCCCATCGATAGCGTCAAGCAGCCGTTCAAATTCAACACCTACGACGGCAAGTTTCGTTGGTATAGCTTTGCGATCCATGGCAGCAACAATGAGAAGCGCATCGGCGAGAAGGTCACCGGTGGCTGTCTCAATGTGAAGGAGCCTGTGCTTCGTGAGTTGCTCAAGACCGTGAAGTTGGGGGATGAAGTGGTGGTGACTGCGAATGGCCCCTGCACGCCTTGATGGCAGTGTTCTACATTGCTCTGTTGATAAGACAATGTTGACCAGTCGTTAACCTTTTCGGCTTCGATTCTTTTCTGCTGAACGGTCGTCATTGCTGCAGTCGGTTGTCGGTTCTGTGTAGTGTTTTAAGGGCTTGGATTGCTTGCAAATTGGTATGTCGCGTGCAACACGTCTGATCAAACGTCTCGATCGCGCCCTGGAGGCTTACGACAGCTTCGGAGATTCTCCTGATGCGTTTGTCGATGCGGTTTTTGCCGAGATCGAAGACGACGTCGAAACCCTGGTCGGCAAATCCAAGCCCTCCCACTGGGCTGAGCTCTATGTGGAAAGGGACCGGGCGCGGATCAAGCAGCAGGTGCTCAACCGGGCCATGTCGCTTGGTGCCTACGGCCAGAAGTAAGTCGGAGCAAGCTGGCGCTCCGATCCCTTCGTTCAACCGGAAGCTCACCGACATCACCGCGCTGAGCGATCTGTTCTGCCCTGTTGCCAAGCCGAGAAATCGTTCACCAGACCGCCGGCCGATTCCACAATCACGCCTGCGCTGAGTAAGGCCATGGCGAATTGCAGGATCGGATCGAGCCGCCATCCCTGGAAAAACAGAATGCCGCCGACCAGTGGCAACGCAAGGGCGCGGCCCAAGCCCTGCACCACGGTGGTCAGGGTGTTGACCACCAGCTGGAGGGTGAGATCGGCCCGGCGCTGAAGTTTGAAGATCAATTGGGGCACGGTGAGAGCCGCAGCCACCACCCCATAGCCAAAGCAGATGATCCCGATCAGGGAAGCCCAGTTGAGGCTGGCGTTGACCATCGCTTCAGCGTGCTGCTGGCCTCACTGTGCTGGGGCTGCAGTTTTTTGCCCACCTTTTTGCCCACACTGCTGCGTCTGCGTTCGCGACAATTCACCCATTCGATCGAGGCCTGGGCGATGCTGCTGAATCCGTTTTGCCCCATCAGTGCGGCCAAGATCGCAGGTCTGAAGGCCACCGTGGCCCTGTTGTTGCTGCTCCTGATCAAGAGCAAGCTTCTACGCGTGAAGATGTCGCTGTTCGGCAGTCTTCTCGCCTTTCACATGTTGGTGGGTTTCCTGATCACCTCTGGGCTGCTCACGCTCGTGGCCGGTGGTGCTGTTGCGTATGCGGCGACTCAGCGCAAAACGGCCTGACCGAGGCAACAAAAAGCACCGGCGTGACCCGGCGCCTTGACCCCTTGTTTGTGCAAAAAATGTCTGGGAGTGGCTTCACTCCCAGGCATTTGCAGAGACCGGTCCTGCTTCCATCAGATTCCGGCAGAGGTAGTCAACGGCGAAGCGTCATGGCCTGACTACCCCCGTGTGGGGACAGTCCAAACGCTTTGCTGCGGACCGGCCGTCTAGGCAAGCCCCTGCTCCGCAGTTTGAGATCACGTCGCGTTGTGGGTGTTCAGGTTGTGACCTGTCGCGTCGCCGCAGGTTTGGAGGCGGGTTTCGCAGCTAACGCTGCTTCCAGTCGCTGAAGTTCGGCTTCGCGCTTGGAGGTGGCTGTGCTGGATTGAGCCATGGATTGGCGTTCCCGCAGCTCGACCAGAGGCCGGGGCGTTGGAAGAGGGCCACATCGTCAAAGACCCGCAAACCCTACTGATCCGTCAGGGAATGGCAAGGGTTTTTTGGCGTTTTGAAGTCTGTCTCCCTGGAGTGAGGGAGGGCGTGCGCCTTCTCCATCCCTCAACTGAGGGATGTGGAATCCCGCCCAATCGCCGTCAATGAAAAGGACCAATGCGCCGCTGGAGTTGTTGTCTCATGCCCCCCGCATACGACCTGATCGTTCAGCGCCAGGGCGCATTGCAGACCGAAACGGTGCAGGTGCGCGATGCCGCTGAAGCCTGGCGCCTGGGGCGTGAGCGCTTTCCAGGCAGCATTCGTGGCGTCGTTTGCCGGGATGGTCACGCGGCTGAGCCTGGAGAACGCAGCTAAAAAAAGAGCATTCGACATCGCTGCTGATGGAGCTGCGCCTTGAGTCGCGCGCGTTGAACGAAGCCATCGAAGCCACGGCGCAGTTTTTCAAGACTCAGCGGGTGGTGGTCTGCTGCGGTGACCGTCTCACGCTCACCGGCCTCTGCCTGGCGGAGCCGATTCGGCGTGCCGTCGTGGGGGCTGCGACCACCGAGGACGAAGGCTTTGAGCTGGTGCTGCGCCACCAACCGAGCCTGTTGATCTGCAGTGCGGATCTCGAGACTGGCTACGGCATCAATCTGCTGCGGCGGGTGAAGGCGGAGCTGCCCACCTGTCAGTTGCTGATCGTGCTGGTGCGTGAAACCCAGGCTGTGGTGCATGAGGCGATGGATGCCTTTGCCGATGCTGTGGTGTTCAAGTCAAGCCTTGGCACTGGAAACGGTGATTTCATTCAGGCCCTTGAAACTCTCGCCGCAGGTGGGGTGTATTTCCCGGAGGAGATCCGCAGGCTCGCTTCCGCTGATGCCCCCAGCCCCGATCTGCCGCCGTTGGTGGAAGAGCTCACCGAGCGGGAGCTGGAGGTGGTGGCTGCTGTCGCCCGTGGGCTCAAGAACAACGCCATCGCCAACACGCTGGGGATCACCCTGGAAACGGTGAAAACCCATGTGGTCAATGCCATGGGCAAACTTGGAGCCCGCGATCGCACCCAGTTGGCGGTGATGGCCCTGCTCTACGGCCTGATTGATCCTCTTGGATGAGCGGCTTCTAGCCTGAGCCGATGGGACTCCAACTGCATTCCGCCGACTTCCTCCACGACGACGGCATCACTTACTGCATCAAGCGCGATGCGCTGGACCAGGACTTCACGATCTATGAGTTGCGCGACGGCGATTGGGTCGACAGCGGTCTGGATCAGGCCGTGCAGAACATGAATTTCGCTGAGTTCAAACGCCTGGGTCTGTTGATCAAACGGATCATGGATGCCGACCAGTGGGTCGCTTGAGGGCATGAATGGGATGACGCGTTTGCGTTACCGGTAGCGCTGCCAATAGCGCTCGAGGAGCTCCACGAGATGGTTTGGTTTCTTGCCAAACCCACTCGGCAAGGAGTGAGGTGTGTTTTTGGGGCCCACCCAGAAGGTCACCAGCCGGTCTTTGCTGTACGCGGTGTGCATCGTTGTTAGTCCGAAGACGTTGATGTCACACCAGCGGTGGTGAAAGTCTCGAAACAGGACTCGCATGCGGATGCCATCGGCCCCCAATTTGATCCAGGTGCTGTTCGGCCACAGCGTCAGCAGAGACACCGAAAGTCCAGTGCCGCCGCACAGGATGCCGAGCGGGAACCACCCAAGCGGCTTTGTCGCTATCGCTGCCAACCCATTGCAAAGCCAGCACCAGCAGCCAGGTGATGTCATTAAGTGCAACTGCGGTTGTGAATGCGCTCAGGGCTGCACGCCTGTTCCGGTGTGATTAGTTGGAATCAGCAGCCCAAGCGTGATGAAGCGTTGGCCCTTGATGGTGGCAGCCTGGTTTGGCTTGATGGGGCCCATGCCTGCGCTGGCCGAGCATTGCGACATGCGGCCAACGGTGAGAGCTCTTGTTGCACCTTGGAATGTCGGCGACAAAGAATTTCTAGGTGGTCGCACAATGATCAACTATTTCTTTGAAATGGAGCCACGTCGCTACACCGTGGCGTATGGCGATCATGAAGGAAAGATTCCTCCCGGTTCCCCTCGGAAGACCTTTCGCGCCGATCCGTTTTATGCCCATGAGAAAGCCTTAGGGAAAAAGCTGATCAGGGCCACGGATCGGCTGATTGCCCTCGATTTTCGTGAGGTGCGTCGGCAGCAGGATGCCGATCTCGTGATTGTTGGTTACTGCGATAAAAATGATCCCTTCGAGGGATATGCCGCCCAAAACCTTGCCGGCACGCAATACATCATGATTCTCAACGGATGCCGTGGAATTGCCTCCGGTCAGACGGATCCTGTCTTCCTATTTCTGCATGAATTTGGCCATACCCTGGGGCTTGAGCATCCCTTCAGCAGTGTTGATGGAGATTGCCTCTACGACGACAAGCCCTATTCAGCCGCTTCGGCCCACGCCGGCATCACGGTGATGGCTTACAAGCCTCGTCCGGGTGGGCCGCCACGGTTTTTCACGGATTACGACATCGAAGTGTTACGCCGCATCTGGGGACCGGAATAAATCCGCTCCCCTCTCTCAGACCTTCACTGGCTCCAGCATGGAAGGTGAGCTGAGCTGGAAGCCAGCGTCCTTGATCTTGCGGTTCGAGACCCGGGCATTGAGCATGCGCGAGCCATTCGGTTCTGCATGACCCCACAGAACGGGCGCCAGCCCATCACGGTCACAGATCACGGTTGAAAGCTCTCTGCGGCTGAGCTGCATGTCGTCCACCAGGTTGTAGATCCCCCGGAGGTTTTGCCTGAAGGCAAACGCCACTCCTTTGGTGATGTCGACGATTCCGCTCCATGCAGGCACAGCATTGCCGTTTTTAGGCACCTGTTGACCCGCAGCCCGCTGAATCATCGCCACCATGTCGCGTCCTGGGCCATAGATCCCCCCCAGGCGCAGTACGCAGATGCAGGTGTCGGGGCGATCGATGCTCAGCAGCTGGTCTTCGGCGGAGGCGAGCAGGACATTGATGGGATTGCTGGTGTCGAGCTGGCTGTCTTCGTCGACGGCCTGACCGTGCTGGTCGCCGTAGACCCCCGTGCTGCTGATCAGGGTCACGTGGAGGGGGCGGTCACTGGTTCGGCGACGCAAGGCGCGACTGAGACTGCTGATGCCTTGAGAAAAAACACTTCGATATCCCTCGCCTTGCTGGGTTGGGGCCACGCTGATCAGCAGGCCATCCAACGCCTCCAGGAAGTTCAGGTCCAGATCAGGGTCGGTTAGATCGACTTGATGGGCCTCGTGCACCAGTTGTCGCAACTCTGGGAGACGTTCTGCTGAACGGGTGGTGCCGATCACGTGATGGCCTGCTGACTTCATCAGAACCGCCACGTCGCTGCCTACGTAGCCGCAGCCGATCACGCCATAAGTCGCCATGGTGATTACCCAAGTCGTGATGTTGTAACGGTTTTGGGCTGTTGACCTGTGCAGCCGATTAGACGGTTTTCCGCCCCAGCTGTCAGGCTTTTCTGACGTCGTGCTCTGCGGTGTTCACCAGGAACAAATGGATCGTTTTAGGGAAAGTAATGCTTGGTCAGTGAAGAATTTTGGTGTGATTACTGATACCTTGCTGCTCTCAATTCATCGCATGGCGACACGCGTTAACAGGCCGATCTCTTGGCATGACGTGAGCAGTCATGGCTCACGATCTCTTCCACGCTCAGAGCAGCGCACGAATGCCTGTTTTCACACCTTGGAAATGCTCGGGGCTGGATCAGTCTCGACCGATGGCAGAGGCACGCTTCAGTTCTGTGCACGCGGCCAGTTCGGTTGATTCGAGCCCATGGCGGTTTTCAGGACCTGGACCTGTCCCGGTGCTTCCGGCTGAACTGTTCCAGTACGGCCAGGAAATCGGCTTCGATCGGTGGGGTGCTGAACCGCGTGGTGCATTGCACGCAGAACCGGATCCAGGTTGTGGCGACGGGTCCGCCGGCTGCGATCACGGCGGCGTAGGCCTGGTCAAAATTGACGCCAGAGTCCAGACGCTCAGCGATCGCTGCGTAGAGCGTTTCCATCCCTTCGATCTGAGGGTCGTTGTACACCGCATGGATTGCGGTCAGGTCGGGGCTGTCGGTCATGACGAAAATCCTGTCACCACAACGGTCATGGTGTGAGCCACCGTTGCGGTGTTCTGTTGCTGCTGGCTTTGGCTACCTCTTGAATAGCGCGCGCCGATCGCCATGTGTTTGTTCGCAGTCCTGGGGCTTCTCGCGCCCCGGGTGATCCTGGTGTTGTTTTGGTTGTTCAACAGTGCCTTCGTGCTGGCACCGTTCGCTGGCTTTGGCGTTCCCAACCCTCTGATTCCTCTCTTGGGCCTGGTGCTGTTGCCCACCACGACCCTGGGGTATTGCTGGGCTGTGGCGGGTTTCGGGGGTCTGTCCAGTTTCAGTGGTGTGCTGGTGGTGGCCATGGGCCTGGCCATTGACCTGGGGTTGATCGGCAATGGCCGCGGCGCAGCCCGTCGTTCATGAGCGGACACAGACAAGCATCGCCCTGACGCATTCAATGTGAAGAAAATATGAAAGAGCAGGTTGATTTTGGCTGGTGGTTAATACTCAAAAGGGCGATTTGATCTTTAGCTTTCCTTTCTGGTCGTCAGGATTTGGCGACCGTAATGTGTCGATCATCGGATCGTACATAGCAATGAAAGGAATACCTATTTCTCCCCTCTCCTGCCTGAAGTGGAGGGACGACGGAGATCTGTCGGACCACGACACCGCGGCCTTGGTGGCTCGGTTGGTCAGCGTGGAGAAATCCAGGCGCAGCCTCCAGGACCACCACAACCACAAGCTGGGAAAAGCGGCGAAGCCGATGATTCCCTCGCCATTGGCGATTTAAGCGTCGCCGTTCAGCTGTTCACGCACCCGTTTCACCGCCAGGCCCGCTTCGCTGGCGGTCACACCACTGAGAAGTACCAGGCCCAGCAGGCCGATCAGCTGGTTCTGGGGGTCTTCCGTTCCTGAGGCTCCACCACCAAGGGCTGCGCCTGCCACAAACCAGGCCGTGGCGAGGATTGAGGTGATCCAGTAAGCCTTCCAGCGGCGTTGGTAGAGGTAGCCCGCGCCCAGGCCAGGCAACACGTTCAACAGGGCTCCCACCCATCCGGCGGAAGCAGCCAGCACCTGATCGCGGCTGGGTGAGGTCATGGCTTTTGGAGCGGTCTCACGCACTCTGGCGGAGATGGTCGGTCTCAGTGGCTGATGGCCTTGGATTCAGTCGGGTCGGCCACGGGAAACTGTCCCCGGATGGGGATCGTCAGTGGTGTGGCGTCAGAGGGACACTGAGGCTCATGCAGGCCAAATGGGTCTGCCCGAATTGCCGACCATGAAGCTCGATCTCGCGCACGCCGAACCGATGGGAACCCTGATCGTGGAGGGTCGCCATCAGCCTTTCCGAGCTTTGGCCTGCGCCCTGCGTCCTTCGGCGATTCGTATCCGTAGCGCTCGCTGAACAGGCTTGCGTTTGAGATTCAGTCAGGTTTTCAACTTGGAGCGGTCTTGGCTCTGGATGTCTTCCGTTCCAAGCTCTGACTTGAGGGCGCGTTTGTGATCAGATTGGATTGAAGCATCATGACTCTTTCTTGATCCGATCCCACCACGCGATTGCGTTTTGGGTCTGTCAAAGCGGATTCAGTCGATTGCTGCGGAGTAGCACGGATCAGAGCACACCAAGCCCGGTGTGAAACCCTTGATTGATCGGAGAGTCATTCCTACCTAATGACTCCATCGTTCGTCCGCCCTAGCCTGAGATCAAGGCAGGAAGGGAGGATGTGCTGCATGTTTTTGAAGACCAAAGACGACGGAAGCTTGGTTGAAGTGCTTGCAATGGATCAGTTGGTTAACCCGTTTGAGGTGTCTCTTCAAGGACGTCTTCATGCAGGGGAAGAGCTTCAGGATCCTGAGCCTTTTGCTAAGGGGGAACTTCGCTTTCCCTCAGGTGAGCCGTTGCCGCTGTGTTGGCTTAACGCTAGGTATCAGCACACCTAGTGATGGCCTCAATGTTGTCTCTCCAAGAGGTTCACGATGACTGTCACCACTCCCGTTGGGCTGTTGAAGGAGCGCATTAAGAATGACCCTGTCTTTGCAGAAGGGCTTCACACCATGAAAACGACGCTGGAGGCATCGCGTTTCTGCGCCGAACACGGTGTTGAGATCGACCCCACGTTGCTCTGGACGCAGCGAGGAACGCTGTTCTCAGATGGGCTCCCCACCTGGCGCGGCTGAGTCGTCTTCATGAGGCCCCCCTGGGTTTTGCCTGGGGGGCTCTCAATGGATCAGGCGTGATGAGCCGCTAAAAACTCCTCGTCTGCTTCGCGCATGGCTTCGGCATCATCTTGGAACCAGCAGCCATAGAGCAGATGGGTGATGCGATCGACGTCCATCCCGCGATCACCCACTTCTTCCCACAAGCGCTTGGCCAGTTCTGCATCACCGCGCTGGAATTGGGCTTCGGCAAGGTCACGGGCGACGGCCAGATACGCCTGCCGATCGTTGCGCATTCGCGCTTCGGCACTCGCCCCCTCTGAGGTGGGTGCGTCTTTGACGTATTGGATTCCGCGGTAGTTCAGCTGGGGATGCTGATCGCGCTTCAGCTGCGCGCGGCAGGTGTTGTAGTGCTGTTGGTGGTAATTCAGTTCCCGGCAAGCCTTGGGTGCAGGCTCGTGGTGAGTGGTGTAAGTCTTGCCCCGATACAGAAGAGTCGTCATGAGTCGTTCCGGAGAAAGCTCAGGTCCCCGTTCCATGGCCTGAGCCGAGCTGCGCCCCGCACATCGGCGGGGTGAACGTTGGTAGCGATTGCTACAAAGTATTCAAGCAAGCTTGGTTCTCTTCGCTCGATTTGTTGTGAATTTCTTTACCCCTTTGGCTTTAAGTAGTAATGCTTAGGTTTTGCATCTTGATGGTTGGCTGTTTCGCTTGGTTTGTCTATCCCCATTTGGGGGCAACCATCATGAAGGCGTATTGACTTGGTTCAAATCTGATGACGTTTGTTCTGGATAGAGGTGAGTGTCTGCGTTCGGCTCTGTAGATCTTTTGGCCTGGTTTCAGGGAAAGGAGATGCGACCACTGATGAAAGAGTTGTCTTTGCTGAGTGCCACTTTTCTCGTGGGTCTGGCCATTCTGGAGATGGTGCTCCACTGGGCCGGGGCTTGAAGGGTTCGCTTTCAGGAGGAACCGTCTTGATCGTGCCGTGCGTCATCAAGATGGGGGCGTCTCGCTTGGCTCTGCCCCCTAGAGGCTCTGCTCCTCCCGCGCGATGGTGTTTTGCGCAGCACGGCAGGTGACGGGAGTCAATTGCTGATGTCGTTGGCCGTTTGGTTGCCCAGATTGGCTTGAAGTCCTTTGAGTTTTTTCTCGCAGATGTCCAGCAGTTCCTCGGGCAGTCGTTGTTTGTTGCCAACCTCAAGGGCAATCGCGCTGAAGCTGGCTCGTCCGCTCGGCAGGTCGATCGCTGGAGAAGCGTTGCCGAGAGCCATGCGCATGGCTGCGGCGGTCTGAAGGGCTGCTGCTCGATCGGCCCCCGGCAGCAGGACCACAATCATCTGCTGGTCGATCAAGCCGATCAGGTCTGCGTCGGCCGTGTGCTCAGCGCAAATCTTGCAGATGGAGTCAAGCCAGCGCAGCGTGTGATTCACGCCAAGCGCTCCGCAGACTTCTTGGTGGTGATCGCAGGCCAGCCCGATCAGGCTCAGGGGGATTTGGTTTTGGGCGGCTCGTCGAAGTTCGCGCTGGAGAACGTGGCAAAACAGTGGTTTGTTGGCTGCAAGGCCATTGCCATGCAGTGCCAGCTTTTGCCTGACATCCAGTTCGCGGTTGACAATGTCGCGGAGGTCTTCCAGCAGTCGCAAATGGGTGTTGCTGATTTTTCTGGGGTTGGTGTCGATGACACAGAGGGTTCCAAGCTTGTGCCCGTTTTCTCCTTGCAGTGGGTAGCCCGCATAGAAGCGAATGTTGGGCTGAGCGGTGACTAAGGGATTGTTGTAAAAGCGGGCATCCTGTTGTGCATCCGGCACCACCAGTGGGTTGTCGCTGTCGATGGTGTGAGTGCAGAAAGAGATGGCTCTTGGGGTTTCTTTGGCTTCGAGGCCGTGCTTGGCCAGAAACCATTGGCGATCATGATCAACGAGAGAAATCAGTGCAATTGGGGTCTCCATCACCGTTGCGGTGAGTCGGACCAGCCTCTGAAGTGCGGGATCCTCTGGATGATCTAATAGCCCTGAGCGCTCAAGTGTCCTCAGGCGTTCAAGTTCAGGGTCAATGGTGAATTGATCGAGGGTTGCCATCGATCCATCCAGCGAAGTGAAAGGTATCTCCTGTATCCCAATCGTATCAGTGCTTTCTTCTCTTTGATTACCTCTAATTGATTGCTCTGTCATGAGTAATTAGTTCACTTGTGGATAGTGCTCGTAAACGGTCGTGCGGTTGTTGTGATCAATGGCTAGTACCGCATAGGGCTCCGGCGTGATGCCCTCGTCGTCCATCCCTGGTGAGCCCATCGGCATGCCAGGAGCTGTAAGGCCGCGAATGGATGGCTGTTCTGACAGGAGTCGGCGAATGGCGGTGGCTGGCACATGACCTTCGATGACGTAATCCTCCACCAGGGCGGTGTGGCATGACTCCAGCTCCGAGGTGATGCCGTTGCTGGTTTTCACCGGTCCCAGGTTGTTGCTCACCACGTCGGTCACTGCAAAGCCAGCAGCGCTGAGATGGTTCTCCCAGGCGGTGCAGCAGTCGCAGTTGGCGGAGCGATGCACCACCACTTTGGGGCTGGTTTGTGCCTGCGCGTTGGCCGCAGCCACCAGCAGCACCAGCAGGCTGCTGAGCAGATAGCCGGTGATGCGCAGGAGCAGGGATTGCAGTGAGGTCATGCAGCCGCTTGGAGAGTGAAAATGCTGATGTGGGCACCCACGCATCCTGGCTAGGGAATGGGGCAGATGCCGCTGGGCCCATGGCCACCCGCACTCCCACGCTTCATGAGATCGATCAGCACAGTATTGGCTTGATGTTGATCTGGTCATTCATCGTTCTGACCCTGGTGGTCACTGCATTTCCATTCATCGCTGTGTTCAACTGAATTCAGAGGGATTGAGCGGGGGTTAGGTACAACAACGTGGGTACTTTGTTCTTCGCAATCTGTGGAGAATGTCTCCCACTTTCGTTTTAGCGTCATCGCACTGTGACGGACGGAGTGCCCTGATGGCGACCCTGGCTCTGGAGAGTGGGGCTGATCCTGCTCTTGAGGAACTCGATGCGATCGAGTCGTATTTCGAATGCATCACCAGTTGTGATCTGAATGACGGCATTTGCGTGGAGCACTGCGTCGTGGTGCATCTCCGTGCGGAGCCCGACGACGACGGATGACGGGCGTTGTAGCCGTGGCGCCCCTGCTCGCTGAGTAGCACCACTGGGGGGAATGCTCCTGTCAGATTCGGCTGGGCGCCCTAAGGTGATCCCAATGAGGGAGGTGCAGATGACTCTTCTTCTCGTGATCAACCTGCTGCTGGTTGCAGTGATCCTCACCGACTATGTGGTGCGGCAGGTGCTGGAGCGTGTCGCTGACTGGCGCCGGGTGCAGAAAATGCTTTCCGGTCACCCCGAGATGAAAGGGGTGCACCCCGAGCAGGACGGGTTGGTGGTCTTTGACATCGACGAAGACCTCGGCTCTTTCATCCTCGATAACGAGGATCCTGGAGAAAACCGGCCCTTCCGCGTGGTGGTCCCTGAGTTCGACGACGACGACTGACGCCGGGCTCAGGTCACTGGGTCTGGCACGTGCAGGGTTCCGCGCAGAAAGGGCGCGACCCGGCCGCTGATCAGCACCCGCGTGCCGTTCATCTGGCAGTGCAACGTCCCGCCCCGTGCTGACAGCTGGCGGGCATGCAGCGTTTGTTGTCCCAGGCGTTGGGCCCAGTAAGGCACCAGGCTGCAGTGGGCGGAGCCAGTTACCGGATCCTCCGGGATGCCGATCTTGGGTGCGAAAAAGCGGCTCACCACATCCACATGCTCCCCTGGCGCGGTCACGATCACTCCCCGACCATCCAGCTGCGTCAGGGCCTCCAGGTCGGGAGTGAGCGCGCGGAGCTCCGCTTCGCTGGCCAACACCGCCATCCAGTCGGCGCCGCGATGACAGCTTTCAGGAACTTGCCCCAGGCCTTGGATCAGCGCGTCGGGGGCGGCACAGCGCTCGTTGTGTTGCACCGGAAAGTCCAGCGTCAGCAGTGGGCTGTTCTGCCCTGCCGCATTGTTCAGTGATTCGTTCCGGATCACCTGCAACGCCCCACTGCGGGTGTCGAACTGCAGGGCCTTGCATTCGGGGACGAAGGCAAACATCACCTGGGCCGCCGCCAGGGTGGCGTGTCCGCAGAGATCCACTTCGCATCGGGGCGTGAACCAGCGCAGATCGTGGTGCTCTCTCCCTCGCCTTACGAACGCCGTTTCCGAGAGATTCAGCTCAGTGGCGATGGCCTGCAGCAGGGCATCGGGAAGCCACTGGTCGAGCACGCAAACGGCGGCCGGGTTCCCGGTGAATGGACCCTCTGCGAAGGCGGTCAGTTGTTCGATCGGAATCTGCATGGGCTGTGCCTGCCGCAGGCCGACGGAGATGCAGTTGAATCATCTCCTGCGATCAGGAGGCGATGGAGACCACACCGCTGCAGCGTTTTCTCGATCACCTCAGCCGCGACCCGGTGCTACAGGTGAAGGTGCAGGCCGCTGTCACGGCCGATGAAGTGGCCTTGCTGGCGCAGGAGCTGGGCTATGCCGTGTCGGGGAGCGATCTGCTCCGCTCGTCTGGCTACTCGATGAGGGGTGTGCGGGTGACCCGGGTGGATCACCCCGGTGAATATCCAGGTCGCTACTACTAACGGCTGCTTGGTGCCAACAAAAAAACCACCGCAGGCGGGGTTTGGGTTCTGAATTGTTCTGCCGGGGGATGGATCAGCCTCACAACACCACAGACCGCCCTGCCTTTCCCTTCAAGGGTTTTGTATGGCTTTCAGCTCAGCACCAGGGCTGAGCATCAGGCTCCCCGGCGTGGATCATTCAAGCGAAGTCTGGTGGTTTGGCCATGCGATGGCTTGTGCTGGATGGAGGGTCATCGCGAGGTGGTGTGGATGGTGACTTGCGTGAAGGGGCTGTTCCCTTCGATGCATTCACCATCGCCCCTCTGCCGCTGGCGGGTGATGACGGCTGACAGGGTCGCCGGTGATCCTGCTCACGAGAAGACGGACATGTGTCAAAGAGGAGGCCGCCCCTCCCGGATGGAAGAGACGGCCTAAATCGCTCGCTTGTTCATAACGACCAACCTGAATTCAGTGTTGCCGTGGAAGTGGTTCCTCAAGCAATGGGACTGAATGAATGTGGTCGAAGCAACTGGCTGTGGCGCCTGGGGCCAGGTTCTTAAGGGGGGAGGGTTTGTAACTCCTTAGGGCACCTTGGGCGGTGCAGATGGAGTGCCGATCGACGTGGCGAAACCGAATTCAGTGCCTGCCGAAGGACTGTCCCTCTCGAATGCGTGAAGACTGTTGGAGCAGGGGCCAGAAAGTCAGCGTGCTTCTTGGCTCTGCTCGGGTGGAGTGTCGGCCGTCATTGGCGCCTCCGATCTCGTTGACATCAGTGTTGACCCGAAGCACTCAAAGGGCAATCGGTGCAATCGCGCATTGCACCGATGACGCAGAACCGCCGATCATGGAAGAGGCGTGCCTGATGCCGCAATCAGTTCTGAAATTCTGCTGCTTTGGGCGTCAGCAAAGCATCGAGTTTCTCTGCCTGGGCTCGGGCGCTGGGGGCGATTTTGCGCACCAGCAATTCATCCAGGGAGAAGCGACCCGGTCCTGCGGCCAGCACCATCGCTGCAGCAGCGAAATACAGCCCCAGAAGTTCAAGCAGATAGATGTTGAAGCCGTTCACCACGATGGCGTGATAGATCGCCACGCTGATGGTCCCCGCGATGGCCAGAGCGCCAAAACGGGTCAGCAGTCCGGTGATCAGCAGCCAGCTGCCCACGATTTCTGAAAATGCAGCCAGATATGAGAGTGTGATGGGGAAGGGCAGGTGCAGCGGACGCACGAAGGCAGCTGCAAAATTTTCGATGTTGGCGAGCTTTTCGTAGCCGTGATGAATCAACAGCACACCCGTAAAGACCCGAAGGATCAATAAGCCGGCGTCGGTGAGGAATGGACGGGTGAGAACAGAACGCAGCACGCTCATGAGGGTCGCTTATAGAAAGTTAACGATTCCCTTATCGCTGCCGTGAGTGCTGCTGCCACCCAGCGTCCGCCGCCTTGGTCAATGATGGGTGGCGTCCTGAACAGCCCCGCTGCTTGTTTTGTTATGGCCCTGGATCAGTTGAAGGCTTTTCTGGTGCGCATGCAGGACGATGAAGGCCTCAAGCAAACCGTGCTTGCTGCCTCCACTGCCGATGATGTGGCCAAGATCGCCGCAGGTCTGGGTTACGAGTTCTCGGGCGATGAGTTGCTGCGCCTGTCAGGCAAGAAAGTCGGCCGGGTGACTGTGTCCAAGCAGGACACCCCCGGCGAATACAACTGACTCGGGTGACTGTTGCGCCGATTCAATCGACGCCCATCAACAGAAAGGTGTCGTCAACGGCCACCATTTCGGACTCGTCCTGGTGGCAACCGCAGCCATAGAGCAGGTGGAGGATGCGTCCCACCTCCAGATCACGATCCGCCACGTCCTGCCAGAGGCGTCGGCTCAGCTCCAGGTCGCCCAGTTCGAACTGGGCGCGCACCAGCTCGCGGGTGATGGTGAAGTAGCTCTGGCGATCATTGCGGGCTCGGCATTCCTCGGCTGCGCTCACCGACATCAGCAGCGGCGTGGTTTTGAGGAAGGCGTTGGCGAGGTTGGGCATGACACCTCCAAAGCATTGCCCACACTTTCAGCGGTGTGACTCCCCCTGCCTACCCGTGCTCTTGCTTATTGCCTTTTGAACAGGGTTTGGTGGAGAGTGAATCCGCTGTGCCTGACGTCACGTCACGCAGTCGCGTCAACGCAGCGTCGTGATGCTTCCGTCCTGGGCGCGCTGGGTCAGTTCCACCACCGGGGGGAAGGCCAGGAAGGCCAGGCAGGTGAGGATTTCATCGAGCCCTTCGTCATCCAACGGCTGACGGGTCGTCTCTCCGGAGATTGAAAGCCAGGCCAGCAGCGTGGAGCCGTCGCTGTGCACCACCTCAGTCATGACCCCGTTGGCATGGTCACGTTCCTCCATGCCATGGCGATCTTCGAGGATCGCCAACACCCGTTCCAGCAGTTGCTGTCGGTTGAGGGTGTCGTTCGACAGCAGTTCAACGAAGAGGTCGGCGCCGTCGGCTTCAAACCTAACGCCATAGCTGTGTGTGTTCATGAGGTTCAGTAAGCGATTAGCGGCCCACCACACCGCAGGCGATTCGGGCACCACCGCCGCCAAGGGCGGGGGTGTCGCTGTAGGTATCCCCTCCGGCATGCACCACGAGAGCCTTGCCGCGTAGGTCAGCGGTGCTGAGTCGCGGGGCTACCACGCTGGTGGGTGTGGTGCCGTCGTCGTTCACCACCAGGCGGCTGAGGTCTCCGCGGTGGCCATTGCCGAAAGGTCCGAGGTGTTCGCCGGTTTCATCCGGATCCCAATGCCCGCCCGCGGCCAGTCCAGCCACCATGACGCCATCCGCATTGGTAGCGCTGTCGCAGCTGCCGTTGGCGTGCAGGTGGAAACCGTGTTCACCGGGAGTGAGGCCGCTGAGGCTGGGAATGATCTCCAGCCCTTGATCGCTGTCCCGTGCAGACACGGTGCCGATCGCCTCGCCGACCCCATCTGCGCTGATGCGATGCAGTGTCACTTCAACGACGGCGGCTTTGGCGATCCCGGGCCAGATCAGAGCGGCCGACACCACGAGCATCAATGCGATCAGGCGGCGCATGAAAGAGCTGCAGAACCTCTCCATTCTGCGCCAACTCCAGGCATTCAGAGTGTGATTCAGGAGTGAAGGGTTTCTTCCCGTTTGCGCTCTTCCCCTTGTGGGCGAGTGCGTTTTGATTCGCCCACAGGGAACCGTTTCTGTCGTGGCGGCCACAGTGATGGGATCCCGCTCTGCCTATCAGAGGCAAAAGGAGGGATGCATGCTCACCACCACCACGCGACTCAAGTTGCAAGAGATTCTCGGGCGCGTTGCCCGTGGCGAACCGGTCAGCCTCCAGGAGCGGGTTTTGCTCCAGAAATACGCCGACCGGGACCGCACGGTCAGCAGCTGGGTGCACCGCGCTCAGCGGTTGCGCCAACGTGGCTGTGCGGCCGTTGGCTTGGATGGTCTTCTCGATGACCTCGACCTCGGCAGCCACGATGCAGCTGATCGCCATCGCCCCGGGGATGATCTGGGTGACTGGTTTGGTGGTGCTTCCCCCTGGCTGCGCCGTGACTGAATCGGGGCCCTTGCCCAACAGGGGCGGTCGCCTTGTGGTGATCAATGGCCGTCTGTATCGGCGCGTGGAGCTGTCTGCTCTTCCCGCGCGCCGCTGGCGCCTGGAGGCTTTGGATCTTCCCGAGGCAATCGCCTGGTTGATTCGTGAACAGCAGCCCCCTGCAGTCTGAGCGGTTGTGCTGTGGATCAAGCATGGCTGAATGCAGGCTAATAGGTATTTACTGCTGGGTACTTTGTTCTTCTCAACCTCCGCTAATCTGTCCCATTAATTGGGATAGGTTCGCATTATCGGTTCATGGAGGAGACAACTGATTATGCAGGGAATGACGTCCTTGAATGCATCAGACCAGCGGGACCAGGTTGATGCCGTTGACTCGTATTTCGAGTGCATCACCAGCTGCGATATCGATGATGGTGTGTGCGTGCAGCACTGCGTGCTTGTGCATCTGAAGCAGGGAGATGATGGTGGTGGATGACGGTGCACGACTTCAGGTCGATGGGGTCTTGGTGCATCGCTTTTCCGGTCACGATGGACCGATCGATCGGCCTTGCACCGGTGCCCACTGCGTCTACTGCGCTGATGTCTCGATTGCGCGCTCCTACCTGAGTTTCTGGCGGCGTCCGCCGGACCATCGGTGCCGCAGTCAGACTGCTCATCGTCCGGGACGCCGCTATTGACTGGGTCACAGGAGAGCCACCGCATCGTGCGCGACGACGGGGTCGAAGACGCCATCACCCGTTTGCGATTTGCCAGCTACGACGAGGCTTATGACGAGCTGGAGCGTTTTTACGGCGACCTGTGTTGTTCCGATGATCGGATCGAGTATGCGATCCGAGTGATTGAGACGCCCGGTGGTGACGCCTGACCTTGTGGTTGTTGCAAAGGTTTAGGGCAAGCCCGTCTTCGCAGCAGATGCAGGTGATTGGTGGGGTCAAGCCGCTAGTCCGTCCATCCCCCAGAGCACGTGGCTCACCTGATCAGCGTTGACCCACCTGATTTCCCCGTCGTCGACGTCTGCAATCTGGAAGAGGCTGATCGCCTGCGGGTCCCTGGCGCCCCCCTTGCAAAACACCACCTGCCCCATCCACCAGTTTTTGCTCTCCTCCTGGTCAGCAGCTGCGATGTCCTGGACCACGACATATTGACCAGGTCTTACGCCCAAGAAGGCTGGTGCTGCCTGGTTGTTGATGGGGCCAAGGACGTCCGAGTGGTGCTGATTGCCCATGAGTACACCTGTGCTGTTCTTGGTTCTAACCCTGGTCGCTGGGCAAAGGGCAAGTGGACGGATTCGCAACTGTGAGCAGATGCGTCTATCCACAGATCAGGCGACTATCCCGTGACTCTCCACAGCCGCCTGGTCTGGTCGACTGGCTCCAATGAAGCAGCCAACTCTTAAGGGCATTTGGCGCAATGCGTTGCTTGATTCACGTCGTCGTCGTCGGTGCAGATGCGCTTTGCACCTGCGAAAAAATCCTGGGACATTTCAGGTGTGTGCCTGGTATGGGTGATGAATTTGTGTTGGCGATGTCGGTGGGCTTCTTCACGGACGCCCCCATGCTCGGGCTATGCCATTCATCCGCATCGTGCAATCTGTAGCAATGCCGGTGTTGTGGCTCTACCCTTTCTCAAGAAGGAGGGGAAATGGAGACTTCTTTCTCTCGATTTGAGGTTGTATTAATGTTGGTGCTGCTTATTTTGTTGGTTCTATTGCTCGTTCTTTTTGTTGCGAGCCTGGCGACATCCATCTTGCTGCTTTATGTGTGCTGGCGCATAGGACCTGTGCTGAGGAAAGACAGTATTTTTTGCTTCTTGACCATCGTTCTTGGCGTTTTTCTATGGGTGGTTGTGTTGTCGGTCTTGTTTGACCCAATGTTTGCGAGGGCCGATAATCCTATTTACTATGTGTTTTATGCAGCTGCTGCCGGTGCTACTCCATTCGCCGCATTCCCTGGAATCGTCTTATTCAGTGGCAAAAAAAACAAACCGTCATAGGCACTGGGGTATCGGCTTTATGCAACAGGCAATCCTTGTGCCGATGAAGCCTGGCTTTTTCAGGAACTGTCCTGAGCTGTTTCCCTTGAAGCGGGTCAGGGCTGCTGGTTGTCACCTGGCAGCCCTCTCGGTCTGATCAACGCTCCCGTGATGGGTGGTCAGCCCCCATCCACCTGGCAGCCGATCAATGCGCCCGCTGCACCCCCAACGGGAACGCCGATCCAGCGGCCATCGCCCCGTGAGAGGGCCGCCCCCAGTCCAGCCCCCAGCAGTCCGCCGATCACACTGCCCTCAATGCAGCTGTTGGTGTCAGGGTTGCTGACCCGAGTGCCATGGTGACCGTTGTAATCGTGGCGATTCCAGTTGGTTCGCTGCCAATTGGCGCGCTCCCATTGCCGACGGCGCCAATCGTTGCGTCTCCAGTGGGTGCGTTGCCAGTCGTGTCGTCGCCCTTGGTTGTGGTGCCAGTGGGCGCGGCGCCAATCGGACTGTCTCCAGTGGCGGTGGCCTGCCGGCTGGTGCGCAGGGGTGACGGTCGTCCGCACCACGGTGCGTTCGATTGTCCGTTCCACTGGGCGGTTGTATCCCACCTCGCGGGTCGTGAGGGGGAGGGCCAGGGATGGTGTGGCCGAAGAGGCCATCAACAACGCCACCGCAATCGGAGTTTTGGTCATGGCTTGTCTGCCGTTGCTCCTTCACCCTGCTGGTTGCTCACCCCGCGGAGGTGACTGAGTTGGTGCAGGAATGCGGCCAGATGTGACTGCTTCGTCTTCGGTGTTCAGCGTCGGCGGCCGAGCATCGCGATCCAGAGGGCGAACAGGATGCCGACAGGCACCACGATCACCAGCAGCTGAAGAATCACGAATTGGCGAACCTCAGGATCCATCTCCGCTTCAGGAGGCTTCTCCAAACATGCGACGGATGTCGCTCAACTGCAGGAGATTGATTTTTTTGCGAATGCTTTTGCAGGCTTCGCAGAAACAGAGGTTGTCCAATGAATCGTTGCGATGCAACTGGTAGGTCAGGATTAAAGCTTCGTCTCTTAGGGAGCGTTCCATTACAAGACGACGGGGCTGAGTTCACTCACAACACCCTGTCGTTGATGGTGCGTCAAGGTGCGCAATGTCAGCAAATCCCAAATTCAATCTGTGCTTTTTGATTCACTCGTGAATGCTTGACCTTTGCTCTCTGTGGTGGTGCGCAGTTGATGCATGGCCACGTCTAAGGCGTCACGACTGCGCAACAGCGACTGGTGTTGTTTGGGATTCAATGCTGCAAAAGCTGGGCTGTTCAGCTCTCCCAGAATCAATTCCAGGTCGTTGCAGATGTAATGCACTCTGGATGCCAGATCCTGACGAGCTTCGCGTTGTCGTTGCAGGGTGGCTTCCGCTGCATAGGCCGCGAGCCTGGCCCGCGACACGGCATCGGGAATGGGGCTCATGGTCGGTGGGTTGTCGGCTGCCGACGACGCTATGAACGCGTTCGAGTTGTCACTGTGCGCTGGATCAACCGTGGGCCATGCATCGGTCACAGGAATGCGCCAGGGCCAGACCATTCAATCGGGAGAGTGACGTTCCGGAGTTATCAACCGTTTAGCAATCGGTTAGCAGTCGGTTGGCATCGGTTGAACAGGCACTGCTCGCCAGGGCCGGGTTCAGCTGACCGGACTCAGGCCCCTGACCAGCACAGATTCGTAGATCGCGACCCCAAGAAGGGAGGTGAGCATCCCGATCACCAGCAGCTTGCCGCTCATTGCTCGCACCTCGTTTGCGCAGATCATGACTCCTCCATCTCCGCTTGCCCATGCATTGGTTGACAGGAGCGGGCTGCGATCACCGCGGCTTGCTTCTTGCGATCGCCCTTCAGAGGCTGCCGTCGGATGCCATCTCCATCGATGTCGAACGTGCCGCGTTCGCAATCGATTCGCATCGTGCGCAGCCGATACCAGCCGTCAGGCTTGGCTTGGCCTTGTTGTTGCAGGGCGTTGGCACATGAGGATGAACTGCCGATGCCGCAGCTCACAACCCCCAGAACAGCGCTGAACAGATTGCCGGCGATCTGCTTGCCTCGCTCGATTTCAAAGCGATACACCTCCGCTGTGACCCGACGGGGGCCACGGCTTTCCGTGTCGCCAACACCGGTCTTTCTGCTGCCGCGGCGGTTGGTCACCCGCGAGAACGTCTCCGGGGTGTCCATGCTCCAGCCCCCATGGATCATTCCCGGTGTCCAGTCTTCAGCGACGCCGGCGATGAAGGCCTGATAGCGGGCTTTGGGGTTGTTGTGAGGTGAGTTGAGGTGGAAATCGCCGATGCTGAAAAACAGATTGGCGGCATCCGTGAAGGCCTTGACGCTGAGAGCGTCGTTTTGCATCAACCAGGCCAGATAGCGACCGGCGCGCCAATCAGCGGCATCCTCCTCCCGCCTGCTGTAGCTGCCGCGATTGCTGTGGTGGTTGACGTGATGCCCCCATTCATGGGCCAGCACCGTCACAGCCAGCAGCTGTTCGCGGGTTTGAGAAAACCGCTGGGTGCGCTGCATCCCCCGGGTGCTGAGGCTGATCTCATTGGATTCCGGGCAGTAGGCGTTCTGCCTGCGGCTTTTTCCGCAAGCGGAGAAGCGTTCGTTGCCGCGCAACAGGGTCACGGGGGGGAGGTCCTCAACCCGGTCGTCGGCCACCTGGCTCCAGTAGAGGCCCAGCAGGGTGTGGTGGGCTTCCACGTAGCTGTTTTGAGTGATTCCTTCGCTGATGTCGAGGCGAAAGTTGCGCAACGCTTCAAGTCGCTCGTCGACGGTTCGGTCGGGGTTGTTGTTGCTGCTGCTGTTGACCTGAGCGTTGGCCGGAAGCGCCAGCAGCTGGCTGAGGCTGAAGGCCAGGAGCAGGCCGTGTGCAGGTCGCATCCGTGCTGGGGCGAACGGCCCGAATGTCACTGTCCTGAATTCAATCACCGTTGCTAAGAACGAAACAGCTGCTTTGGTGTTGCGATGACCGTCTTCACCTCCGCGTTGTCATCTTTGATCGCCGATCCATCGGCCCTGAGGGACACGGCTGTGATCACTGGTGTCTCCACCCTCACCCTGATTGGTCTGTTGTATGGCCTGCGGGAACTGGGTCGTGAGATTCGTCAGTTCCGCAAGGTCAAAGCCTGAAGGCCATCAAAAGCCCCGCCAAGGATGGGGCAGGCCGAGCCGGCCTTGATCATTCGCTCACGCTGTGATCGTGCTCGCAGCGTGAGCGCGTTATGGTCGGGCGTCTCAGCACGGGAATCATGCTTCGCGCTCTGGTCTCAGTTCTGCTTGCTGCGGTGATGTGGGTGCAGGTGCCCCAGTGGGAGGCCGACTGGTCACAGTGCGCGGTTGATGTGCCCGATGCGGATTGCCATTGGTATGTCGTGGCGCCAGACAACACCTTTGGGGAAGGCTTCGATTGGGCGACAGCTCCCTGGTTTGATGCCAACGGTCTCAGCGATATCGCCCAACTCGACGGCACGATGACCAAGATTCATGAGCAGGCCAGCGCCGTTCACAACGGCTGATTCCTGTTCAGGCGCTGATCTCGTTTGCTTTTCCAGCGTCGTATCAGCTTGCGGAGCTGAGGTATGGCGAGAAAGTCCATGAAGGCAAAGGTGGCGACGCAAGGCCAGAAGCCTTTGGCGATCAGAGAGCAGATCAGTCGCGACCCATCGATCTGACAGATCACCAATTTGGCCAGCCAGTAGATCGCGATCTTGATCGCGAACATGCGGCAGCCCTTGATCAGATCATCCCGATTCATAGCTGCAGCATCAGCCAGGCCAGCCCGCAGCTCACCACCAGAGACACCACCCCCACCAAGGCCTTCCAGAACCGGGGGTCATTGGGTTGAAACACCGAGGTGGTGAGCAGGTCGCCCATCACGCTATCGGCGCTGGCTCGGTGATCTGCTCCTTCCTTCATGGCTCTTGGCAAGAGCAATGAATTGAGCCATGCGCTCGAGACATTGAAAACCGTCACTGCCTTTGACGCCGCTGTTCACATCCACCCCCCAGGGATTCACCGTGGCAATCGCTTGCTGCACATTGCTGGGGTTGAGTCCACCGGCCAGCAGCACCGGGGTGGGGCTTTGCTGCACCAGGCGAGCGGTCTTGGTCCAGTCATGGGTGAGGCCGGTGCCACCCACCTGGCCGGTGCTGGGATTGCTGCTGTCGGCCACAACCCCATCCACCACGGCGGCGTAGCGCTCCACCAGCGCCACGGCGTTTCCCTGTTCACAGTGCACGGCTTTGATCAGCGTCAGACCAGGGTGGAGGCGACGGACCTGGGCCACCGCATCAACGGCCATCGGGCTGTGAATCTGCACAGCAGCTGGACGCACCTCGTCGATCAGCGCCAGTAGTTCGCTGGGCTCGCTGAGGTGGCTGACCAGCACGCCACTCACGAAGGGGGGAAGCATCGCAAGGATCGCGCGGGCGTCGGCTGCACTGATGAAATGGGCGCTCGGGTGGACCTGGCCCACCAGAACCCCAACGGCATCGGCTCCCAGCTGAGCTGCTGCCAGGGCGTCTTCGGGTCGACGAATGCCGCAGATCTTCACGCGCATCTGCCGTTTTCCATGCCCCAACACGATGGCAAGATGCCGGGATTGCTGCTCGGTCGCCCGTGCCCCTGATCAACGTGCGCACTTCCCTGGCTTCTGTGGAGGACTCCGATGCTCTGCTCAAGCAGTTGTCGGCCTTGCTCGCGCAGCAGACCGGTAAGCCTGAGGCTTATGTGATGACACTGATGGAGACCGGGGTGCCCATGACCTTCGCAGGCAGCACCGATCCCTGCGCCTATGTGGAGGTCAAGTCGATCGGTGCTTTGAAACCCCCGGCGATGACGGCGGCCTTCAGTGAGCTGATCAGTGCGCGCACCGGCATCCCGGCCAATCGCATCTACATCGGTTTTGATGATGTGCAGGCCAGTGCCTGGGGGTGGAACGGCAGCACCTTCGGCTGACCCATAAAAAAGCCGAGGCCCCGGCCTCGACTTTGTCCCCATCCCAGTCAGGCTTGATGCCCGTGGGCCCAGGATGGTCCCTCTACAGCCCGTTGGCTGTGGGCGTTTGTGCTTATTTTTTAGGCGTAGGAAATTAGTGCCGGGTGGGTGGGAGATCCCTCTGCGGCATCTGCCCATCCAGCAGCACGGCGGTGCCGCTCACAGACACCAGCATCATTCCGCCTTCTCCAAACACCTCGTAGTCCAGATCCACGCCGATCACAGCATTGGCCTTGAGGGCGATGGCCCTGCTGATCATCTCCTCGGTGGCGGCATGCCGGGTTTTTTCCAGCGCTTCCTCGTAGGCCTTGGACCGGCCACCAACAATGTCTCGCATGCTGGCCAGCAGGTCGCGAAAGATGTTGGCTCCGATGATCGCTTCACCGGTCACAAGACCCCGGTAGTGAATCACCTGCTGGCCTTCCACGTTGGGGGTGGTTGTGATCAGCATCTCGGGCTGGCTCCGTTCGCCAGGGCTCCCTCACTGCTAGCGCTTTCAGGCAGCGGTGGCTGCAGTGTCAAGCCGAATCGAGCCGGAATCGATCAGTTGGAGCAGGGTCTGCCGCAGCTTCTGCTCCTGCTGATCAAGGTCCTGGCGCAACAACAGAGCGCGGTAATCGGCATCGGAGATGCGGTTATGGAGGCGCGCCTCCAAATAGAGCTCCACCATGAATTGGGCCACTGGGGCTGAGCAGGGCATGACCCTATGTGCTGAGCGTTGCGGTTGCGATCGCCTCTGGTTCGGCTAACCGGCAGCACGCCGCTTGGCCTCTCGATTGCGGCGTTGCCTGCGTCACAATCACGGTCCGATCTGCACTCAGGCGATGAAAGCGATCTTCAAGGGCACTGTGATTGCCGAAAGCACCGACCTTGAGATGGTGGATGGGAACCCCTATTTCCCCCGTGCTGCGATGCGGGCCGAGTACTTCCGTGATTCCAGCCTCACCACGGTGTGTGGCTGGAAAGGAACCGCCCGCTATTGGGATGTGGTGGTGGATGGAGAGGTGCTGGGGGATGTGGTCTGGAGCTATGAGACCCCCAAGCCTGCGGCGGAGGCGATCCGTGAACGGTTCGCCTTTTACCGAGGCAAGGGGGTGGAGCTGGTGGATTGATGCGGCTGATCGATCAGCCGTAGTGACGTTCATGGTGACCTCGTCCATGGCGGTTGTGTGTTCCTGGTCACAGCTCCGCGCTGCAGGCGGTGGCCGGGTCGCAGACGGTGGCAACAGGTGTGACTCGTAGGATCGGCGGCGCTGTCCATCGCCCCCCATGGCCAATCTCGACCAGGCTCCGAGCCGCAGCATGCCCAACCTGCTGCACGTGCTGCCGGCCTTCGCTGATGAGGCGGAGCTGCGCCTGAACACGATCGTGGAGCTGAACTCCAACACGATCAATAAATACGAGCTGATCACCGAGACCGGTCATCTCAAGCTCGACCGCGTTGGCTACTCCTCCCTCGCGTACCCCTTCGCCTACGGCTGCATTCCCCGCACCTGGGACGAAGATGGCGATCCCCTCGACATCGAGATCGTGGGCGTGACTGAGCCCCTGATCCCTGGCTCCATCGTTGAAGCCCGCATCATCGGCATCATGACCTTCGATGACGGCGGCGAGGTCGACGACAAAGTGATCGCCGTGCTTGCTGATGACAAGCGCATGGATCACATCAAGAGCTGGGAAGACCTTGGTGACCACTGGAAGAAGGAAACCACCTACTACTGGGAGCACTACAAGGATCTGAAGAAGCCTGGCACCTGCAGTGTCAACGGTTTCTTCGGCACCGAGAAAGCGGTGGAGATCATCAAGAGCTGCGAGGCCCGCTACATGGCTGAGATCGACCCCAAGCTGGTCGACTGAGGTCAGGCCTAGGCCTCTTCATTCAGATCTGGCGGGGGCGACCCCGCTTTTGTTTTGTCTTCATGCCGTCAGTGCTGTTTTTTCTCTGAGCGATATTTAGGTTGAGACCAGCGGGTCTAGCGGGTCTCATGTCAATTCGCGTTGTGTCGGTTTGCCGTTCGTCTGTAGCTGTGTTGGCGGCTGCGCTGGCGGTGTCTGTGGCGTCTCCAATTGCCTCCAGAGCGGCTGATCCCCAGTTGGCGAGTCTCACCGCGGGAACAGAAACCCGCATTCACCTCGATCTGGCCAGCCGCAGGATCAGCGTGGTTCGCAATGGCCAGCAACTAGGCCGTTGGCCTGTGGCCATCGGCGATCCGAAAACTCCGACCCCGGCAGGGATCTTCAAAGTGGAGAACATGCGGATCAATCCGCAGTACCAGAGCACCAAGTCAGGCAAGGTGCATCCCGTCACCGGTCCTGGTGGTCCCCTGGGACACCGCTGGATCGGTTTCCTGCAGCAAGGGGAGAATCAGTTTGGAATCCACGGCACCCCTTGGCCCCATTGGGTGAAGATCCGCGCTGCTGTCTCCAATGGATGTGTACGCATGTTGAATGCCCACGTCCAGCAGCTCTATGACCTGGTGGACGTGGGCACTCCGGTGATGATCACCCGCTGAAGCGGGGATCAGCTGTTGATCACTGAGGACGCATTTCCTCAAAAATCTCCTTGAGGATCTCGCCGGCACCTTGGCCTTTGAGCGTGTCAGCCAGTTGTTTGCCGATGGCCTCAGCATCTGCGGTGGTGCCGCTGGCCTGATCGCGGATCAGGCGTTTGCCGTCGAGGCTGGCCACCATGCCGGTGAGCGTCAGGGTGTCGCCATCGATCACGGTGTTCACACCGATCGGCACCTGGCAGCCTCCTTCAAGTTCGCGCAGGAACGCCCGTTCTGCCAAACAACGGGCGGCGGTGGGAGCGTGCTCCAGCACCTTGATCATTTCGAGCACTTCCGGGTTGCCTTCCACGCATTCGATGCCCAGGGCGCCTTGGCCCACTGCGTGCAGAGAGATTTCGCTGGGAATGATCTGGTGGATGCGATCGCCGAAGCCCAGGCGGGTGAGACCTGCGGCGGCGAGGATCAGGCAGTCGTATTCGCCGGAATCGAGCTTCTCGAGGCGGGTGATCACATTGCCACGCACATCCTTGAATTCAAGGTGGGGGTAGTGGTGACGCAGCTGCGCAAGGCGACGCAGGGAGCTGGTGCCCACCACGGATCCCGCGGGCAGTGTTTCCAGTTTGTATTGCGCGTTCTTGGCATTCACGGCCAATGCGTCGGCGGGATCCTCCCGTTCCGTGATGCAGCCCAGCATCAGGCCTTCCGGCAGGTTGGTGGGGAGATCCTTGAGGGAGTGGACGGCAATCTCGGCACGGCCCACCAGCATCTGGGCTTCCAGTTCCTTCGTGAACAGGCCCTTGTCGCCGATCTTGGCCAGTGCCACATCCAGGATCTTGTCGCCCTGGGTCGCCATGGCTTCCACGGAAATGGCCAGGCCGGGATGCGCCTTCTCCAGTTCGGCCTTCACCCAATTGGTCTGCACCATGGCCAGCTGGCTTCGACGGGAAGCGATGCGCAGTTGCTCGAGGGCCATGAACAGTCACTAGCAGCCGCCCAGACTACGCAGTCGAGCTCTCAGCTTTACGATTCGCTATATGTCGCGATGAGGTCGTCTCCATGCCAGGCCCGGTGGTGAATGGCGTCCGTCAGAACGGCTCTGTCAATCCAGTCGCTCAGCAGGCTGCAGCCGCAGTTGATGCGCCTTTTCTGCCCTTGCTGGCTGAAGGCACCATCAAGCTGCTGTTGCTCTGCAGCGGGCAACTGGTGATCGCCCGCCTGCGCAACACCACGGATCGCGACGGTTCGCCGGCCTATCAGTTGCTGAGGCCCCTCGAGGTGCAACCCAAGCGCGCTGTCGATGCTGATGAAGCGGCGGCCAATGCCTCCAGTGGATGGCTGCTGTCTCCGTTCCTCTCCGGTCTCACCACCCAGAGCAACCTGGTGTTGTTTAAAGGTGCCGTGGCTTCCATTCTCGATCCAGAGCCTCGCCTGATTCAGGCCTACACCACACGCACCAATCAGGAATGCCCGCCTGCCGACACCCCGGTGGAGCGGTTGAAGCGGGCCTTTCAGGAATTCACCGACAGCATCGAGGCTTGAGCGCTGCTACCAAAGGCTCAAGCAAGCAGGAGTGCGTCATGCGGGCATGGCTTTTGGGCCTGATGGCTCTGTGTTGTGGGGGTGGTCTCGCTGCCCATGCTCAGGATCAGACCTTGGCCGCCTGTGCCAGCCGTCTGGAAGCACAGGGTTTTGAGGTGATTGACCGCGACTTTGACGATGGCCTTTATGAGTTTGAAGCTCTCAAGGCAGGTCAGAAGTGGGAGATCAAGATGGATCGCTCCTGCCAGTTGATCCGCAAGCGGATCGATGACTGACCTGTCCCCATGACCTCAGGGTCGTTGTTCGACCGCCAGCATCTGGGTGGTGGCCTCCTCCTCTGCAGTGAAGGCCACGTCGGGGATTTCAGCGTCGATCGTCCTGCGGAAGTAGAGCAGCACCTGGTCGCCGATTTTGCCTTCGTAGTAGTGCTGCCAGCCCCGCTTCCCGTAGATGTTCAGCAGGTTCTGCACTTGTAAGGGGGTGTTGGTGGCCTGGCTGTTCTGGTAGTGGCTGGCAAATTCCTTTTCAAGGAATTCCTTCGACACCTTGAGTTGTTCGCTGGCCTTCACCGGATCGGGGGCCGGAATCGGCGTCACGTTCACGCCCACCACCCGGTACTCGTAGGCCATCGCTCTCCACCAAAAGTGGCTTCACCCTAGGGGCTTTTTTTGGGGCTTCTTGGGCTTTGTGGCTGCGTCATCGCGCGGTGTGACTGTGCTCACGTTGTGCACCCTGCGCCCTCCATACCTTGCTGCTGTGATCAAGGGCTCCCGGATGAATCTGTTCGGTTTCGTTTTGGCGGCGATGGGGTTGCTGCCGCAGCTGGCTCATGCAGTCCCCGTTCAGTCGGGCCCCACTCAGTCGGGCCCTGTTCAGACGGTGTCCGCCTGTGGTGCTGACGGTGACTTCCTCGTCCCACCGCCTTCGTGGTCCTGGACCAGAGTGCCGTCACGGCGTCTGGTGGTCCGGGATGGGCGCGTTTACCAGCGGGTCTGGCAGCAGCCACAGCAACGCTGTGGTCTTGAGTTTCGAGGTGTGTTGGGCCAAGAGCAACAGGGCTTGGCGTTGAGTCGGTTCCGGTATCGCCTTCTGCCTGTTGAGCAGGTGCTTGTGGCTGAATCGTGGGCCGTGTCGGAGCCGGTTGGCCGCGCTTACTACCGTTCCGAGCAGCGTCAGCAGCAGCCGCTTCCCCTCGAGAGCCTGCAGCGCTGGGAAGAACAGTGCCTCGTGCAGGCCAATTACCGCCCTGTGGATCTGACGCCCATCAAGGGCCGACCCTTGCAATACCGCCTTGTGAAGAACGGCTGGGTCTATCGCGTCAGCTGGGATGCGCAGCAACTGCGTTGCAGCACCGGTTCGCTTGGGCGGCTCGAGGAGCGCCCGTCGCTCCTTGTCTCAACCCATGGTTTTCAGCTTGAACAGGATCAACTGATCGAAACCGTTCGGGTTGGTGGCCGGGGAGCCAGTGCCCGTTACGCAACCCGTCGCTACCTGCCGGTGGCTGCTGACAACCCAGAAAAGGAGCGCTAGAACATTTGTATTGGTTGAGGTGTCTGATGAGCGTCGATCGTGCTGCTCGCCCCTGTCCGGATGTTCTGGATGCCGCTCCGGTGTTTCTCAGCGTGCGTCCCGGCGATTTTGTGATTGTGGCCAAAGCCACGGAGGTCGCCCTGCATGACGACGGTGATTGGTGGATGGGGCAGGTGGTGTTTTGTGAGGGGGGTGCCCGAGACCCTCGGGTGAACAGCCTGTTTCAGATCGCGGATGTCGACGACGGTTGCATTCACTGGGTCAACGCTGACCAGGTCACCCACGTGCTCCATGGGATGGACGGCCTGATCGCCTAGGGCCTGGGGTGGTCCGCCGCTGGAGCTTCGGGGGCCAGCATGGAAGCAGCAGCAGCGCCCTTGGTGGTGGATCTTCCCTTTGGTTTGATCGTCGAAACCTCCACGGATGGACGATTGCGCGTGAGCCAGTCGCCGTCCTCGGGGGGCCCGATCGCGCTGCGCTTTGACGACAACGGGGAACTTCAGCCGGTCGCGACGGCTGGTGGCGGGCAGGGGAAAGCCGGCGCCACACCCATGGATGCTGCGGCGCTGATGGAGCAGGCCTGTCGCTTTGATCGTTACCCAGCGGCGCTGCGGGCGATCGAAGAATTACTGGCGTTGCAGCTGGAGGCCGGGGTCAAGCATCTGCAGCGAACGCAGCAGGAGGGCCATTCCCAGGGGCAACGGATGCTGCCGATCCTCGCGGCCCAGAAAGCGGCCAAGCGTCAGCTGCATCAGGCGCTCGTTTTGCTGCATGGCGATGAACAGGCCGCGACGGGTTTTGCCGTTGGGATCAAGTCGCTGTGTTCGAACTACAGCGAGGAGATCGAGCTCTGCATTCGGGTGTTGGGCGCTGTGGAAACGTTTCTGGTTCGGGCCGGAACCTGGTTCGCGGCCCAGGCCATGGACCAGCGGTTGGACGCCTCAACGGTTGCGGCTTTGGTCACCTTCAGTGCAGCAGGCTCGCAAGCCAACGCGGCCCGGGGGCTGTTGCAGGACGCTTTGCAGTATTGGGAGTGAGTGCTGCGATCCGGGGGGGCTGAGGCGCCGGCATCGCGATCTGTTGCCCTGCACTGTGGCCATGGCCAATCTGTGGTCAGCCGTTTGCAACTCCATGGCATCGGATCAGGATCAGGCGCTGATGCGTGAAGCGATCCGGCTGATGCGGGACGCCGGCGTGGTCAACAAAACGGGAGGGCCTTTCGGTGCGGTGATCGCCAAGGACGGACAGGTGGTGGCCGCGGCAGGAAACAGTGTGGTGAGGGATCTTGATCCCAGTGCCCATGCTGAGGTCAATGCCATCCGGGCGGCTTGCAAAAAGCTGGGAACCTGGGATCTCAGTGGCTGTGTGATGTACACCAGCTGTGAGTGTTGTCCGATGTGTTACGCCACCGCCTACTGGGCTGGGATTCGCACGGTTTTCTACGCCGCTGCATGGTCGGATTACAGCGATTTGTTCTCGGATCAGGCGATCAATGAGGACATGCAACAGCCCAAAGACAAGCGAGATATCAAGCTCACGCAACTTCTTCAGGGTGAGGCCTGTGAGGTCTGGAAAGAATTCCGTTTGCTCCCTGATGGGGCGCGTTACTGAACGCTATGGCTCCGTTGAGTGATTCCGAATTGTTTGACTCGGGTCATTTTGTGTACACCATTCATAGTGTGATTCCTTGCGAGAGTCGGCAGTCGTTTGAAGACTTTCAGCGTGAAATGAATGAGGTCGCCAATCGTTTTGAGGGATACCGCGGTCAATCCATTTCATTTCAGGAAAAAGAGGATGGCCAGCATGTGCTGGCAACAACGCGGATTGTGTTCG